>CACZHC010000036.1 GCA_902780865.1 uncultured bacterium
TACGACGACTGGCTTGGACACGAGGGCGCGATGCGGACCGACCAGCGCGCGAACCTCAAGACCGGCCATAGCCGTCTGTTCTTCATCCAGACCGAGAACAGGGGTGGCCCGGCGTTCTTCTCGTTGAAGAAGAAGTGGAACGCCGCCTGCGATGCCGTGCAGGGAACGCCGCCGTTTAATCCGAAGAACTGACGGCGCTCTTCCCGTGCTGACCGCGCGCAGCAGTCCCATAATGCGCGGGATGGCTGCGGTCTGCCACTGTCCTTCCGTCGATTGCCGCTGCATGGCTAGCCTCTAATTTTCTATTGCGCTGGCAGGCGGAATTATGATATTATGATGACGTTCGGTCGGGGAATTGCCTGCTACGGCTGTGCCCGACTGGGTGTCGCTAAAGCGAATGGCCGCAATGAAATCTACGACCATCACGAGCATATTTTCGTCGAAAACGGTCGACAACAGTCGACTGCAGGCGTACGCTTTGTCAATAGGAACATTCCCATGAAAAAAATACTGACCCTTGCGGCCGCGATGTTCGCGGCGCTCACTCCCGCATTCGCGGACGACCTCTCCATCACGCCGGCCACGCTGCCGGACGGCATGGAGGGCGTACCATACAACCAGACCCTCTTCGTCGAGGGCGGCGACCAGACCTCCTACCAATGGCGGGAAGTCCACGCCTCCTGGACGACCGCCGCGTGCTCCTACCAGGTCTCGGCGAACGAGACGCCCCTCTGGGAAGGACGCAAGAGCTCCGGCAACGTCGAATACGCCCTGCCGTTCGCGTTCCCGTTCGCCGGCAAGACATACGACAAGGTATACGTCGGCACGCATGGGTTCCTGTTCTTCAAGAACGCCAGCGTCGACCAAACCTACCCCTACAATTCCGATCTCTACTACTACACGGGCGTCGCGCCGTTCTGGTGCGACACGTCCAACGTGGAAGGATACGTGGACACGAACGTCGCGAACGAGGTGTCGTTCCGCTTCGAGTCGTTCTCCACCGGCACCGGCACGTGGGCCGCGCGCGTCACGCTCAAGAGCGACGGAACGATCCGCTACGCCTACCGGCAGGACGGCAACACGTTCAATAGCGATCGCACGATCGGCGTGGGATTCTCCGAATGCGGCGACTACGCCTATGTCGGCGATGTGACCGACGGCATCCCGACGACTGACATCGTCTTCGAAACCTACGGCCTCCCCGCCGGACTTCAGCTCAACGAGAACTACTACTGGGATTCCGACAAGGGCGTCTACGGCTCTGTCCTCTCCGGCATGCTGAGCGAGGCATGCGACGTCAGGTTCGCCGTCCGTGCCAGCACGAACTACGTGGGCATCGCCACCAACTTCTACAGCTTCTCCATCGTCCGCAACCCGAACCGCCCGCCCGTGATCGACGCCTTCACGCCCGCCGACACGAACGCGGTCATCTTCCTCGACCTCGGCGACACCGCCACGTTCAACGTGGCCGTTACGGACGAGGCGGGCGATCCCTTCGACGTGAAGTGGGAGTTCCTGTATGCGAACTACTACTATGGGTCGCCTGTGACCGTCGGCACGGAGACGAACCTCGTCTTCGAGGCGACGCAGGCGCTCTACGAGATGCAGAATTCGGACTACCAGCCCATCCTCCGGTGCACCGTCTCGGACGAGTGCTGGACGAACACCGTCACGTGGAAGGTCAACATCCGCCGCGACTGGTACGTGGACGCCGCCGCCGATCCCGACGCCGCCGACGGCTCGGCGGAGCATCCGTGGCCGCGCCCGCACACCGGCGACCTGAAGCGGTTCGACACGGTGATCGTCGCGCCCGGCACCTACGTCTGGGGTCCGTCCGACAGCACGCAGATCGGCATCGCGGGCGGCGTGACGTTCCGCTCCACCGGCAGCGCCGCCGACACGAAGTTCGTCTTCCAGAAGAAGGGCTACATCCAAGGCAAATACGACAACCACACGACGTTCCAGGGCTTCTCCTTCGACGGCATCTGCTTCTACAACTGCGACCTCGTCGACTGCGAGATCCGGAACTACGACAGCGCCAACAGCTACGACGGCGCCATCCGCGGCTGCTCGCTCGTGCGCTGCTACGTGACCGGCGGCACTGGCAAATACCACTGCTACCAGACCGACATCGTCGATTCCACCATCGCCGGCAACACGATCAACGTCCCCTCCACCGAGAGCGCGGAGTGCCGTGCCGTCGGCAAGGACTGCACGCTGGCGAACTCCATCGTCGTGAACAACCTCGCGCTCGACGGCGTGGAGGCCAACGTCTACACCGACACCACCTATAGCCCGACCGCGGTCACGAACTCCTGCACGATCCCCGCGATGACGAAGCTCGGCCCCGGCAACTACGAGGCGCAGCCGACGTTCGTCTCGCTCGCGGGCGGCGACCTGCGCCTGCGCGCCGGCTCGGCGTGCATCGACGCGGGCGACCCCGCGAACAACACGGGCGCGTACAAGGGCCCCGGCGTCGAGGGCTTTGCCGTATACGCGTTCACCGATCCCGTGCGCGGCATCTTCTCGGACGGATCTGAACTGCAGGTTGTGGCGGCAGGCGCGACGGCCTACGTCATGGTCAAGCCGCTCACCGACCGCGCGTTCCTCGGCTGGGTGACGAACGGTGTCGAAGTCGCGGGCGTGACAACTCCGGAACTCGCCATCGAGAACATCGACTGCGACTACGAGGTCGAGGCGCTTTTCGAATACAGGGAATTCTGGGTAAATCCGACCGAGACGGACGACTCCGGCGACGGCACCGCCGCCGCGCCGAAGAAGACCATCGCTGCCGCCGCCGCGCTTGCGCTTGACGGCGAGACGATCCGCCTCGCGGAAGGAACGTTCGAGCCGTTCGCCCTCTTGGAATCGTCCAAGGTCACGCTCCTCGGCAAGGGCCCGGACAAGACCTTTATCGACGGCGGCGGCACGAACTACTGCGTCCGCCTCGGCTCCAACGCGACGCTCAAGGACGTCGCCGTGATCAACGGCTCCCACCCGCAATCAAGCTGGTACGACTACGCGGGCGGCGTCACCGGCGGCACGATAGAGAACTGCGTCGTCTCGAACTGCGTCTCCACCCGGTCGGCCGGCGGCGTGGCCAATGCGACGGTCGTGAGCTGCCTGATCACGGGCAACTCCAATACAAACGAATGGAGCGGCTATGCAGGCGGCCTCTATCACTGCAAAGTCTACAACTCCACCATCGTCGGAAACATACGCTTGAACAGCAACGTCAGCGGCGCCGAATCCTGCTACCTCTTCAACAACATCATCACCGGCAACAAGTCCAACGGCGGCAGCGACACGTATGACGTCTACGACCCCAAGGACGCGAATTTCAGTTCCAGCGTCAGCTCGAACGTCGCGTATTCCGCCAACCTCATCGGCTCCGATCCGTGGTTCGTCGACGCCGCGAACGGCGACTACCGCCTGATCGCGGGCTCGCCCGCCATCGACGCGGGCGGCGAGGTGCTCGGCTTCGACTTCACGCACGCGACAGATCTCGCGGGCGACCGCCGCATCAAGAACAATATCATCGACTACGGCTGCTACGAGGGCGGCGTCGTCACCGGCGCGCCCGCCGCGCCCGTCGCCACCGGCACGAGCGCCAAGGCCGCGAAAGGCATTCCGTTCGCGTGGGAGGCCGTGCCGAATGCGGCGGAGTACCGCATCTACCGCGGAACCGCCAACAATGTCGCCGCCGCGACGCTCCTCGGCTCCACGACCGCCACCTCCTACCTCGACCTCTCTACGACGGGTGGCACGGACTACTTCTACTGGGTCTCGTCCTACAACACCACCTACGGCGAAAGCGAGAAGTGCGGACCCATCGCCGTGACGTCCTACGCAGACCTCAAGATCGAAACGGCGTCGCTTCCCGCCGCGACGGAGGCCGTCCCGTATTCGGTGCAGCTCGAATGCTCCGGCAACGTGGGCGAAGCGACGTGGAGCCTGCCGTATACGGTGGTCACACGTGGCGAGGGCAGCACCTTCAACGACGACGTGGGTGTCGTGGTCGGCGACGACTGGCCGGAGAAGGACACATCCTACCAACACAACCCCATCGTTACTCTCCCGTTCTCGTTCACGTGGTTCGGCGAGCAATACGACAAGGTGCGTCTCTCGAAGTTTGGCGCGCTCTATTTCGGCGTTGGCACAGGAGTGTCCGTTTCGTGGTCTCCCTGGGCCATCGACGAAGAGCCGAAGATTGTCGTCAACGAAGGTCCTTACTCTTCCTACTATTATGTCGAGACTTCGGAATTTCGCGTCGACAGTCAGGCGGACCATGTGACGATCGTCTGGAAGGGCACGTGCCACGGGAAAACCGTCGAGTTCTCCGCGACGCTCAATTCCGACAACACCGTCCGTCTCGCCTACGGCTCCAACGAGGTAGGAGCGTATGTGGCCTACTCCAATGGGTCGGCGGACACCGTGAATACGCTCTACAGGGCGGAAGGCGACTTCTCCAACGCGGACGACTATGTGATCACGTGCCTCCCGAACGAAAGCCACCTCGCGCTCTCGGAGGGCGGGCTTCTCTCCGGAATCGAGGACGACGCGGGAGAGTATCTGGTCTCGGTGCTTGTGACGGACGACGCGAACGGCGACACCGTCTGGAAGACCTTTGCGCTCACCGTGAACGCGAACGCGAACAAGCGTCCCGTCATCGACGCGGTCACGCCTGACGCGGACGAGGTGCTCGTCCTCGCGGGCGACAGCCAGGAGTTCACGGTTACGGCGCACGACCCCGAAAGCGCGGCGCTCAGCTACAGCTGGTATCTCGACGACGCGCTCGTCTCGACCGCCGGCGCAAGCTGGACCTTCGCCGCCACCGACGCAGACCTTGGACGGCATACGCTCGTGTGCGAGGTGGCCGACGCGCTCTGGACCAACGGACAGGTCTACGCCGAGTGGGAAGTCTCCGTAGCCCAGAAGCTCTACGTCGACGCCGTCAACGGCACGACGAACGGCACGGGAACGGCCGAGTCGCCGTTCAAGACCCTCCAGCAGGCGGAAGGGTGGATCGGCGGAGGCGAAACTGTGTTCGTCGCGCCCGGCACCTACGCGCCGATCCGCGTGTGGGGCGGCGGTTTCGCCCCCGTGACGTTCCGCGCCACGGGAAGCGCGGCGGAGACGATCATCGACGGCGGCAGCACCAACATCTGCGTGGACGACTACCACTGCTCGAAGAACTTCACCTTCGTCGGCTTCACCCTGCGCAACGGCGGGGACGAGGATTATGCCGGCACGGCGTCCTACGGCGTCAACCTGAAGGACTGCGTCGTCACGGGCTGCAAGAGCTGGCGCTGCACGATCTACGGGGCGGACGTCGAGAACTGCCAGATCTACGGCAACACGGCGCTTCGCCACGGCGCGGCCGTCGGCTTCTGCAACGTCGTCGGCAGCCTCATCTACGGCAACACGTCCGGCGAAACCGGCGTCGTATACCGCTCCACCCTCGACCGTTGCACCGTCTACGGCAATACCGCCCTGGTCGGCGGCGGTCTGGACGGCCTCTCGACGGCTGACCACTCGATCGTCTGGGGCAATACCGCGACTGCTGACGCTTCCACGGCCAACTACGAGCCGTCGACGAACGGCGTGCAGTTCACGTACTCCTGCACGACGCCGCTTCCGTCCGGTGACGGCAACATCGCGTCCGATCCGCTCTTCGTGAACGCGGCGGGCGGCGACTTCCACCTCGCGGACAGCTCGCCGTGCCTTGCGGCGGGAATGGGCTGCTACGCGGAGGGCGGCGGCGAGCCTGTCGTCGTCAACTACACGGTCACGTTCAACGCGAACGGCGGCACATGCGCCACGGCGACGCGCTCCGTCCAGTCCGGCAAGGCAGTCGGCACGCTTCCGACGGCGACGCGTTCGGGCTACACGCTCGCGGGCTGGTACACCGCCGCGTCCGGCGGCACGCAGGTGACGGCGTCCACGGTCGTCACGAAGGACGTCACGTACTACGCGCACTGGACGGCCATTCCGAAGTACACTGTGACCTTTAACGCGAACGGCGGCACCTGCGCCGAAGCTTCGCGCCAGGTCGAGAAGGGCAAGGCTATCGGCACGCTCCCGACCGCGACGCGCACGGGCTACACGCTCGCCGGCTGGTTCACCGCCGCGTCCGGCGGCACGCAGGTGACGGCTTCGACGGTCGTCACGGCGGCGATCACGGTCTACGCGCACTGGACGGAGAACGCGCCTGCCTATGCGCTGACGATCGAGAATGGCGTCTTGAAGGGCTACACGGGGACGCTTCCGGCGACGCTCGAGATTCCGGCGACTGTGACGGCGTTCGCGGCCAACCTCTTCAAGGGCGTGACGGCGCTCAAGGCGGCGACGGGCGGCGCGAACGTCGTCAAGTGCGGCGCGGGCGCGTTCCGCGACTCCGGCATCTGGAACGCCGCCGCGAACGGACCGGTCGTCGTGTGCGGCGTCCTCGTGGGCTACAAGGGCACGGTCCCCGCGACCGTCGACGTGCCGTACGGCGTGAAGGTGATCGCGGACGGTGCGTTTGCCGGCGCCTCGAACCTCGTGACGGTCTACTTGCCCGACTCGCTCGTCTCCATCGGCGAAGGTGCGTTCAAGGACTGCTCGAACCTCGACAACGTCAATGGACTCGAAAGCGGCGTCACGGTTGCGTCCGACGCCTTCGAGGGGACGCTCTACGCGACCTTCCGCCTCACCTACGATTCTTCGGGCACGACCGTGACCGGCTTCAAGGGGCAGCTCCCCGCCGCGCTCGTTCTGCCCGCCAAGGTAATCGGCGTCGGCGTCGGCGTGTTCAAGAACCAGGCGACGCTCACCTCGCTGAAAATCGAGGGAACGAACTCCGTCAACCTCGGCAGCAGCGCGTTCGAGGGCTGCACGAAGCTCGCGACAGTCTCCGTTGGCGGTTCGCCGTCGATAGCCGCGACCACGTTCAAGGGCTGCACGGCGCTGAAGACGCTCACGGTCGGCGGCTCGGCCACGATCGCGGCGTCCGCCTTCCAGACCTGCACGGCGCTGAAGACCGTTTCCGCCGAGGGCGGCGCCACAATCGGCGCGTCGGCGTTCACGGGCTGCACGGCGCTTAATACTTTCACGGCCGGCGGTGGCGCAACGGTCGGCGCGTCCGCGTTTGAGGGATGCACGGCGCTTCAGACACTCACGGCCGGCGGCACCGCTTCCATCGCCGCAAACGCGTTCAAGGGCTGTACGGCGCTTGCCACCGCAGACTTCGGCGAAGTCTCCACACTCGGCGATGGTGCGTTCGAGGGATGCTCGCTCCTCGCGGCGTTCGAGCTGCCGGAGGGCATCGAGGAGATCGGGACGGCGACGTTCAAGGACTGCGCCTCGCTTAAGGCGATCGATCTCCCGGCGTCCGTCACGACAATCGGCGCGTCTGCCTTCGAGGGATGCTCGAAGCTCACGACCGTCACGGGCGGCGAGAACGTGCGCATTCTCCGCACGGACGCCTTTGCCGGAACGCCATGGTACGACACTGCGCCTGCCGGTTCGTTCGAGGAAGTCATACTCGGCCACGTGCTCTTGCGCGTGAAGGGCGAAGTACCCGCCTCCTACGAGATTTCATCGAATGTCTGGATGGTCGCGAACAATGCGTTTGAGGGCGTCACAACGCTCACCAACCTTTACATCGGTACGGAGGTGGTTTCGCTCTGGGATCGCGCGTTCGCGGGCTGCACTTCGCTCGGCAGCGTGACCATTCCGAGCGGCTGCCGCGAGCTGGGCGACTACCTCTTCGAAGGCTGCTCGTCGCTTGAGACCGTGTTCTTCCGCGGCCACGCGCCGACGAACGACATTCCACACGTCTTCGCGGGCACGCCCGAGACGCTAAAGGTCCGCATCAAGGAAGGAAGCCGCGGCTGGGAATATCCCGGTTCCGAATCCGACTTCCGTCCCGTCCGCTGGCCGTACATGACGGCGGGAAGATATGGATGGCAGCGTGTCGCGAACGACCTGAACCGCGCCGTTTACGATCCTGACGACGAGCCGGGCGTCATGCGCAGCGTCATCGTCGATGGCAACATCACGAACAACACGACATGGGTCGGCGGCAGGGTGTACGAAGTCCAGAGCACGTGCACCGTCAGGGAGGGCGCGACACTGACAATCGAGGCCGGCGCAATCGTCAAGTTGCCGCTCCTGGAGTACAGCTATAACAAGTACGCCCGCGATGGGAGAGGGTTGAGCGTCTACGGCACGCTCGCCGCGAATGGCACGCTCGCCAATCCCGTGGTGTTCACGTCGATCCGCGACGACTCGTGGGGCGGTGACACGAACGGCGACGGCAACCGCTCCGAGCCGTATCCCGGCGAATGCTGTGGCGTGTTCGTCGAAGGACGGCATGCCAGCATCCAGGCGACCTACGCGAAGTTCCTGTATGGACACGCCGCAAACAACTTTGGCGCCCATGCCTGTCTGATGGCCCATTATGTCGACGCGCAATCGAGGTTCTACGGGTGCGAGTTCAGCCATGCTGCGATGGACGGCTGCTTCATCGCCGGAGGACACTTCGAAAACTGCATCTTCACCGACTGCGACCGCGGCCTCGTTTCCGTGCACAACAATGGCTCCTATATCGGGTTCAATACGGACGTGGTGGCCGTCAACTGCGTGGCCTTCGGCAACCGTGCCGGATTCTTCTCGCACACAAGCTCTATGTATCTCACGAACTGCATTGCCGCGTTCAACTCGGAATACGGCCTCTCGGGCGACGGCGGTAGTGTCCATTCCA
The DNA here is from genome assembly GCA_902780865.1 of uncultured bacterium. Classification (GTDB taxonomy): domain Bacteria; phylum Verrucomicrobiota; class Kiritimatiellia; order RFP12; family UBA1067; genus UBA1067. The sequence goes on from CACZHC010000036.1 coordinate 8,747, forward strand.
CGCGGGGCTGCCTCTGGAACCCCGGCGGCGAGAACACGAGTTACAAGAATGGCGGGAGATCGTGGAACACCTACAACGTCGACAACATCGAGGCCGATCCGCTCTTCCTCGACGCGGAGAACGGGGACTTCCGGATTTCGACGGAGTCGCCGTGCGTGGACGCGGCGTATGGCGACGTGGCGCCGGAGTACGACTACTACGAGCAGCCGCGCATGGACGTGAAGTTCGCGCGCAACACGGGCACGCCGAACGCCGAGGGCGTCTATCCCGACATCGGCATCTACGAAGTGCCCGGCTCGACGACGCGGCTTCTAATGAACCTCGAGGTGGAGAGCGTGTCGTTCTCGCCGGCGAGCGTCGCCCCGGGCGAGTGGCTGACCGTCTCCTACAAGGTGAAGAACGCAGGCGACGCGGCGGCGAAGGGGTCGATCCGCGACGTGGTGCGCATCAAGTCCGCCGCGAACGGCGGCACGATGACGGCGGGCACGGTGACGCAGAACTACGCGCTCGAAGCGGGCGCCGAGGCGGTGTTCACCGCGCGCGTCGCAATGCCTGCCGCGCCGGCCGGCGAATGGCTCGTCGGAATCGACGTGAACCCGAACCGCGACGTGTTCGAGCAGAACCTGCAGAAGAACACTCTCTGGACCGAGGACGCAGTTGAGGTGAAGCTGCCGGCGATGAAGGTCGGCTCGTCGACAGAGACGATCCCGGCCGGCGTCGCGAAGGGCTGGGAGCTGGCGGATCTCCCTGCCGAGGGCGGCGTGGTGACGATCAGCGGCTCGGGCGCGGCGGCGCTCCTGGCGATGGCGGCGAACGGCCGCATGCCGACGGCGGCGATGAACGACGCGGTGTCGTTCGCGCAGGACGCGGCGACGGTCGTGCTCGTGGTGCCGCCGCACGCGGCGGGCGAGACGATGTACCTCGCCATCGAGAACACGGGGATTTCCTCCGCGACGGTGACGGTCAAGGTCGAGAAGCTGACGACGCAGCTGTGGTCGGTCTATCCCGAGATCGCGGCGAACGTGGGCGACATGGGCTTCACGTTCACGGGCGCGGGGCTGACGGCGACGAGCGACATCCGTATCGGCGGCATCAAGGCCAAGAGCGTGACGGTCGTAGACTCCGCGAACGTGTACGCTGTCTTCGACATCCACAACATCGCGGCGGACTGCTACTACGACGTCTCGGCGGACGGCAAGACGCTCCGCGACGCGGTGTACATCAACAAGAAGGCGCTTGGCCCCGTCCTCGAAGCGAAGCTGGAACTGCCGGAGCGTACGCGCGACAACCGCGTCTACACGGGCTACGTCGTGTACGAGAACAAGGGCGACACGCAGATGAACGCGCCGACCTTCATCATCAACTACGCGGACAGCGACACGAACACGGTCTTCGGCGCGTATGACGACGACAACGACAACCTCACGCAGCAGCGCGTGCTGATCATCGGCCTCGGCGCGTCGAATCCGGCGGGCGTCCTCAAGCCCGGCGACTCGGGGCGGCTGCCGTTCAAGTTCAAGCCGGTCGGTGGCTTCAGGTTCAAGCTCGACTCGCGGTACACGTCCGACGAGGTGGCGGACGCCGCCACGCGCCTGAACCTGCGCGGAAAGCTGAAGTTCGACGGCTACACGATACGCGGCCTCGCGAGCCTTATCAAGAAGGGCGAGATGGCGGCGGCGGTCTCGGGGCACTTCCTCGACAGCCGCACGCGCGAGCCGCTCGCAAACGCCGCGCTCAAGCTGACGCTGCAGGGATCCGGGGCGGAGCCGTTCACGCGCGTGGTGACGACCGACGACGACGGCTACTTCTCGTTCGATCAGCTGAAGGACGGCGTCTACACGCTCGTCGCCGACAAGGGCTACGCGCTGGCGACGACGAACGCCATCACGGTCGCGGGGCAGGCCGACGTCAACGGCTACGAGGCGACGGCGATTCCGCCGGGAGTCGTCTCGGGCTACGTGATGGGCGACGACGGCACCGTCGTACAGTACGGCGACGTCACGCTCTTCAGGAGCGCGAGCGACATGGCGGGCGAGACCGTCAGGACGGACGGCTTCGGCGCGTACCGCTTCACGGGGCTCGACGACGGCGAGTACTCTGTGTTCGCGAAGCCCTACGAGTCGTTCAAGGGGCAGCTCGCCACGAACCTCGTCGTCTCGACGGCGGCGCGCGAACGTCGCCTCGACTTCGAGCTCCGCAAGACCGCGCGCGCGTTTGGCACGGTGACGACATGGAAGGGCGGTACGGTCGAAAACGGCGAGGTGCGCTTCTACCAGGAGGACGGCGGCTTCCTCAAGGTCGACGTCTCGACGAACGGCACATGGGAGGCCGCGGGCGTCGAGCCGGGCAAGTATTCCGTCGCCTACATCTCGACGGACGGAAAGTACGATTCCGCGAACGCATCCGTGTCGCTCGCCGCGGGCGACGCGACGGAGATCCCGCTCGTGTCGCAGCCCGCGACGCCGTTCAGGACATCCACCACGTTCGGCGTGATCGACGCGAGCCGTCCGACGCTGACGGTCTACTTCGCGGCGACGGGCTACGCGAACGACACCAACATCGCGTCCGTCGTGTGGCGCTTCGGCGACGAGGGGGGCAAGACCTACGAGACGAATTCCGTCGAAATCGTCCACGACTACACGAGCGTCGGCGAGTTCACGGTGTCGACGCAGCCGCGGTATGTCGACGGAACGCTTGGCGACGAGTTCGAGATCGAGAACTGCATCATGGTCACGAACGAACTCGAGACGATCTACAAGGACAACGCCATCGTGCTCGGCGGCTATATGCCCGACGACGCCAACTTCAAGACGAACGCCGGAACGCTCGCCGTCGTCGGCGTCGGCGACGACTGGGTGAGGCTGACGGGATCTCCCGCGGGCGTGCCGCTCGCGGCGGGTTCTGTCATCGCCGGCACGTACAAGGACGCGGACGGGGAGGACGACTGGTTCCTCCGCCGGATCGTCGGCGTGACCGGCGACGCGACGTCGGGCTGGACGCTCAAGACCGAACACGGCAACGAGACGGACCTCTACGTGCAGTACTGGTCGTACTGGAGCTCTGGCGCGGCTGAGGACAAGAAGTCCTCGTCTGCCGCGAAACGCGTTTCCGCGGCGAACGGCAATCGCATTGCGAAGGCAAATGGAATCGGCGAAGACGCCAAGAACCTGCTGAAGAAAGTCTCCGGCTCGATCGAGAAGGGAATCGAGTTCGAAGTTGAGTGCTCGCCCGACCTGCACTATCACTACTCTTGCACCATCCTGACGAGCTACTGGCGGAAGGTCATCAAGACGATTCGGCGGGAGGATTTCGTCGTGTGGGAGCTCTACAGCCCCGCGAGACGCGAACTCAGTATCTTCGGCGACGTGTCGATCAAGGCCGACATCACCGCGACTGCGTCGTTCGGTGGCAGCTGGGACGACGAGCAGGAGTACGACCTCGTGCCGACTGCTTACAAGACGATTCCCTCCGCCGCGAAGGCGTATCCGTACTTCAAGATCGGCTATGCGGCGTCCGGCTCGATCGAGGGCTCGGTGACCGCCTCCGCCGAGATCAAGGGCTATCTCGACATCGGCTTCGTGAAGGAGGACGAAAAGGACATCGTGTGGCATAAGTCGAAGCCGTTCACCGGCGACGTCGACATTTCGTTCGATGCGCAGGAGGGAATCGACGCCAACATCAAGCTGGAGGCATCCGTCAGCGCAGGCCTCGGCGTGAAGGTGAAGGCGTTCGAGGTCGTTACCGCCAAGGCGGACGTGACGTTCAACGCGAAGGCGTCGGTCGAGTGCCCGAAGAACAGCCCGTCGAAGGCCGGCGTCAGCATCGGCTACGACACCAACGTCTCCATGAACTTCATCGACCTCACATGGCTCAACAAGAACTGGAAGGTCGGCATGGACTGGACGATCGAGGGTCTCACGCTCTGGAGCCAGGAGTGGATCTCCGCGAAGCCGAAGTTCATCTACCGCCAGCCGCACGCGAAGGAATGGCCGGCGCGGATCACCGTCACCGACCGGTCCGAGCGGGGCACCTACGCGGATGCACGCGGCCGCACGTTCCCGATTCCGATCAGGAGCGTCCACTGGGACTACGGCCAGGGCCAGACGTTCGACTACAGCCAGGCGCAGATCGACAGCGGCGAATACAAGAAGCACCGCATCATCGAGTTCCCCGGCGACCAGGACGAGGGCGAATACACCGTTTCGCTGAACGTTCAGGGCGGCCTTGCGCCGAGCCTCTGGCCGTACCAGAAGAAGATCAAGATCAAGAAGCCCGAGGAAGACGAGAGGGAGGAGCAGACGAAGATCTTCAAGGACGAGTGGTTCGGCGAGCACGTGTCGACCCAGAAGTCCGTCGACCCGAACGAGATGGTCGGGCCCGAGGGCAATGGTCCGGAGCGCTACGTGAAGCCGGGCGAGTGGATGACCTACACCGTCTACTTCGAGAACAAGGCCGAGGCGGGCGTCGCGGCGCAGGAGGTGTTCGTCGACAACCCGCTCAGCGAACACCTCGACTGGAGCACCTTCGAGATGGGCGAGGTTTCCGTCGCGGGTCAGATTGACTACGGCCTCGTCGGGGCCGTCTCGGGCGTGAGCGAGATGTGGCAGGAGAACGGGCTCTACAAGACGCGCACGACGGTGGACTACGACCCGACGGCCGGTGTCATCAGCTGGTACATGCGCGTCGTCGACCCGGCGAAGACCGACGGCGAGCAGTGGCCGGACGACCCCGACGTCGGCATCTTGCAGCCGAACGTCGCGCCGCCGGAGGGCGAGGGCTACATCACCTACCGCGTGAGGGTGCTCGAGAACGCGCCGGGCAACGCGGTGATCGACAACTCCGCGTCCATCGTGTTCGACTACAATCCGCCGATCGTGACGGATCCCGCGTGGTGGAACACGGTCTACGAGACGGAGAGCATCCCCGTTACGATCGACGGCGTGACGACGAACATGACCTTCGTCGTGGGCGAGCCCTACGGCGAGCTGCCGACACCGAAGGCGAAGCCCGGCTACACGTTCGACGGCTGGTGGACAGGGGCGAACGGCACAGGCCGCCGCGTGACGCCCGAGACCATCGTCCAGTCCGGCGACCACCTCTACGCGAACTGGGTGAAGGACGCTGATCCCGAGCCCGTGTGGACCGTGACGTTCGACGCGAACGGCGGCACGCTCGACGGCGCTGCGACGGTGAACGTCACGAACGGACAGTCCATCGGCGAGATGCCCGTCGCCGTCCGCGAACACTATTCGTTCGTCGGCTGGTTCACGGCCAAGAGCGGCGGCGAGCAGGTCATCGGCTCGCAGGCGATCACTTCCGACCTCGCGCTCTACGCGCACTGGGGCGCGGAGCCATATCTCTATGAGGAGCCGCCGGCTTCCGTTGCGCCTACGGCGGCGGCAGCCGAGTACAACGGCTATCTCGTCGACGCCAATGGCGCGTTGAAGGGCACGATCCAGGTGAAGGTCGGCAAGGCGAAGCTGGACAAGAAGTCCGGCGCGATCCTGGCTGCGCTCAAGGCGACGGTCGTGCCGGTCGGCGGCAAGAAGATATCGCTTAAGGCGTCCAAGAAGGGCAAGGCGGAGATGTCCGTGGAGGGCCCGACGACCGTCGAGCTCGTCGGAGGCGCGGAGGCGTGCACCGTCGTGCTTGGCGAGAGGGAACTTGCCGGCACGTACGGCTCCTACGCGGTCAAGGGCGCGCGCAACCTCTTCACGTCGAAGGACAAGTCGCTGCAGGCGTTGGCAAACGCACAGGCCGAGAAGTGGCTTGGAGCGGTCAACGCCGTCTGTGGCGGCGGTTCGATTCGCGTGACGATTGCCAAGAAGGGCAAGGTCAAGGCGACGGTCATCGCCTCCGACGGGAAGAAGGCGTCTGCGAGCGGCGTCCTCCTCGTGGGCGAGGAGTGGTGCGGCGTTCCGATCATCGTGTCGAAGAAGGTCAGCCTCGCCGCCATTCTCTGGCTGCAGAGCGGCGGCGGCGACGTGCTTGTCACCGGCCTCGACGGGGCGATCGTCGGCAAGCCCGGGAATCTCGTGTCGGGCGCGAAGTTCCACGTGGACAGGGAGGGCGCGCTCTGGACGCAGGTTTCGGGGAAGGCGCTGACGGATTACCTGCCGGACCAGATGACCGTTGGCCAGGACAAGGGACGCTGGAGTTTCCCGAAGGCGGGCAAGCTTGCCATGAAGAAGGGCGTTCTCGACGACTCGAAGGCGGGCGAGAACCCGGCTGGCCTGAAGCTCACCTACAAGGCGAAGGACGGCTCGTTCAAGGGCTCGTTCAAGGTCTACTCCGAGCAGAGCGGCAAGCTCAAGGCGACGACCGTGAACGTGACAGGCGTGCTGGTGAACGGCAAGGGCTACGGCACGGCCACCATCAAGAAGGTCGGCGGCGTGCCGGTGACTGTCGAGTGATCCCCCGTTCCCTGGCCTCCGCATTCCGCCGTGCGGAGGCCTTTGCCTGCACGTGATGCAGAGCGCGATTCGCGCAGATTTGGTATAATATGCAGAAATGTTCTGCAATTCCATAGCGAGATCGCTCGTTGGCGCGGCGGTGGTCGTCTCGGCCGCTTTCGCGGCGTTTGGCGACGAACTCGCCATTGCGCGCGAGGCGCTTCGCGATGGTTTGTGGGAACTTGCGCGCGCTCATGCCGCAAAGTCTGAAAACCCCGCCGCCCGTGTCGTCGTCGTCGAGAGCTTTGCCCGCGAAGGGAAGTGGAAGGAGCTTCTTGATGCCGTCGAGGGATGGGGCAATCCAGAGGACGAGCAGCTGGTCTACTACCGCGCGCTTGCGCTCGTCGAGACCGGAAAGACGGCGCAGGCAAGCTATCTTCTTGCCGACCGGAAGTTCGCCAATCCCGCCTATGCCCGCCTCGTTACGCGCCTCAAGGCGCGCATCGCCATGTCGGAGAAGGACGCGGCGGCGGCGCTGAAAGTCGTAAAGGAGACTCCGGACGGAATCTGCGACGAAGACTCCGAGATGTATGCGGCGGGACTCATGGCCGCGACCGGCGACAGGTCCGGCGCCGAGGAAATATGGCGCGCCGTCGCCGCCCGCGGCACTAACGCGAGCGAACGTGCGTTCGCCGCGGCAAGCGTATTCCTTGGCGACGAGAAACTTCTCCGCACGGCATTTGATCGCAGCCTGTCGTCGGAATCGAAGCGGAGCACCGGCTATGCCCTTGGTCGGCTCCTGCTTGCAAAGCCCGACACGCTCGACGAGGGCGCGACGATCGTGCGCTCGCTTGTGCGCGCCGCGCCGGATGCGCCTGGCGCTCGGGACGGCCTTTCCGGGATTGCGGACGCCTATCTTGCGGCGGAGCGCTTCGACGAGGCGGCTGCCACCTACCGCGAGATATTCGAGACGTGGCCGGACGCAAAGAACATGTCGCGCCTTAACGACGGGCTTGGCTGGTCGCTCGCGAAGCTAAAGAAGCACGACGAGGCGCTTGAGGCCTTCGTCCGCGCCGAGGAGGCTGCGACGACAGATGCCGAGCGCGCGATGGAGATCGTCAAGCAGGGCGACGTGCTCGCAGAGGCGGGCAAGACCGACGAGTCGCTCACGAAGTACCGCGCCGTCCTCGTGAAGTATCCCTCCACCGAGTCGGCGTCGCGCATAAAGGACCTCGTGCGCCTCAGGGACCTTGAGGACCGCGGGCGCGAACTTTACCGCGACTACAGGTTCGCAGAGGCGCAGAAGGTGTTCAGGGAAGTCGCAGAAAAGGACGCGTCGCGCAAGCCGAGGATGGACTACCTCGAGGCGATGTGCCTGTATGGGCAGGGGCTCGACGACGAGGCCGAGAAGCTTGTCAGGCGCATTGCGTCTGAGTCGTCCGACGCGGAGACCAAGTCGATGGCCGTCCTCTGGCTCGCGAAGCACGCGTACAACCGCGACGCGTGGCAGGAGTCCCGCAAGCTCTTCGCTGAATATGCGGCGAAGGCGCCGGATTCCCCGGACGCGCCAGAGGCGCTTGTCTGGTCTGCGCGCGCTGCTTTTGCGGAAAACGACTTCCAGTCCGCGATACAGATCGTCACTCGTCTCGCCGAGAAGTATCCCGGCTCTCCGGCTTCGTTGCGCGGGCTTCTCGTCCAGGGCGAGGCTCTCATTGAGCTTGCGAGGTTTGACGAGGCCGTGCTCGTCCTCGAGAGGGTCGCCATTGCCGACGGTGTCGACGAGGCGGACAAGCTCAGCGCGAAGTTTCTTAGCGCGGACGCGCGCTTTGCAATGGGAGCGGACAACCCCGCTCGCTACCAGGAGGCGCTCGAGGCCTATCGCGGCATACGAATGGACGAGTCGCTTTCGCCGAGCCAGCGGCTGTCCGTTTCCTACAAGGTTGCCAAGACGCTGGAAAAGCTGAAGCGCATGGACGAGGCCTTGGAGCGCTATTATACGGACGTCGTGCTCGCCTACCGCATGGCGCGGATGCATGGCGTGCGAATGGACGACGAGGCGCGCGCGGCGTTTTCGCGCGCCGCGTTCACGCTTGCCGACGAGTACGAGTCGCGCGGTCGCGACTTCCAGGCAGTGCATGTGCTCGAGCTGGTCGTCGCGAGCGACGTTCCCGCGTCGGTAGAGGCGGCGAAGCGCATTGAGCGCATCAAGAGGAAAGGAAACTTCCTATGACGATATCAGGTGGACCCGTGTTCTGGCTGCTCGTGGCGCTTGCCGTCGCGGCGGTCGTCATCTTCTTCGAGCGCTTCTTCGAGCTCAGGCGCGTCCAGATAGATTGGCAGGATTTTGTCAAGGGCGTCATCAACGTCCTCGGCGGCGGCAATGCCGAAGAAGCGCTCGCGATATGCGAGGACACGGCCGTTCCCGTCGCAAGCGTCGTCGCGACCGCCATCCGCCACCGCGACGCCGGAGCGCGTGTGCTCCGCGAGGCGGTTGATTCGCAGGGCCGCGCCGAGATAAGCCGTCTCGACCGCCGCCTCGCCGCTCTCGCGATCATAGGGCAGATATCGCCGCTCATCGGCCTTCTCGGCACGATCATCGGCTTCATCAAGACGGTTCTCCTCGTCAACTCGCAGGAGCTTGTCGCGCGCGCCGATCTCCTCAACTCATCCATGGAGGCGCTTCTTTCGGCGGCGCTCGGCCTGGGCGTGGCGATTCCGGTCGCGGTGATGTACGGCGTCCTTCGCGTGCGCATGGAGCGCATCGTTGTCGAGATGGAGGCGGCGGCGAGCCAGATCACAGGATACATTGCCACGAGGGAGGCGAAGAAGTGAGTCCCTGGAAATGGACACCCGAGCGCACCCAGGGGATATGGCGGCACGGGCCGGCATGGATGAAGCCGCTCGTCGCAGCCGTTCCGTGGCTGACGGTCCTTTTGCTGCTTCTCATGCTCCACATGGTCGGCGGGACGTTTGTGACTAATCGCGGGGCTCTTTTCGACCTCCCCGATTCGAACGGGCTTGAAGATGGCGAAAACGCGTCCCTCGTCGCGCTTGTCATGCCGATGCCGCACGAGACGCTGGTGTTCTTCGACGACGCCCGCTACACGATCGGCAACGAGACTTCGGCAGCCGCGTTCGTCTCCCATCTTGAAGACCGCGTCTCTAAGTCTGACCGCAAGAAGCTTCTCGTCCTCGCCGACCGCCGCGTCGCGACAGGCGAGCTTATGAAAATAGCCGCAATGGCCAGGCGCAGCGGCGTCGCCAGCGTTCTCTTCGCCGAGAAGAGGGCGGGGAAGGCGGACGAATGAGCGAATGGCGTCCGCGTCCGCTGCGCTCGTTGAGACACGAGGCGATCTCGCTCCTCGAGGTTGCGGTCATTCCCGTTGCAATCGCGTTCGTCTTTCCCTACGAGGCGGTTGGCTTTCACGCCGACAAGCGCAACCAGGAGAGTGGCCCGTCCTGCGCCTTCGTCGTCCTTTCCGAAGCGGAAGAACGCGTCGCACTTGCCGCGGCGAGGACTTCGTGGCAGGTGGGCGCAAAGGGCGTGCAGAGACTCAGGACCGACATTTCCTCGGGCGAGCTTCCGCCGGCGCCGATTCGCCTTGTGATGCCGACGCGCCCAAAGCGCGGCACATCTGCCGCGCCTGCGGAATATGCGCCGAACATGCTGCCGCCGACCGTCGCCGCGCCGCCACCGGCCGCGATCGCCCCGGACGCCGTTCCCGATCATGCGGCGAAGCAGGCGTTTTCAAGAGAAGAACTTCTAAAGATCGACTGAAAGGAAAGGAATCCACATGACACAGAAACAGGTTCTAAAGGCGTTCAAGGACACAGGCGCACTGCTCGAAGGGCACTTCGAGCTCCGCTCCAAGCTCCATTCCAACCGCTACTTCCAGTGCGCGAACGTTCTCAGGTTCCCGCGCATCGCGGAAAAGCTCTGCCGCGCGGTGACGCGCGAAGCGGTGAAGTCTGGGAAGCTCGGCAAGAAGATCGACGGCGTCATCTCGCCAGCGGTCGGCGGAATCCTCGTCGGCCACGAAGTCGCGCGCGACCTCAACGTGAAGTGCATCTTCGCCGAGAAGGTGCAGGGCAAGGGCGTTGACGCGACCGGCAAGCCCAACACCGTTCTCGCTCTCCGCCGCTTCTCGATCAAGAAGGGTGAACGCTATGTTGTCGCCGAGGATGTCGTGACTAAGGGCGGGCGTGTCCAGGAGACGATCGATCTCGTGAAGGCGGCGGGCGGCAAGGTTGCCGGCGTCGTGCTGCTCGTCGACCGCTCGGGCGGCAAGGTGAAGTTCGGCCGCATCCCGATGTTCTCGCTCATGCAGATGACTCCCGAGACCTGGACGGCCGCAGAGTGCCCGATGTGCAAGGCAGGGACGAAGCCCGTTCACCCTGGGTCGTGAACGTTTGAAGTTGGTAGGGGCGGCACTCCGTGCCGACCGCAAGTTGAAAGTTGGGTTGCATGTTCGATTCGGTTGAAGACTGCCTTGAGGCGCTGAAGCGCGGCGAAATCGTCCTCGTGACGGACGACGCAGACCGCGAGAACGAGGGCGACTGCATCTGCGCGGCGGAGTTCGCGACGTGCGAGAACGTCAACTTCATGGCGACGTTTGCGCGCGGGCTCATCTGCATGCCGATGAGCAGGGCGTGGTGCCGCAAGCTTGACCTTCCGCAGATGGTGGTGCAGAACACCGACAACCACCAGACCGCGTTCACCGTTTCGATCGACGCGGCTTCGACTACGACCGGCATTTCCGCCGCGGAGCGCTCGATGACGGCGCTTGCCTGCGTCGGCGACGGCGTGAAGCCATCCGACTTCAGACGCCCCGGCCACATGTTCCCGCTCGAGGCGCGCGAAGGCGGCGTACTGAAGAGGGCCGGGCACACCGAGGCGACGGTAGACCTCTGCCGTCTCGCGGGGCTCAAGGAAGTCGGGCTTTGCTGCGAGATAATGAAGCGCCGCGTTTGCGAAACGCCACGGCCTCAAGATGATGACGATAGCCGACCTCATCGCCTATCGCCGCAAGGTCGACAAGCTCGTCGAGAAAGTCGAGGAAGTCGATCTTCCGACGGACCACGGACATTTCCGACTCAGCATGTACAAGAGCCGCATCACGGGGCTTGAGCATCTTGCGCTCGTGAAGGGGAAGGTCGACGACGGCGCGCCAGTTCTCGTGCGCGTCCACTCCGAGTGCTTCACAGGCGACGTCCTCGGTTCCGAACGTTGCGACTGCGGGCCGCAGCTTCACACCGCAATGGAGATGGTCGAGCGCGAAGGGCGCGGGGCCGTTCTCTACATGCGACAGGAAGGGCGCGGAATCGGGCTTGAGAACAAGCTTCACGCCTATCGCAAGCAGGAAGAAGGGCTCGATACCGTCGAAGCGAACGTCGCGCTCGGCTTTGCGCCAGATCTTCGCGACTATGGCGAGGGAGCGCAGATGCTCGAGGATCTCGGGATACGCAAAGTTCGCCTTATGACGAACAATCCCTGCAAGGTGAAGGGGCTTGACGGCTATGGCATCGAGATCGTCGAGCGAGTGCCGATCGTGATCCCTGCAAACGCACACGACAAGCGCTATCTTGACACCAAGCGAGAGAAGATGGGCCATATCCTGTAAATCGAAAGCCGTTCGGCGGTGGCCGAAGGCTCCTCCTCGCGGAACCTCGGCGAATACGCCGTATCCGCTCGCTCGGACCTTCGCTCCACCGCCTCACTTAGTGCAGATAAATTTGGTTTATGGTATAATTGTCGACATGGAAACAAATACCAAGATTGGCTGCATGGCCGGATGCCTCGTTTCCGTTGGCATTTTCATCGGCGTCGTATTTTTGTTCTCGCTAATAATGGCAGTCGCCTTAAGAGGATGCTCGGAGATGTCGATGGACTCGCAAGATGCCATCGCCATTGCGCCGCAGGACGCAAATCAGTTCAAGAAGGTATGGCTTTCCGGCAACGGCGACGAAGATGCGGCACATGTGCTTAAGATCCGCATAAGCGGAGTCATGTCCTCCCAAATAGATCACCCCGTCTTCGGCACGACTGATGACACAAGCGCGCCGACGGCGCTTCGCAAGATCAAGGCGGCAATAAACGACGAGTCGATCGCCGGGCTCTACCTTGAAATCGACACTCCCGGAGGCGGCGTCACGATTGCGGACGAGCTGCACGATGCCATTCTCCGTTTCCGCCAGTCTTCCGAGGGTCGCTTTGTCTTCGTGCACATGGGCGACCTCTGCTGCTCCGGCGGGTACTACACCGCGGTGGGCGCTGACTGGATCATGGCGCGTCCAACTACGCTCACCGGCTCCATCGGCGTAATAATGAGCACTTTCAACATCGCGGAGCTTGCGCGCAAGATCGGCGTCACTGACGTGACTATTGCGTCTGGCGAGAACAAGGACATGCTAAACCCCCTCAAGCCCGTCAAGCCCGAGCACGTCAAGATACTTGAAGAACCCGTGAAGCAGCTCTACGACCGTTTCGTCGGGATAGTGGCCGAGGGCAGGAATCTGCCTGTCGAAGTCGTCCGACAACTTGCCGATGGACGCGTGTTCACCGCCGATGACGCCTTGAAGCACAAGCTTGTGGACAGCATTGGGCACGAAGACGAGGCCCTTGAGCAGGTCAAGAAGCTCGCCGACGGCGATGTGCGTATTTACGGTTATCGCAAGAAGAACGGCTTTATGTCCATTTTGGAAGACTCCCTTCTTTTCGAGTCGTCTGACGGCCTTATTAAAAAGACGAGGAAGGCATTAATTGAAGAGGAGTCGCCGCGCGCCGAATATCGCCTCCGCTAAAGGATTCGTGAGACGGTGGTCTAATGCGAGGCCGCCGCCTCACTGCGTGTAGATTTGGTATAATAGGGTTTTTGAGGGACAGGCCCCGCGAAAGCCTTATTTTTCAGTGCTTTCGTGACATTGGCCCTGTCGCCACCCCCATTTTTGCTTCCCTTGGCTGCTTCCTGCCGGGCGGCGACCCCAATAGATTTTTGGGGGACAGACCCCGCGAAAGCCTGATTTTTCAGTGCTTTCGTGACATTGGCCCTGTCGCCACCCCCATTTTTGCTTCCCTTGGCTGCTTCCTGCCGGGC
>CACZHC010000037.1 GCA_902780865.1 uncultured bacterium
CGTCCTCACCGAGCCGAAGAACTCGCTCGTCAAGCAGTACCAGAAGCTTCTTTCGATGGACGGCGTTTCGCTCTCGTTTGAACCTGACGCCCTCAAGTCCCTTGCTAAGACCGCGCTTGAGCGCAAGACAGGCGCGCGCGGCCTCAGGGCAGAGATGGAGCGGCTCATGACCGACGTCATGTACGAAGCGCCGGGCAATGCGAAGATGAAGAAAGTCGTCGTAACGAAGAAAATGGTCGAGGAGAGGAATTAGGGGGCAGGGGCCAGGAGTCAGGGGTTAGTGATAGATGTTACTTGAGATACTAAAGGCGAAGTTGCACAGGATACGCGTAACCGAGGCGTGCCTCGATTACGAGGGTTCGCTTACGCTCGACCCCGACGACATGGAAGCGGTCGGGATCGTGCCCTACGAGAAGATTCTTGTCGCCGACGTCGAGAACGGCAATCGTTTCGAGACCTATGCCATAGCAGGGAAGCGCGGCAGCCATGTCTGCTGCCTCAACGGCGCGGCGGCGCACAAGGGCAAGATAGGCGACAGGCTCATCGTGATGGCTTTCGCCCAGATGACGCCAGAGGAGGCCGCAGACTGGTCGCCGAGGGTGAAGCATTTTAGAGAAAGTTGAAGAGTTGAAAAGGTTAAAGTCATGAAGAAGTCGTGGTTGATCGTTGCTGGCGTACTCTTTGCGACTTGTGCGTTCGCGGGCGAGGCGCTTCCAGCCGAGGCGGCCGACTGGCCAGCAAAACTCGGCATGACGCCGAAGATGCTCTTCCTCGTCCTGCAGATCGGCATAATCATCTTCGCCGCGAAGATAGGCGGGTCGATCGCGACTGCGCTCAAGCTTCCGAGCGTCCTTGGCGAACTTGGTGCCGGCATCCTGATTGGCCCGTGGGCTCTTGGCGGCTTCGCGATTCCCGGCTTCGACGGCATGTTCCAGTACGGCATCTTCTATGGCAAGGCCCTGCGCGCCCAGGCCGCCGCGGGCGGGAATCCCTTCGCCGCGACGCCTGAGCTCTACGGCATCTGCACCATCGCGTCCGTCGTCCTGCTGTTCCTCTCTGGCCTTGAGACCAACCTCAAGATGTTCCTCAAGTACGCGTTTGCCGGCTCTCTCGTGGGCGTAGGCGGCGTGGTGCTCTCGTTCCTCCTCGGCGACCTATGCGCCGTCTATGCGACGACGTATCTCCCCGACCTCCTCGGCGGCATCCAGTGCCTTGCGGAGCTCGGCGAGCTCGTGAAGGAGGGCAAGGTCGTCCAGGCGGCGCTTTCGCCTGCGGCGATGTTCATGGGCATCATGTCCACCGCGACCTCCGTCGGCATCACGGCGCGCATCCTCTCGGAGAAGAAGAAGATGGACTCCGAGGAGGGGGTCACGATCATGGCGGGCGCAGTGATCGACGACGTTCTCGGCATTATCGTGCTCGCCATCGGCATGGGCATCATCGGTTCCCAGCGCGAGGCGGCGGCGGCAGGCGAAGCTGCGGCGCAGGGCATCGACTGGGGCGCCATCGGCGCGACGGCCCTGAAGGCGTTCGGCGTGTGGCTCGTCGGCACGATCGTCGGCGTGGTGCTCGCGAAGAAGATTTCCTGGCTCCTCAAGCTCTTCAGGGCGCACGCCGCGATTGCGACGCTCGCATTCGGCCTTGCGCTTGTCATCGCCGGCATGTTCGAGGCGCTCGGCCTCACGCTCATCATCGGCGCGTACGTGATGGGCCTCGCGCTCTCGCGCACCGACATAAAGCACCTCGTCCAGGAGAATCTCGCGAACCTCTACACGTTCCTCGTGCCGATCTTCTTCTGCGTGATGGGCATGATGGTCGACGTTACGGCGCTCTGCTCGAAGCCTGTCCTGATCTTCGGCGGCATCTACACCGCGCTCGCCGTCCTCGCAAAGATCGTAGGCTGCGCGATCCCGTCGCTCTTCTGTGGCTTCAACTTCCTTGGCGCCTTGCGCGTCGGCGCGGGCATGATTCCGCGTGGCGAAGTCGCGCTCATCATCGCGGGCATCGGCCTTTCCAACGGCTATCTCACCCAGGAGGTGTTCGGCATCGGCATTCTCATGACGCTCGTCACGACGGTCGTCGCGCCGCCTGCGCTCGTCGGGCTCTTCCACCCGAAGGCGAAGGGCGTGCGCCACCCGAAGGCCGACGCCGACGGCGGCCGCGAAGTCGTCTTCGAGCTCGAGACGCGCGAAGTCGCCGAGCTCGTCGTCAACCGACTCGTCGAGGAGTTCCGTAAGGAGGGCTTCTTCGTCACGCTCCTCTCCCAGACCGACCACATCTGGGAGATCGCGATGGACGACATCGACATGTCTGTCCACCGCATCGGCAAGAAGATTCGCTTCACCTGCACGAAGGCCGAGGAGACGATGGTCATGACGGCGTGGATGGAGGTCGCCTCGCAGATGAACGACCTCGCGCGCGCAATCGCCAAGCCCATCCGCAAGGAGGACGTAGGCAAGATGATCACTCAGAGCGAGCCGGCGAAGCGCGGCCACGAAGGCGTCGGCCGCTATCTGCAGGGTTTCGTCATGCTGCCGAAGTTCCGCGCGTCCTCGAAGAAGGAGGCGATCGAGAAGATGATAGCCGAGATTGCCGCGGCCTGCCCCAACCACGTCAAGAACGCCGCAGAGGCGGCGGCGGCGGTCCTGAAGCGCGAGGAGTCGATGCCGACGGGGCTCGACCACGGCATTGCGGTTCCCCACGGTCGCTGCCCGAGTGTCCACGGCATTGCCGGCGCCGTTGCAATCGTCGACAACGAGGGGACCGCCAACGGCTGCATCCCCGACTACGAGACGATCGACAACTCGCCTTTGAAGATCATCGTCCTTACGGTTGCGAACGACGAGGCGCAGACGCCGTACCTCAAGTTGATGAGCTACATCTCCCGCGCGCTCCGCGCGGACAATGGCTACGAACGGCTTGCCGTGTGCAAGACGCCAGACGAAATGCGCCGCTTCTTCAGAAACGCGAAGTGAGTCTTGGGGATACGATTGCGGCTGTTGCGACGGCTCCTGGGCGTGGAGGCGTCGCGATCGTTCGCGTTAGCGGACCCGAGGCGTTTCAAGTCGTCGAGCGGCTTACTGGCCATATCCCCAAACCCCGTAGAGTCAGTTTAGAGTCTATTAGAGTCGACCCTAATCTGACCCTAATCGACACTGCTGTTGTACTTGCCTTCAAGGGCCCCCATTCCTACACCGGCGAGGATGTCGTGGAGTTCCAGTGCCACGGCGGCTCCGTGACGCCTCGGCGCGTCCTCGAGGCCTGCCTCGCCTCGGGCGCGCGCCTCGCCCGACGCGGCGAATTCACCGAGCGCGCTTTTCTTAACGGCAGACTCTCCTACGACGAGGCGGAATCAGTTCTCGATCTCGTCGACGCCAAGACAGACCGCGCGGCCGATGCCGCGCTCCGTGGCGTGTCTGGCGAGTGTCGCAAGGAAACAAGGGAAATCTACGACGCTCTCGTAGACATCTCCTCGACGGCTGAACATGCACTTGATGTAAGCGAAGAGGAGCTTCCGAGCTGCTTTTTCGATGGCTTAGTCTCATCGGTTGCCGCCATTTCCGCCCGACTTGACGAGGCGATTCGCCGCGCTAAGGAGGGGAAGATCCTTCGTGACGGCGCTCTTGTGGTGATTGCCGGGCCGCCGAACGCCGGGAAAAGTTCGCTTTTAAACGCGCTTCTCGGGGAAAGCCGCGCGATAGTCTCGGCTACGCCTGGAACGACGCGCGATTCCATAGAGGAGTGGCTTGACATCGACGGCTGGCCGGTGAGGCTTGTCGACACGGCGGGGCTTCGCGAGACGGACGACGACATCGAGGGCGAAGGCGTCGCGCGCGCGCGCGACCTTATGGAAAAGGCTGACATTGTGCTAAACCTGACCCCCGCCGATGGCGATCCGGCTGGCGGGACGCGCGGGACAGCCGGGACGTGCGGGACAGTCGCCGTCATCGAAGTCCTTTCCAAATGCGATCTGATAGCAAACTCCGAGGATTATGGCTCTCGTTACCACTCCGCAGTTTCACGCTCGACAATCGCTACTCAAGAGGAATCTACTGGCCATGGTTTTAGGACGCAGAGCGGTGGAGCGGGAATGCACCGCAGCGCAGCGGAGGGAAGATTCGGCGTAGCCGAACCCGCAGGGCGCGCAAGTGTCTGCGCGGGAACAACAACCATCGGAGTTCCTGTCAGCGCCAAGACAGGCGAGGGGCTTGATACGCTCCGCGGCGCAATTGCCGCGGAACTCGAGCGCAAGGCGGCCGAGCCAGGCGACGCCGATTCTGCCATTGGCTGCGACGCGTCGGCCCTGATTGAGGCGCGAACGCTCCTCTCCCCCTCTCCCCCAATCCCTCCCGATCTTGTTCTGCTTGCAAATCGCGTCCGTGCGGCGGCCGAACGACTGGGCGCGGCCATAGGCGCGACCTACTCGGCCGACATGCTCGACGCTCTCTTTTCCCGTTTTTGCATAGGTAAGTGATTTGGCGTTTGCCATAATATGCTATAAATGCTATAATTGAACCAAACTTGAGGAAGGTCAACTCCTAACATGGCGACATTTCAGTACATAGCGAAAGATGCGTCTGGCAACGAGACGCGCGGACAGATCGAAGCTGGCGACCGCAACTCCGCCATTGCGGCTGTTCGCGCACAGGGACTTTTCCCGACCGCGCTCGGCGAGGTGAAGCGCGCGGCGACTCCGCAGCCCGCAGCCCAGAAGAAGGCCGCACCGAAACGGGGCGGCGCACCGGCGGCGCCCGCCGCGAAGAAGGGCGGCCTCAACATGGAGCTCAACATAAAGCTCCCGAGCTGGATGCGCGGCAGGATCAAGACGAAGGTCCTTACGCAGTTCACGCGCCAGCTTGCGACGCTCGTGAATGCCGGCCTTCCGCTTATGCGCGGCATCGAAGTCTTGAAGCGCCAGATGAAGGACGCGCAGATGAGGGAGGCGCTCGACGGCATTGGCGAGAACATCGCGGCCGGCGGCACCTTCTCCGAGTCGCTGACGGCATATCCGAAGATCTTCGACAACCTCTACGTCAACATGGTGAAGGCCGGCGAAGCGGGCGGCGTCCTTGAAGTCGTCCTCGGCCGTCTCGCCGAGTTCGCCGAGAAGAGCGAGAAGATCAAGAACAAGGTGAAGGGCGCGATGATCTACCCGATTGTCGTTCTCGTCGCCGCGGTCGGCATCACGGCGTTCCTTCTCGTCACCGTCATCCCGAAGTTCAAGCAGGTGTTCGCCGACATGCTCGGCGGCGCGGAGCTCCCCGCGATCACGCAGTTCGTCATCGACGCGTCTGACTGGGTGCAGCACAACTACATCACGATTGCAATAGGCGTCGTAGTGCTCATCGTCCTCAAGAAGATCGTCGGCAAGACCGAGAAGGGCGCGACGATGTTCGACTGGCTGTCGCTCAGGATGCCCGTCACGGGAACGCTCGTCCAGCGTACCGCCGTCTCGCGCGTGACGCGCACGCTCGGCACGCTTCTTTCCTCCGGCGTTCCGATTCTCCAGTCGCTGATGATTGTCCGCGACACGACCGGCAACCGCATCGTCTCCAACTCGCTGCAGGACGTCCACGACGCCGTCAAGGAGGGCGAAGGCATGACCGTGCCCCTCTCCCAGTGCTGGGTGTTCCCGCCGATGGTCGTCTCGATGGTCGAGGTCGGCGAGGAGACGGGCGCGCTCGCCGAGATGCTTACCCGAATCGCTAACACCTACGACGACGAGGTCGACAACGCGGTCGCCGGCATGACGGCCGCGATCGAGCCCGCGCTCATCATCGTGCTCGCGGTCGTCGTCGGCACGATCGTCGTCGCCATGTTCCTGCCCATGATCAAGATCATCCAGTCCGTCTCGGGAGGTGGCGCCTGATGATGAAGCGCGCGTTCACGCTTGTCGAGCTCTTGATCGTCATTGCGGTGCTCGTGTCGCTGATGGCGATAACGTTCCGCATCACAAACGTGGTGGGCGATGCGGAGTCGCGGACGATGACGATCACCCGCATGCAGCGCCTCGAGAACTGCCTGTCCGGGTTCCACGCCGCGTTCGGGTGCTATCCGCCCGTCAAGCTCCACGGCAATCGCAGCTTCAGGGAGCAGGAGGAGTCGATCAATTGGGGCAACGAGGGCGAGGCGTGGCGCTGGGTCGAGGCCGTGTGCCGCACTCAGCCCGTCGGCTGCCGCTTCCCGTTCCCCGAGAAGATGTCGGGCTACATCCGCGAGCTGAGCGACCTTATAGCGGAAGCGGCCGCATCTGGCGAATACGAAGAGGTGTTCAGTGACCAGTCCATGAAGGAATGGGCGGCCGCGGGCTTTTCGTCGGCCGCGGACAGCGCCGTCGAGGACAGGCTGTCCTCGAAGAAGGACGAGGTTCTCTGGAGCGAGATAAAGCTGTTCCAGTACGGCGTGATGAGCTATCTCCTGCCGCGCTATTTCGTCATGATGGGCGGCAACTCCAAATACTTCGAGGCCGGCGGCTACGCGCAGTGGACGAAGAACAACCAGAATCCGTGCGATCCCTTCATCGGCGACGACATACAGTGGACGACCGTGTACAATTGGGTCCAGGAATACGACAACGGGAACGGCAGAAACGAGAACGTCACGAAGCTCCTCATGATGCCGTCCCAGTCCGTCTGCGCCCGCTGGCTCCCCAATCTCGAAGGCATTTGCCTGTGCGACAGGGACATAAGCCTGTTCGGCGTGCACATCAAGAGCACGCACTGGCGCGACGCCGGAATCTTCGACAACATGGAGATCCAGCATCTCGCGCCCGCCCTTCGCAGGGCGTGCTACACGCCCGACGGCGACGGCTCCTACCGCGACCAGTACATCCTCGACTCGGTGACGATACAGGACGGGTGGGGACACGAGTTCTACTACTACTCCCGCTCCCCCTACCAGAGCTACACGCTGTGGAGCTCTGGTCCCGACGGAAAGACGTTCCCGCCGTGGATCGCCCGCGACAAGCTCTCCGGACAGGAACTTGATCTCGCGGCGAAGTGGGCGAAGGACGACATCACGCACATGAGCAACTGACAATGAAAAGACGCGGATTCACACTTATAGAAATGCTTGTCGTGATAGGCATTATCGCGACGCTGATGGGCGTCATGCTGGCGTCCGTCTCGATGTTTCTCAAGTCGGCCGAGAAGGCGCGCTGCCAGGAGCTCGTGGCAAACACTTCCACGGCCCTCGTCGCCCTGTTTCAGAAGGAAGGTTCGTGGCCACGTGCGCTCAGAGATGGCCACAACAGCAACAACATCCTCGACGAGAAGGCGGCGCTGCCGCTCGCGAAGGGCGGTTACATGACCCTCACGATGAACAGCTCGAAGACGCAGCTCTCCGGCTACGACCGCTTCGGCGTGATCTCTCCGTGGGCCTTCACAGTGCTGAAGCGCCGCGGCTCGTCCACTTCGCTGTCCACCAAGGTGCCGAGCGGCGGCACGATACAGGACCATGTCCTGCGCTATGCGCTCGACCTTGACGGCGACGGCGTGATCGAGTCGGTGTCGATTGGCGGCGAGACGGTCAACATCCGCGCCACGGCCGCCGTCTGGTGCTGCGGCAAGGACGGCGTGATCGAGGCCTATTCGACCGGGCTCCGTAAGGACGACGTGTACAGCTGGACCGTCGGCCAGACGAAGGAGGTCCAGTAGTGAGGCGCGGCTTCACGATCATCGAGCTCGTCATGGTGATCGCGATTCTGGGGATTCTCCTCGGCATCGTGACGACCGCCGCCTCGGGCGCCATCAAGCAGGCGCGCATAAGGAAGGCCGATGCGTGCTGCAAGATCGTCCAGGCCGCATTCGAGACCTACTACGCGCAGAAGGGCGAGTGGCCCGGCAACATAGAGTCCAAGATCACGGGCGAAAAGGCCAACAGCGAGGGCAAGGAGTACCGCAGCGACTCCGATGTCTACGTGCTGGATCCGAAAGATGTGGACGACATGATGCGCGACATACTGAAGGAGTACAAGAGGGGCAATCCATGTCTCGACATATCGGGGCTCTTCGTATCTCGCTATCAGGGGAACAGGGGGTCCCGCGACCTCGGGCTCGACTTCATGACGGCCATAAGAGGCACCAAGAAGGACGCGAACGGGCAGAAGATGCAGTCGTCGCAGATGCACTTCGGCTATCCCGAGTCGTCCCACGGGTACTTCCGCCACTTCAAGGTCGTCTACTCCAAGCCGACCGACCAGATGAAGGTGTCAAGACAGGACGGGGACTGGTGATGAATAAAGGAGGATTTACTCTGATCGAGCTGCTCATGGTCGTGATGATCATGGGCCTCCTTGGTACCGTCACCGTAGGCGGCTATCGCGCGATGCAGCGCGGCATGGAGGAGCGCGGCGTGATGGAGAACGCCAACCACTTCATCCGCGCCGCCTACCGCCGCGCGCAGATCGACCGCCAGCCGGTCGCGGTCTACTTCTGGAACGAGACTCTCCGCGAGGAGACCGACACCGAGCCGATGATCGTCGTCGGCAAGGCGGTCGCGGTCCGTCGCGCCGGGCGCGTGTCGCGGTATATCGACCCGTTCCTCTACGACGAGTTCGGAGATCTCGACAAGGAACGTCTCGTCGAGAGCGCAGAGGACGAGGATGGCGAAAACGCCAACAGCGGCTCGACGGAGAACGACAACCTCGTGCCGCTCTACAAGATGAACTCCCGCTCGAGCAACGGTCGCTCGCTCGTTAGCCAGACCACCAAGAACGTGACCGAGCAGAACCGCGACACCCTCCTTTCCACCGGCGACACGAAGGAGATTC
Organism: uncultured bacterium; assembly: GCA_902780865.1. Taxonomy (GTDB): domain Bacteria; phylum Verrucomicrobiota; class Kiritimatiellia; order RFP12; family UBA1067; genus UBA1067. Next base: position 8,771 of record CACZHC010000037.1, read on the forward strand.
CCTGCTACGCCTACGTCCTGAAGGAGACCGGCACCGCGGGAGAATGGCACGCCGGCGACGCATATGGCCTCGAGTTCGCAGAGATACAGCTGCCCCATGGATATCTTTTCGGCAGCTCCTACCACAAGCGGCCGCAGGACAAGACGTCGGCAGGCGACTACAAGACGATGTGGTTCGACGTGAGCCTCAACTCCGGCGACGGTTCTGACGAGGGCGCCACGGGAATGTCTACGATACAGATATACAGCTTAAGACCCGGCAAGTCGGGCGAGCTTGAAGCGCAGCCGGTCGCCACGACCGACAAGCCCACGGAGGGTCTGCACTGATGAAAAAGGCCTTTACGCTCATTGAAGTGAACCTCGCCATCATGATCATGGCGGTGGGCGTCCTTGGCATAATCTCCCTTTACGCGTTTGGCTTCCGCGAGGAGCGCCAGAGCCGCGAGGACGTCGCGTCTGCCGCGTACGCCGATGCCGTGATGGGGCCGCTTGTCACGGCGCTTACCGCGACGAACGTCAAGTGGTCGGCCTTCCGCAGGATTCCCGACTCCCCGGGTAACCTCGGCTGGGGCCACTACCTCGAAAACCGGACCACAGGCAAGGTCGTGTCGAATCCCGAGAGCCTCGCCCAGTCGGCCTACACGCGCACGATAAGCGCCCTGAGCCTCGGCGAGGGCTTCCCGTCGGGGATGCAGGTCTCGAAGCAGAAGGCGGGCAACCTTAAGGCCGCGCTCGTCGTGATGCACGACGAGGACAGCGCCGTCGTGCGCATATCGTTCAGGGCCGCGGCGAAGGAGAATCTTCTCTTCGCCGCGCCGCTCTACTACACCGAGGCGAGATTCCAGGGCGTGATCGACGAGGGAGGCGGGCAATGAGGCGCGGCTTTACCATTCTCGAGCTTCTTGTCGCGGCGCTCCTTCTCGGGATGCTCGTGACGATCCTCACGATGATATTCAACCAGTCGTCCATCGCGTGGCGCACCGGCGTCGCGGGACTGATGGACATGGACGAGGTCCGCGACAATGTCGCCGCCGTGCGTGACGAAGCCGACAGCCTCTACCTCTGGAACGGGGAGCTGCACCGAACGCTCTCCATCTGGAACGAGCGCGGCGGCGGGCAGCGCCCCCAGCTCAGGAAGCGCGCGGTCGACTCGAAGGACAACACCGATGTCGAGGAGCGCGAGAGGATTCAATACCTCAAGGGCCGCGGCGAGCTCAAGAGGGACGATACGAAGATCAAGGATGCGTTCGGGCCGGTCGACGTGAAGCAGAGCGAGTCGCAGGCCGGAAAGAACTGGATCGTGAACGTCAAGAGCAGCGGGCCTAACCGCGTCCCCAACGACTACGACGACATTTGGAGCAATCCCGATGACTTTGAATAAAAGAGGTTTCACTCTTGTCGAGCTGATCGTCGTGATCGCCATGATCGCGGTGTTCATGGCTTCGGTCGGTGTCGCCGTCGGCAAGACGCGCGAGCGCGCCCGCATCGAGAAGGCGAGAGGCGACGTGAAGGTCCTGTCCCAGGCGATCCTCGCATGGGAGAACTATTCCCGCAACGGCAAAAACGAGCTCAGGGAGATGAACGACGTCGAGGCCGATTCCTCGTCTCTTGGCTTTTTGCTCGGCCAGGGCGAGAGCGCGACTTCTGGAGACATCCCGATTCTTGCGATGGTGCAGCTTTCCGCTGGCGGCAAGATGCGCGATCCGTGGAACAGGCCGTATCTTATCAGGATCAAGGAGGGCAAGATCGACCGGCCCGAAAACCTCGACCTCGGCACGTGCTACTACCTTCCAAACTTCTACAGGCTTTCGGAGGAGGAACGCAAATGAAACGAAACGGATCGGCGCTCCTTATCGTGCTCGGCGTACTTTCGTTCCTCGTAGTCTCCGCCGTCGCGTTTTCGGCCTACATGCGCCGTGCGCGCCTCCCGTCGAGCTATCTGAGGCGCACCGTCGCCTCGCGCGAGCTTGCGAAGGCCGCCCTCGCGCGAGCAGTCGACGAAATCGACCAGGCCATAGCCGACGGCGTCCATCCGGGAGTCGGCGGCAGGGCCCAGAACACCTGGCGCAACCGCGTGTTCTTCAGGGGCGGGGGCGAGCAGGACATCTCCCAGACGGCGCCGACGCTTACGTTTGAGGGCCTCGCCTATCTTCCGCCCGCGCTCGTCAACGAGGTGCGCTACTGGTCCAGAAAGACCCCGACCGCCGTATGGAAGTCGTTCGGCTACGATACCGGGCGCTTCGCGTACTGCGCGGTCGACGTCTCTGACTACTTTGACGTAAACCGCCTCGTCGCCGACTATCCGCGCTCGTCCGCGGCGAACCGCCGCATAACGGCCGCACACCTCTTCGAGCCTGCGGGCCACAGATCGGCTCCGTCCGGCGCTGATGCGTGGGATACGTTCATGGAGAAGTTCCGCGAAATAGACGATGATACCCTTGAGATAAGCTTCGACTCCTCGTCGAAAATGCCTCTCATCTCGCTCGCCGACTTCAATCTCGCCCTTGGCGACAAGGGATCCATCGGAAAGATGAAGAGTCCGTTCGCGGAGTTCCTCAAGACTGGTACGGGCAGCTTCTATCCCGCTGAGGGCATGGCACAGCTCGAGACCTACGCCGCCATGACGTTCGTGACCGACGGCTGGTTCCCTCGGGGCAAGAAGATCCTTTCCGGGAATGGCAACAACGCCATCGAGACGTACGACCTCTCGGATGGCCGCTACCAGCCTTACCAGATGGCGTATCTGCAGAAGGGAGGCCCGCTCGTGCTTTCGCGCACGACGTCGCTCTACAAGACGCAAGTTGCGCCGAGCGCGGAGGCCAAGACGTGGTACGACCGGCTCAGCGGCCTTGGCATGACCGCGCTTGCCGACTATCTCGATGCGGACCGCGTCCCGATTTCGCTCGCCGTGCCGACGACCGAGCGCGTGCCGATGATCTGCGGCGTCGAGCCGAAGTTCGCCGGGTCGCCGTCGTTCGGCGTCGATCGGACGGAAGGCGAGCTGACCGGCTGGAACGGCGGCCCGCTCACTCCCGACACAAGCCAGGAAACGACCCGCAAGGTCGAGCTCGTCGTCCGCTGGGCTGTCAAGAGCGATGGCCTCGCCCAGGCATTCCAGGGCGGGCGCATCCACACGCTCGTCGCATATCCTTTTCTGCACAAGGACGAATCCGACACTTCCAGCTGGACGCTCGACGGCAAGTTCGCTATGTTCCTGACCTCCGAGTCGACGATCCCTTTCCGCACGAAAAACGCCTCTGACGCGCTTCACCTTGCGAACTCCACGCTTCCCGACAACGGTCTCGACGTCAACACCGGCGTGATGACGGTGAAGCTCGAGGGCGGCAGGCCCAACTTCCCCGAGAAGATGACGGACGAGGAGAGCGCCATCTGGGAGGGCGATCTCGATCTGCGCGCCGGGGTAAGGCTCGCCACCGATCTTGCGAATCCCGGCAACGAGCTCCTGAAGGTCACGTACCAGTGGACGCAGACGCGGCAGCCGAATCCCTCGGGCGGTTTCACCGACTGGACTCCCTCAAAAGCCGCGGTTCTGGGCGATCCAGGGGGGAACGGCGCGACCATCGCGGCGGCGCACACGGCCATCCCCGCGCTGAGCGGCGGCGAGGGCCGCACAATCGGGTCGCGCGATGCTGATTTCGAGGACAACGCCCTTAAGAGCAAGCTCAACGCCGATCCGAACTGGAGCAAGAGGGTTCATCTCAACGCCGCGGTGTGGCTGCGCATAAAGGACGCCGACGACAAGATCGTCGACATGGTTCCCGCGAGCATTCTCGACGATTCAACGCAGAATTCCATAAGTGATCCGACCATAGGAATCCTGCTCAGCGGGTCGCAGGCGCTGGACGGCTCCCAGTGGCCGATTCTGAAGTTCAGTACCGGCATCTCGTTCGACTTCGGTATCGCCGGTCTGAAGAACCTCGAGAGCGCCGCCAATCCCATAACGATCGCCCCTTCTGCGGTCATGGTGCCCGATCCCCGGTACAACCACGCTCCGGAGAACTGGTACGCCGAGACCTCAGGGAACATAACCAAGTCGAAGTGGCTTGAGACCAACCTCGTCGGCGGCAACGGCCGCGACGGGGACATATTCATGGCGACGAGCGACGCCGGGTATCTCCAGTCGGTGTACGAGCTCGCCTTCCTGCCCCGATTCACCAATCTCAGAACGGTCGGAAACTACGGCAACTCCGGCAACTGCAGAATTCCGCAGGGCAATTGGAACGGCAACGACTATGCAGCCGACGCCGATCATGTGCTCAACGCCGACCTCATGTGGCGGACCTACGACCCGATGGCCATCGACGAGGCGGCTTTCGACGACCTTCCCTTCACGAGCGAGGGAACCGGCATGAAGGTCAATCCCTACTCCGACTCGACGAACGTCCTGATGGCGGCCTTCGCGAACACGCCCGTAGACTGGCGCCGCGCCTCGACGAACGTCATGGCGGGCGCTACCGACTATGCGTCCATGTCAGTCAAGGACTTCAACACCAAGTATGCCTGGAACGGATACAACGACAACGCGAAGTTCGCGTGGGATGATCTCGAGAAGGTCGCGGGCGAGTTTATGCGGCGCGTGCGCGCATCCGGCAACTCCGGGTGGAAGACGGTCTGGAACGACCTCGACTGGTTCGGACTCTGCAGCGACGGCAAGGTGTTCTCCTCGGGCGGCGGGCAGGATATGCAGATGACCGGCGACACGGACGAGATGTGGGACGCCGACCGCAAGTTCCTCTACGGCTTCTGGCGCGACTGCTTCGATGCGAAGCAGCAGCTCTTCCTCGTCTTCATCCGCGCGGAGCCGCTTCTTCTCGGCGGCGGCACTGCAGACCAGCTTCCCCCGCAGCTCGGCGCACGCGCCGTCGCGCTCGTCTGGCGCGATCCCTCGACGGCCTCCGGCGCGACGGGCGGGTATCCCCACCGCACGCGGCTTCTCTTCTACCGTCCACTCGACTGACACCGACATGAAAAAGGCATTCACTCTCATAGAACTCATAGTAGTCGTCGGCATACTTGCCGTCCTCATCGGCACGCTTGTCGCCGCGCTGTCCGGCGGAACCGACGCCGCGCGCGCCGCGCGCTGCCTCACGAACCTCAAGAACCTTGCAACCGCCTGCAATTCTTACGCGATGGCCAGCTCCTGCTATCCGCTCGCCGGGTCGGTCGAGCTTCGCGGCCTCGACAGGAATTCTGGCTCCTCCGGTGAGATTTCGCAGAAGTTCTCCGAGGCGCATGGCTGGCTTAGCTGGGATTCGCGTGGCGCGTACGAGGGCAAGACGACCTCGCACGTGGCGGGCAGCGGATGGTTCACCTCTGCGTACAACCAGGAATTCGACGTGCGCCAGCACGCCCTCACTAACGGAGCGCTCTGGCGGTATGTTTCCGAGAATTCCGAGGTGTTTGTCTGCCCCGCGCATCGGAAAGCCATGAGCAAGCAGAACCCGTTGTGGAGCTATGTCATGAACGAACGGTTCGGCTACGACAATTCGCAGGGTGCGCAGGCGAAGCTCTACAATCCGCACATCGGCTACGGCCGCCTTTCGCGTGCAGACCGCATTCTGATGTTCGCCGAGCTCCAGTTCGTCGAGAACGACAAGGTCCACGTCAACACGGACCAGGGTCCTGGGTTTGTCAACGACTGCACGCTGCAGTACAACCACAACGAGGTGATAGGCTTCAACCACCCGAACGGCAAGCGCGGGCTGTTCGCCCATATCGTGTTCGCGGACGGCCATGTCGAGAAACTCATGATACCCGCTTCGCCCTCCGACGCCGGTTGGTCGGTAGGACCGGGCCGCAGTGAGCTCGAGGATCTCACCGAGTGGCTCTGCAAGGGCGAGGACGTCATGTTCAACGGCGCCAACTATGAAAAGCGCACAGACTGACCCCATGATCTCCATAATGATAGTCGACGACCATCCGATGGTCAGGGAGGGCTTGGCCGCCATGCTCGAGAGCGAGCGCGACTTCAGCGTGAGCGCACTCGCGGCGACGGGCGAGGAGGCAGTCGCGATCGCGGGGCTTTCGAAGCCGGACATCGTCTTGAGCGACATAAGGATGCCGGGCATCGACGGTTTTGGCGTCCTCGCCAAGCTCCGCGAAATCCATCCCGACATTCGCGTGCTCCTGATGGCTGGAATGCCCCTCAAGGAAGAGGAGGCGAGGGCGCGGGAAGAGGGCGCGAAGGGGTATCTGCCGAAGAACGTCGACCAGGATCGCCTCGTCGCCGCAATTCGCGCAATCGCCGCTGGCGGACAGAATTTTGTCTGCGAAGAGTTTCAGGCTGCGCCTTCGACGCTCACCGCCCGCGAGCTCGACGTCCTCAGGGAAGTGGCAAGCGGCAAGCAGCGCGACGCGATTGCCGCCTCTCTTGGCATCGGCGCGGAGTCCGTGAAGACGCATTTGAAGGGTATCATGACGAAGCTCGGCTGCCCGAACGCGACGAGTGCCGTTTCGCGTGCATACGAACTCGGCATTCTTCGGGCCTAATACATAGGGGGGACTATGAAAAAGGCGCTTCTCGTTATTGTCGTGCTCGTCGGCCTTGTGGTGGCCGCGGAGTTTGTCGTTGCCAAGTTCTGGCCTGACACGAAGGTTGGAGAATACGCCGTGATAGGGCGCGACGCCACGGTCGAGTGGTACAACGTGACGAAGGACTTCTGGGTCGAGCAGTGGCATCGCTTCCGCCCCGAGGAGCCCGAGCCCCAGGTTGCCGAAGAGCCCCCGGCCGCAGAGCCCGAGGAGGTGGAGCCCGAAGAGGCAAAGCCAGAAGAGCCGGCGAAGAGCGCCAAGCCGCCAAAGCCGGTCGTCGACCTCTCAAAACCGTGGAAAGGGCTTGAGCCCGAGAACTGGTACTGCGGGAAGAAGCTCACCGAAAGCTCGTTCGACGGGAAGATCGTCATGGTCTACGTGTTCAGCGAGTCGGACGAGGACAGCGTGGCGCTTCTGCCGCGCATCGAGAACGTGTGGTCGGCGTACAAGTCGAAGCCGCTTGTCGTCCTTGGTTCGCATCGCGGCGGAAAGTCCGCGAAGGCCGAGAACCTCATAAAGAAGGCGAAGGTGACTTTCCCTGTCTACGAGGACGCTGGACGCACGCAGGAGCCCAGCGCCGGAGGCCGCTATCCGATTGTCTATGTAGTCGACGACACGGGCCGCATGATCTATCGCGGCCGCAGCGATCTCGAGGCGACAGAGGCAATCGTCACGGCGATTCCGAATGTCAGCAGGAATTCCGCCGCCCGCAATGGTGCCAAGACAGGCAAGCGCCGCAAGGGCGCGAGATGACCGACGCACACTGCCATGTTTCCTGCGGCGACTCGTCTGTGCGCGAGCTGCTGATTGGCCGCGACTTTTTCGGCGTCCACCCTTGGGAGACGCTGGAAGAGTGTAAAGTTGAAAGCGTAAAGTGTAAAGTAGAAGGGGAGCTTCGTTCCAAGCTCCTTGCCAACCCCGCTGCTGGCGTCGGCGAGATTGGCCTCGACCGTCTCAAGGTGCGCGATATCCCGCCTCTTATGCGCGAAGTGTTCGAAGCGCAGCTCATGCTTGCCTTAGAGCTTAACCGCCCCGTCGTCCTCCACGGCGCGAAGTGTTGGGGCCAGGTAGTGGCGACAATCAGAAAACTCACGACTCACGACTCACAACTCACAGCTTTTCTCTTTCACGGCTTCTCGCGCTCGGACGGACTGATCCCTGACATCGTAAAGCTGAACGGCTTCATCTCGGTTGGCCCCGCGGTCCTCAACGACCACGCCGTGAACTATCGCGCGCTCGTGAAGAAGATCCCCCTCGACCGTCTTCTCGTCGAAACCGATGCCGTGGTAGGGGCGCGTGTCCCTACGCGCCCGCACATCCGCGAGGTATTGGAAAAAACCGCCGAAATCCTCGGCGTCTCTTCTGCTGAGCTCGAGCGGATCACCGACGAAAACGCTGATCGCTTCCTCGGCGTCGTGTGATATAATACACTCCATGAACGGTGCAATATCTCCTTGCTGTCTCACTATCGCCGGAAGCGACTCCGGCGGCAATGCCGGCGTTCAGGCCGATCTTCGCGCTTTCCACGCCTACGGGCTTCACGGTTGCACTGTCTTTGCCGCGCTCACGGCGCAGAATCCGCATGGCGTTTCTGCGATTCACGCCGTTCCTGCCGACTTCGTCGCGGCCCAGCTCGACGCGGTACTCGGCGTCTACGACATTCGCGGAATGAAGACTGGGATGCTGTCTGATCCTGCGGCGATCGAAGTCATCGCGGACCGACTTGCCGCACACCCCGAGATTGCGAAGGTCATAGACCCCGTGATGATCGCGACAAGTGGCGCACGGCTCGTGACGGACGAGACGATGGCGGCGATCGAGAAGACGCTTCTTCCGCTTGCGACGATAATGACGCCGAATCTTCCCGAGGCAGAAGTGCTTTGCGGTTTTGCATCCGACCCATCCGCCAGTCGCGCGGCGGATTCGTCGCGCGCGAGGGAGCTTGCCTCGCGGCTTCATGAAAAATTCGGATGTGCTGTTCTCGTGAAAGGTGGGCACGGCACCGGCGCGACGGCGGTCGACGTTCTTTTCGACGGAAAGTCGTGTGAGGAGTTTTCGATGCCGTGGATAGAAAATCCAGTTTCGACTCACGGCACCGGCTGCTCGCTTGCGGCAGCGCTTGCCGCGGAGTTTGCGCTCGGCCGCGGGGCATCTGCCGCGGTGAGGGGGGCGAAGGCCTACGTTCACGACGCAATCGCCGGTTCCTATCTCGTCGGGAAAGATTGCGGCGTCCTCGGCTTCGCCCCGCGCAGATGAGTTGTCTCAGCGCATCGCTTCGGTTTTTAAAGGCGCGTTTTTTTGCAGCATTTGCGGCAAATCCCTTGCGATTTCGTCCACACCATAATCGCATTTTTACCGCGCTTGATTTTGGCGCGGCATATTCGCTATAATACCCAAATCTCGCGTTGCTACACGACGACGCAGGGGGAGAAGGGGCTTGTCGCAAGAACTGACCTTGACCTCCCGATGTCGTCTATGTAGGAGTACAAGCTGGCATGAACTACTGTATCAATCAATCTGTATCAATAACCCTGTTGGCTCTGTTTCTGACGGCGGACGCGTTCGGCGTGTCGGCGACGGTGAGAAGCAGGGATGAGCTTCTCGACGCAGTTGCTAAGGCGTCGGACGGGAAGGGCCTTCTGGTGGAGGACCTCGACGTCGTCTTCGCGGCGGACTGTGCGCCGATCAAGATCGGCGAAGCCGATATCTGGAACCAGGAGGCGAAGTGCCTCCTCGACTGTGGCGGACGCAGGATAACGCTTGATGCGGGCGACTGCCCAAGCGGCACCATTGTAATCGGCGGCGATGGTGAGCGTAGGGATGGACGGGCTGTAGCGATCAAGGGCTGCGGCAAGGGATCTGTCTTCAGGAACCTGACCCTTGTCAACCAGGGGCGGCTTGAGTTCGTCAGCGTCGAAGACACTCGTGTGAAGGACTGCGATTTCATCGGCTGCGGTTCGCCCGCCGATGCCTGGGCGGGCGAGGGCGGGGCGGTGCAGGGATGCGGAATCGTCGAAGGCTGCGGTTTCGAGCGTTGCCGAGCGCGCATTGGCGGCGCACTGAGCGACTGCGGATACGTAGTCGAGTGCCTGTTCATTGATTGCCGCGCGTTTGACGGCGGCGGCGCGATAGCCGGGGCCGGCGATGTCTCGCGCTGCGAGTTTCGCAACTGCGGTTCCGAGCTCTCCAACGGCGGTGTTGGCGGAGCGATTTACGGAGGTCGCGACGTCGTTTCATGTCTTTTCGTCGACTGCACGGCGAAACAGGGCGGCGCAATCATGTCGTCCGAATCGCTCGACGGCCAGCACCCCAAGGTTGTGCACTGCACGTTCATCCGCTGCCGTGGGGAGCAGAACGACGAGGCGGTATTCGAGAGCTCCGCAGACTCTCGGCTCTTCATGCTGAACTGCCTCAGCTACGGAAGCGCCATGCTGCAGGAAGGCGCGAACGAAGGCGACAAGTTCGGCTGCTATTGCCTTGCGGACGAGGGATTTTTCGCAGACTACGCCAATGGCGACTTCCACCCGAATCCGGCGCTTTCGGAGGACTGGGAGGATCCGTGCGGACTTAGGTTCGGCGAGTCCGGCGCTGCGGTGTTCGTCTGCCGCGATCTCGACGGATATGGCTACCAGCTGTCCTCGCCGTGGCCCGTCTGTCCGGGATGCTATCGTTTTCGCTCTGGCGATGACGGGGAATCCACCACGACTGAATCTGCCGGCAAGGGCGCGTCTTCCGTGGTCAAGCCACGCAAAGGCGCCAAGCCCGGGCATTGGCGGGTTCCGCCGAAGCGTGCGCCCATGCCGGTCAAGGGGTTCTGGAATTCCGTTCGGAACAGCCCGCCCCATGTGGTCAGCCAGCGAACCACGCGCGAGCTTATCGATCTTTCGAAGTTGCCCTGCGAAATCACGCAGAACGAGATCGTGCACGGCGGCGACAATTATCTGGACTTCGTCTCGACGTGGTACGAAAGGAGCGGCGACCTCTTCCGGTTCTTCGACTTGCACGGGCCCCTCAAGATGCCCGAGGTCGGGGTTACGCCCGGTTATGGGTGCCCTGGCCGCATATCTCCATACGAGGAAGACGATGAACTCAAGGCCCTCGCGCGCAAGTACCGCTTCCGCACGGGCTGGTTCCACCGCGGTTTCCCGAAGGAGGGGGATCCGTCTTATTCGTCATACAAAAAGCGCCTCGAATGCTGGGAGAGCAAAACGAACGACGTGCTAAGCTGCTACACTTGCACCGTGGAGAAGATACCGTTCCTGTTCTCTCCGGCCCCGGGGAGAGGTCCGATGCCGCTTGTCGTCTACATCGCGGGAAGCGGCGAACAAGGGACCGATCTCAAGAAGATGTTCAGGCAGACCGGCGTCTTCGATGCCGTCCGAGATCCTTCCTTCGTCTTTGCTCATCCCTGCCATCTGCTGGCGATCATGCCGCCGGATTTCGCCACGCGGGCGTCGTATCTTCACTATCCACATCGCTATTCGTTTTGCTCAAACCCTCCCTCTGGCGATCCGCCTGCCAATCTGGATCTCCTTCGGATGTACGCGGACCTAGTCTTCGAGCTGCAGCGNNNAAGGGAAGGGGAACGATCGATCCAAACGCCATTGTGCTTACGGGACTTGGCTCAGGGGCGTCCGCGGCGCTTTCGATGATGCGCGAATATCCCGGGCGCTACGCCGGCGTCTGCGCGACATATCCGTCGAGTCAGTTTCTCGTGCCGGCGGTAGACAGATACCGTCCGGGCCGCTGGTGGTTCGCCGTGTCGGAGGAGTATCATAAAATCGACGACAAGGTCAACACAATGGTGGAAGTCTACAGGAAGGCCGGCGCGGATGTACGCCTTAACTACTATCCAGACGGCAACAACTGGTGGAACGCCCAGTATTCGTCGTCGGAATTCCAGGGTTGGATCGCTGACTGCTGCTCCAAGGGGCCGATTCATGGGGAGAAGCTGATAATCGCCCAGCCTGGGCTCGGCTCGAAATTTCTGCTGGCGAAGACTGGCCCGGACGAAGCCACATACTACGGCACCGTGAAGGAGCGTCCGGAGGGGCTGCCAAGTGAAGTGGCGGACAAGCGCATCAAGAACATCAAGGGAATCCGCTATCTATATGTCGATGGAAGCGCAAGGGAGATTCCGGCTGAGGCGTTTATGCGGTCGCCGGAGCTCGAGACGGTACATATCAAGTCGTATGGCCTCACCAATATCGCGGCAAGGGCATTTGCGGAATCGCCAAAGCTGAACCTAGTGGTCTTCGAAGGTTCTGACTCGCCACGAATCGCGGGTGACGCCTTCGACGGGTGCGCACCTGCGCTCTACGGCGGAACAGTCGGGGTTCCTGTCGAGATATCCTGGAGCACTGTCAAGGTTTCCGGGGGAATAACAAACACCGTAACACATGGGAGGAGGAAAATATCGCTGAAGTCCCATGCCCTGCCGGTAGACGGGCTATTCAGCACACATCTGTTCCTTTGCGACGACCAACTCCACCGTCGCCTCCACATTACGGGCGACTTCCTCTGGTCCGAAGAGGGGGAGGATGGTGCCGCAATCTCCTGCACCGGGTCAGGGATGACTTTGAATACGGAATACTCGCGATCCCCGCGACGGTGCAGTCGACGCCGCTGTTCCCAGGGCAGTACAAAGTCAGCAAGGTGTTCGCGGCATGCAAACTCCGATACAACGTCGAGTTCTTACTCTCGCCCGAGACGGTCGTATATGGAACGACGCCAGACGAGACGAGCGGCAAACTTGTGCCGACGTGGATTGGTTGGAAGGGGAAGGAAGTCGTCGTGCCTCATGGTACGAACCCGCGCGAATTCTTTGGAAACACCGTCAAGCCGCCATTGCCGAAAGAGAGTAAATAAAAAGGCGGCCAAGCCACCACGTCGTAATATATCTTCAGGGTATCGCGACATCGACGGGAACGGTGAGTCCCGCGAGGACGATGTCGAGGTCGCGCGGATTCATCGCGACAAGTATGCCGCGGTGCCCTGCGTTGATGTAGATCTCGGGCAGGTCGTAGATCGTCTTCTGGACGTAGACCGTCATGCGCTTCCGCGTGCCGAAGGGGGACGTGCCGCCGACATGGTATCCGGAATGCCGGTCGGCCGTCGCGGGGTCGCACGTCTGGACGGTCTTGACCTTCCGCGCCCGCGCGAGGTTCTTCGTAGAGATCTCGCAGTCGCCGTGCATGAGGCAGACGAACGGCTTTTTCATCTCGTCTTCGAGGATGATCGTCTTGATCGTCGCATGGTGGTCGAGGCCGAGCTCCGTCGCCGCCTGAATCGTTCCGCCGTGCTCCGTGAAGTCGTAGCACCGCGCATCGTACTTCACCTTCGCGGCGTTCAGCGCACGAATCGCGTTCGTCATCGGTATCGTCGTCGGCTTCATGTCAGTTGCTGGAATAACTGCCGTAGAGTGTCTGCGAATCAAGATCGAAGAGAAGGATGGTGCCGCCGTAGTTTCGGTAGCCGAACCAGTAGGAGACATAGTTCTTTGGATGCGGGGAAGCGCCGTTGTCGTTGACGAAGAGCCACCCTCCGATTTGGTCCAGGTTCATCTCGGCAGGATACCTATCGCCGTCGACGATTTCGACATTCGCGTTTCGAAAGACGTTCGTCGCAAGCGGATACTCTTGTTCGGCGGCAAAGCGCATGAAGTCCGCCTCCGACACCTTGCAGCTGAAACTCGCGTGCATGAAACCAATGAAGCCGCCTCGCCATCCCGAGAAGTGAATCTCCGTCGCCTCAGGCGGCACCATCGTGTCGACGATGGACGTCATCTTCTTGACAAGGCGGTCTTCATGAAGCTCCGACAGGTTGGCGAACTCTCCCTTTGTCTCCTGGTCGCGCATGTCCGCAAATGCGCTCGCAATGATGACAGTGGCAACGACGAGTCCGACGCAAAGCAAGATGCCAAGCGAACCGAATACGCCCGCGAAGGCAACGCGCCATCCGCGAGGCGGCGTGTCGGACCGAAGCGGGCAGGCGATGCCCAGAAGAATCGCAATGGGCAGGGCGGCAAGCGTCAAGCATACGGCGGCGCTCAGCAACAAGGCGCAAAGCGTCGGGGAAACGCTGCGGAGCGGCAAGGACAGCAGCTTTAATCCAAGGATGGCGATGGCCGCACAGCCAAGATTCCGAAAGACTGAATACCAGCGATGCGGAGCCGCCATAGGTCGTCAACCTTCGCTCGGAGCGGGAGTTTCGCCAGTCGTGGCGCTTGCTTCGCCTTCGGCGGTGGGAGTCGGATCCTTCGTGCCTGTCGCCTGGCGGAGGCGTATCGCCATCGCCTTGTAGCGCATGAGAGTCTTGTACTTTGGCGAGAGCTCCGGCAGGTTCTCCTTGAGCCACCCGCGAATCCCGCCGTTGCGCCCGACCACTTCGCCCGACTCGTCGAACCTCAGGCAGTTGTCGACATAGCACTCGAGGTCGTGCAGCATCCCGCCGAGGCGGATCATCGCCTCGCGCGAGTCCTTGCGCCCGTTCCATGCGGCGAGAAGGGTGTCGGGGGTGGGCATGGGCGCTGTCGTGGTGCGGCGCGAGAGCTTGCGCCTTGCGGTCGCGAGCTCTCGGCGGCGGGCCTTCTCGCGGGCGTAGTAGAAGGGGCGGCGGACTATCCGCAGGTCGCGCATGAGCTCGCGCTTCATGCGGTCGCGCTCCCCCGGGCTAGCGAGCTTCTTAACCTCGTCGCGCATGAGGATCCCGATGTCCATCGCGATGCAGACGCCGAGGAGAAGGGGGTTGAAGGTCGAGTCGAGGTATGTGCTGGCGTTCCGCCGCTCGAACCAGGCGTCGCCGTACGACTCGCCATCCGCGACCTCCCGCATGTGCGGGCGGTAGGAGTGTATGTCGAGGTATTTCCCTGTGTAGGTCTTCGCCTCGCTGTATGTCCAGCCGTAGTGATAGGCGTACCAGTATGCTGAATGCTCGTATGTCTTGCGGGTCATATCGAAGGGTTTTGCCGCTTTTCCTGCGGCTGGAAGGTATTATACCATAAAATGAGAATTCTATGCGGAAAAATCTTAAAGGGGAGAATGTGGGGCTGTTGGTGGGCAATGTGAGCTTGATGCTAATGTGGGTGAGGTGGTGTTGGTGTGGAATCTGAGGGGGCTTGTGCTGTGGGCCGGTGTTGGGAGGTGCCGATGTTGGGAGCTGCTGGTGCTAGAAGATGCTGGCGCGAGGATAGGTGGGAACGGCGGTTTGGTCTAGTCGGATTCGTGGTTATCCGAGCAGGCCGAAAAATTGTCGCACACGGAATCGGAATCAGCGGAAGGCGCGGCGCAGAAACTCAAGGATGTAGTTGAGCGCGTCGTCGTCGGTCAGCGCGAAGAGGCGTATCTTGCCGGAGCCGTCAGAAGGCGAGATCTGTATCTCTTCGATCGTCTGTCCCTTCTGCTGGACTGCCGCCGCCCCGCGCGAGACCTTCGTCTGGCAGTCGTAGTGGAATCTCTTCCGGAGTCCTATGCCAAAGACGCCCGCGAAGTACTTCGCCTCGCCGCCCTTTAGCTCGAGGACGCGCTTGCCGAACAGCATGAAGAGAGATGCGCAGACGAGGCCCATCATCGAGAAGCCCGCCCAGACGCAGGTGAACGGAACGAAGAAAAGCGCCAACGGGGAAATCTTCTTGTACGTTATCGTCGTTCGGCGCTCGGGGTCCATCGGATCCGTCTCGATCCTTAGGTGCTTCGGCGGCGGCTTCACGAGCACGCTTTCGTCGCCAACTTCGTTTACGGCCTCGGCGAACGAAGATGTCTCGCCGCAGCTTTTGCAGAGCATGAGGTCGGCCGATCGGCCGAAACGTTGATGTCGCTCAGCGGAATCTCGGCTCCGCATTTCGGGCAGAAATAGCTCTTCATAGGTTATCCCTCGGTCGGCGGTTCTGCCGCCGGCTGCTCTGTGGCGGGTGGTTCGGTCGGTGCAGGCGTCTCGCCCTCGTCGGGCTTTGCCTGCTCCTCTTCTTCGCCTTCACAGACAGAGACCGACACGAGCGTCGCGCCTTCGGAGAGGCGGACGAGCTTCACGCCCTGCGCCATGCGTCCCTGGACGCTGAAGTCGGAAACGGCGCTTCTCACCATCTGCTGGTCGCTCGTGATCGAGATCACGCTCTCGTCGTCCGAGACCGCATGCGCAGCGACGACCGCGCCGTTGCGGTCTTCGCCCTTGATGCCGATCATGCCCTGCCCGCCGCGGCCGTGGCGCGTGAAGTCCTTGAACTCGCAGCGCTTGCCGTAGCCGTTCTCCGTCGCGATGAAGAGCGTCTTCGAATCGTCCACCGCGTCC
>CACZHC010000038.1 GCA_902780865.1 uncultured bacterium
GGCAAAGCGGGCGTCGGCGTCCATCTATGGCTCAATGCGTTCGAATCGTCTTCGGACGGCCGGTGGACCGTTCCCCACGGCGGGGAAGCACGCGGCAGGCGCGTGCAGGAGCTCGTCGATTCAATCCCGCAGGATGTCGCCGGCGTCCAGCTCGACTACGTGCGCTTGCAGTCCGCCGAGGAGGCGACCGCCGAGAAGATGGACGACATCTCGCTTTTCGTCCGGACTTTCTCGCGGATGTTCCGCCGCGCGCGTCCGGGCTGTGCGCTTTCCGCCGCGGTGTTCCCCACCCCTGAAGCGGCGGCGAAGCGTGGCCAGGACTGGCCCCGGTGGGTGAAGGAGGGCTGGGTGGATTTCGTTTCTCCCATGATCTACACCGAGTCCCCAATCGCCTTTAAACGCGACCTTGCGCTGTGCAAGAAGGCGGTGCCGGCGTCCGCCCTCGTCCCGGGAATCGCCGCCTGCGCGGATGAAGCGAGCCCCGACCGGGACTCCGTGCGTGCGCAGCTTGAGGCGGCAGACGCCCTGAAGGGCGTTTCCTTCTTCGCCCTCGACTGGGCGCTGGGCGCGCTGTGCGGCTATACGGATGTCAAACCCTAATACAACACGCAATTACAACTACAACAAGGAGAAGAGACAAATGAACGATACGAAAAAAGTCATCCCAATGGACGATGCAGAGTGGCAGAAGATCGTCAAGTCCATTCCAATCGTCTGCGACATCGCCGAGACGACTGCCGAAGGCGTCGTCCGCCAGGTTCTCAAGGCCGTTTTCGAAAAGAACGGCCTGCCCATGGACAAGCTCGACGCCATGGTCTCCACCGTCATCGCGCACTCCAAGCGCGACATCAGCTTCTCCGCAGTGCACGGCATTGCGATCCCGCACGGATACATGTCCGGATTGGAGAAGCTGCTTGTGGGCATCGGCGTTTTGCGACATGGCCGTTCGATTGATGTCAACTCCATCGACGGCTCAAGAACGCACATCTTCTTCGTGATCCTCTGCTCCAGTCCCAACCATCCGGGATACCGTCAGTTCCTGGCGCAATTGTGCAGACGCATCATTTCCGACGGCATGGTACCCCGCCTTGCCTCTGTCTCCACCCGCGATGATCTGGAGGCCTTGCTCAGCGGAGTGGGCGATATGGAAGAAAAGTAGCAATCAATGAAAGAGTGCTGTAGAAAATACCTGGGCGAACAGCTCGGGAACGACATGGAGGTCATCAACGTGATCTACGCCGAATACGTATCCTCCATCGACGACAAGATGGCCGAGGCGGACGCCGCCGTCGCCGCCGGCGCATGGGACACGCTCGACAAGGTGGCCCACACCATCAAAGGCAATGCGCTCACCGCCGGAGACCAGCAGATGGCCGATGTCGCCATCGCGCTGAGAGGCGTCGCCAAGCAGCAGGACCGTGGCGGGGTGGACCGGCTCATCGCCGACATGAAGGCGCTCGCGGCGCAGCTCTGATGAAACAGACGAATTCCATGCGGCATCTCTCGATGCTGGGCGCATGGGCGCTCGCCTTCGGCTGCGCCGTGGGTTCCGACGCCTTTGTCATGCCATGGAACGATTTCCTGCCAAAGGCCGGGCCTCTCGGCACGGTGATCGGCATATTCATCGGCGGGCTTGTGATGGCCGTTGTCGCGTGGAACTTCCATTACATGATCAACCGCCAGCCGGGACCGGGCGGGTCGTATGCATACGCGGCGAAGGCGTTTGGCAACGACCATGGATATCTGTGCGGCGTCTTTCTCGGCTTTGCCTACTTTGCGATCATCTGTCTTGACGTGACGGCGCTGGTGGTCGTGGCGCGCTACATGCTGGGTGACGTCTTCAGTTTCGGGTTCCGCTACACGATTGCGAAAAGCGACATCTACCTTGGCGACATACTCCTTTCCGTGTTCGCCATTGCCGTCGCCGCCGCCATCTGCTGCCGCCGTCGCCTTTCGGGCATCGTGCAGACTGCGATGGCGGTCGTTTTTGCCGCCGGGATTCTCGTGTGCTTTGCGTCGACGACGCTGAACCATAGCGGCGGACTTGGGGCGATGTGTCCGATTTTCGCCCCCAATCGCGGACATGGTTTTTTCCAGATCCTGAGCATCCTTGCCATCGCGCCGTGGCTCTTCGTGGGCTTCGAGTCCATATCGAATTCATCCTCGGAATTCCTTTTCCCCGTCAGCAAGTCCTTCAAGGTCATGCTCGCGGCGATCGTCACGGCGGTGATCGCCTACGTCCTCCTGACCGTCATCCCGGTGCTTTCGTTCGGCGATGCTTCCTCTGCCAGCTGGGTCGACACCGTGGCCGATTTGGCCAATTCATGGAAAGTGCCGGATTACCACGCATTTGACGTGGCCCGCGGGTTTCTTGGAAGGGCAGGCGGGGCCATCATCGGCATGACGCTGGTCGGCGCCATCTTCACGAATCTCGTCGGCAACACGGTCGCGCTGAGCCGCCTGACGGCGGCGATGGCGGACGACGGTGCGTTGCCGTCGTTTCTTGGAGGAAAAAACGCAGACGGCGCTCCACGCAACGCCGTTCTCTCCATCGCGGTGCTGGTCGCCCTCGTGGTGCCGCTTGGGCGGGCGGTCATCGGCGTCGTCGTGGACATCTCGATCCTCGGCGCTGCGGTGGCCTACGCCTACACCTCGGCCGCGGCATTCAAGGCCGCGCGCAAGGAAGGCAAGAAGGGCACGCAGGCGACGGGTCTCCTCGGACTTGCGATTTCAATCGTGGTCATCTTCCTCTTGGTCATGCCGTTCATGACGTTCGACACCACCATGATTGCCACGGAGTCCTACCTCGTCCTGGTCGTTTGGTGCATTGCCGCACTTGCCACCTTCATCACCGTCTTCCACCGCGACAGCACGCAACGCTTCGGCAGGTCTTCTGTCGCATGGATTTCCCTGTTCCTCATCATCATGACCCTGTCGGTGATGTGGATACGCCAGACGACCCACGAGACGACGGAAAAGGCGTTCGAGACCATCATCAACCGACACGTCGCGAACTGTACGCCCGTCCTGTCGGACAGGGACGGCTGCGCTCGGGAAGACGGCGAATGGCGCGTCATCCTGCGGAAGAACCTGTCCAATGTGGGGAGTTCGATCTTCCGCAGCAACCTTGTCCAGACCGGACTCAACCTCATTGCCCTTGCCCTCATGTTCGGCCTATACGCGATTCTCCGTCGCCGTGAACGCGACATGGAGCAGGAGAAGGCCGCGGCCAAGAGCTACTTCTTCTCCACCGTCAGCCATGACATCCGCACGCCGCTCAACGCCATCATCGGCTACTCGACGATACTTGAGTCTGGCCTCAAGACCGAGGCCGAGCGCAAGGAGGCGATCGCCTCCATCATCATGAGCGGCAAGACCCTGCTGGGGCTCGTCAACGACGTGCTGGACCTCTCGAAGCTGGAAGGCGGCAAGATGGAGATACTCCCGGAGCCTACGGACTGTTCCCGCCTCGTCCACGCTGTGCTGGAGGCGTTCCGCGTCTCCAGCGGCAGGTCGGGCCTCGAGCTGAGGTGTCGCGCCGGGGAGATGCCTCTTCTGATGCTCGACCCGCAGCGTCTGCGGCAGATCATGTTCAACCTCGTCGGCAATGCCGTCAAGTTCACGGAGAAGGGGCATGTGGAGATCCGTGCCAAGTTCGCACGGCGGACGAAAGCGGACACGGGCGTGCTGCGGCTGGAGGTTGAGGATACCGGCTGCGGCATCAGCGAGAAGGACCTGGAGCGCATCGGCTCGGCATACGTCCAGGTCGGTTCCAAGGTCTCCCGCAACGGCGGCACGGGGCTCGGCCTCGCCATCTGCAAGCAGCTTGCGGCGGCCATGGGCGGCAGGCTGGAGGTAGAATCCACCCTCGGCGCGGGTTCAACCTTTTCGGTCATCATACCGAACGTGAAGGTGGCGGAGTCGGCGGTGGCCGCGCAGGGGCGCGTCAATCCGCCCGCGGCCGCGCAGCAGCGCGTTCCCCCCGTGAAAATGCCGCACAGGATCCTTCTTGTGGACGACTCGAGGATGAACCTCATGGTCCTCAAGGCACTTTTGAAGAACATGGGCGATTTCGAGGTTGCGACGGCGCCGGACGGCAACGAGGCGCTGAAGTTGCTCACGAGTCCCGACGCGCCGCAGTTCGACCTTGTCCTCACCGACATATGGATGCCGAACCTCGACGGTGAGGGGCTTATGAGGGCCATCCGGAGTGATCCGGCACTGGCCGCGCTGCCTGTCCTGGCGGTGACGGCCGACGTGGAGGTTCGCGACAAGTTGTCTGAAAAGGGCTTTGACGGAATCCTTCTGAAGCCCATTACGCCCGCGACACTTGAAAAGTCGCTTCTGGAGATAGAAGAGAGCCGGCAGGGTCGGCAACAGTAGAATGCCACAGGTGATTGGCTGTGCGCGGCGGCAGTGAGGCGGGGGAGCGAAGACCTAAGCGACGAATGGAGTTGCCATGGCTGCGTGTAGATTTGGTATAATATACGCATGAAAATTGCGGTGATTGGAGATGGTGGATGGGGAACGGCGAATGCGCTGCTCCTCGTTGGATATGGACATGACGTGACGGTATGGGGCGCGTTCCCGGACTATATAGAGGAACAGCGCCGCACTCGGCGGAACGATAAGTTCCTGAAGGGCGTCGTTCTGCCCGACGCGCTTAAGCTTACCGCCGACAGGGAAGAGGCGGTGAAGGGCGCCGAGATTGTCGTCCTTGCTCCGCCAAGCAAGTTCTTCGCGTCCGTGATGGAGGGCTTCAAGGGGCTTATTACCGACGACCAGCTCGTCGTCTCGCTCACTAAGGGACTTTGCGAATCTTCAAACAAGCGCATGACGGAGCTCGCGAAGGAAATCCTCGGGCTGAAGAGCGTCGTTGCGCTCGCAGGACCCACTCACGCCGAGGAAGTGAGCCGAGGGATCCCGACGACAATCGTCGCCGCGTGCGAGGACGAGGAGAAGGCGAAAAAGGTCCAGCGCGTCTGGTCTGGCCCCAAGTTCCGCGTCTACACTTCGCCCGATCCGGTCGGCGTAGAGATAGGCGGCGCAGTCAAGAACGTCATTGCGATTGCCGTCGGCTGCTCTGACGGCATGGGCTTTGGCGACAACACGAGGGCCGCCCTCATTACGCGCGGCCTCGCCGAGATGAAGCGCTTCGTCCTCGCATACGGCGGGAAGCCCGAGACGCTTTCCGGGCTCGCCGGAATCGGCGACCTAATCGTCACATGCACGTCGGTTCACTCGCGCAACCATTCCGTCGGCGAGCGGCTTGGGAAGGGCGAGAAGATAAAGGACATTCTCGGCTCTATGCAGATGGTGGCCGAAGGCGTCTGGAATTCCAAAGTCGTCCACGACCTCGCCGCGAAGCTCGGCGTCGAGATGCCCATCTGCGATCTCGTCTATGCGCTTTGCTACGAGGACTTCGACGCTCGTAAGGCCGTCGAGGCGATGATGGGCCGTGAACTAAAGAGCGAGTGACATGAATCAGAACGCCAACATTATGAAAGACCTTGCGCCGATACTGGCGTTCTTCAGCTTTTGGCTTGGCGCTTGCATTGCCTCGTTTTTGAATGTAGTGATCTGGCGCGTGCCGAGAGGCGAGTCGATTGTCTCCCCTCCGTCGCACTGCCCGAAGTGCAATTCGCCGATCAAGTGGTACCAAAACATTCCGATTCTCTCGTGGCTTGCGCTCAGGGGCAAGTGCGCCAACTGCCGCGCGCCGATTTCGCCGCGGTACATCTGCGTAGAGCTTTTGGGCGGGCTGTTGTTCCTCGCGGCGTTCTTGTGGCTGTGGCTTCCGACTGTGCCGCTGTGGTTCGCGGTGACGCACGTCGTCGTCATGTGGATATGGATTGCATTGATGATTGCCGGGTCGTTTATCGACTTCGATCATCAGCTTCTTCCCGACTTCACGACTGTCGGAGGAATGATTCTCGGTGTCGCTGAATCCCTCGTGTCCACCTGCTTCAACTTTGTCTACGGTGACGGAGTGCAGGCGTCGACGTGGCTCAAGCTCACTCCGTTATTCTGGTCGCTTGCGGGTCTTGTCTTTGGCTTCGGGCTCCTGTGGCTCGTCCGGTGGATTGGCTCAAAGGCGTTCAAGCGCGAGGCCATGGGGATGGGCGATGTTTTTCTTATGGGCGCGGTCGGCGCTCTCTTCGGGCCTGTTGCCGTCCTTGTGACGCTTATCCTTTCGTCGGTGGTTGGGAGCGTGGTTGGCGTCGTGCTAATTCTCCTTTCCAAGACGAAGCTTGGTGGCTTTACCCCGATACCATACGGCCCGTATATTTGTATGGGGTGCCTTGCGTGGATGTTCTACGGCCCGCAGCTCGTCAACTTGTATTTGAATCTTTTTAGAATTCAAGGCGTGTAACCCCTTAACCTTCAACCTTTCAACTTTTCAACCTTTCAAAATGCACACCGTCCTTGATCATCCGCTCGTCAGGCATCGTGTCACGCTCATGCGCGACATCAACACAAAGCCGAAGCAGTTCCGCGAGCTCGTGAACGAGATTACGGAATTTCTCGCAATCGAGAGCTTGAAGGACTTGCGGACGGTCGAGATCCCTGTCACTACCCCTGTCGCCAAGACTACGGGCGTGAAGATTGAAGACTCCATCGTGATCGTTCCGATTCTCCGCGCCGGAATGGGCATGCTCGACGCGATGCTGCACGTCCTTCCATACGCGAAGGTCGGTGTCCTCGGCATGCAGCGCAACGAGGCGACGGCCGAACCGGTTCCCTACTACGCAAAGGTCCCGCCGGCGAAGAACGACGAGCTTGCGATCGTGATCGACCCGATGCTTGCGACCGGCGGCAGCGCGTGCGATGCGTTCGCGCAGCTGAAGAAGCTCGGCTACAAGCGCATCGTCTTCCTCAATCTCATCGCCGCTCCAGAGGGGATCGCGAAGGTCGAGAAGGAGCATCCTGACGTGCCTGTCTTCACTGCGGCGAAGGACGAGCGTCTCAATTCGCACTTCTACATCGTGCCAGGACTTGGCGACGCTGGCGACCGCATCTTCGGAACGCTGTAAGACGAAAAATATGCTTGAGAAGATCTTCGGACTAAGCAAGAACGGAACGACTGTCCGCACGGAGCTTGTCGCAGGTCTTACTACGTTCATGACGATGGCGTACATCCTCGCCGTGAACCCGAACATACTCGCGGCTGCTGGCATCCCGAAGGGCGGGGTGTTTATGGCGACGGCAGTTGCCGCCGTGGTGGGAACGCTTCTAATGGCGTTCCTTTCAAACTACCCGTTTGTCCTCGCTCCTGGCATGGGGCTCAACGCGTTTTTCGCCTTTGGCGTCGTTATCGGAATGGGCTACAGCTGGCAGTTTGCGCTGTTGACGGTATTCGTTGAAGGGCTTATCTTCCTCGCGCTTTCGCTAACGCCGGTCCGCGAAGGGATTTTCAATTCTATACCAATGTCGCTAAAGCGCGCGGTTGCGGCAGGCATCGGGCTTTTCATCTGCTTTATCGCCCTCCAGACGGCGAAGATCGTCGTCAAGGACGATGCCACGTTTGTCGCGCTCGTGAATTTCAACCATGTCGACTTTCACACTCACGGCGTTACCGCGCTTCTTGCGCTCGTCGGGACGCTCTTGACCGGCGTCATGCTCGTCAAGAAGTGGAAGGGCGCGATCTTGTTGGGAATCTTCGTGACATGGGCGCTCGGCATGCTCGCGCAGGCGTCGGGCATCTACGTTCCCGATCCTGCAAAGGGCTTCTTCTCAACGTATCCGAGCTTCACGATCGGCGATGTCGCAAATTCGTTCAAAGAGTTCGGCTCGACCATAGGTGCCGTGTTTAAGTCCGAAAGCTGGACGCACACGGTGAAGGGAGAAGTCGTTGGCTCGGGTTGGCCGCTTGTAACGTCTCTCGACTTCTTTGTCGTGATGTTCGCTTTCTTCTTTATGGATCTCTTCGACACGCTCGGCACCTTGATCGGCGTCTCGCTGAAGGGCGGGTTCCTTGATAAGAACGGACGACTCCATCGCATTTCCGGCGCACTCTGCGCTGACTCGATTGCGACTTCTATCGGCGCGGTGCTTGGAACTTCTACGACCACGACGTACGTCGAGTCGGCTTCGGGCGTCGCGGTGGGCGGCAAAACGGGACTTACCGCTGTCACTGCGGCGGCGCTCTTTGCGCTTGCGATACTCTTTGCACCGATCTTCCTGGCAGTCCCGGGCTTTGCTACGACCCCTGCGCTTATCATCGTTGGCTACATGATGATCTCGTCCTGCGCTGACATTGAATGGCACGACGCGGGCGAGGCGGTGCCGGCGTTCCTCTCGATTACCGCGATGCCGTTCACCTACTCGATTTCGGACAGCATCATGTTCGGCGTCATCTCCTACACTGTCATCAACGCGCTTGCGGGCAACTTCAGGCGCATCCACTGGATAATGTACGTCCTCACGGCTGTCTTTGTCGCAAAGTTCGTCCTCATGTAATCGATTGTGATCTACACGTTCTACACGGCTTAAAAACACTTCAGCAAAACGCAAGAAGATTGAACATGAAAAACCTCGACAACTACGTAAAGGCGATTCCCGACTTCCCGAAGCCGGGGATACTGTTCCGCGATGTCACGGGGATTCTTGAGTCGCCTGACGGCTTCCAGCTCGCCTTGGACAAGGCGGTGGGGATCCTCTCCGACGTCGAGTTCGATCTCGTCGCGGCGCCTGAGTCGCGCGGGTTCATCTTCGGCGCGGCTCTTGCCGACCGCTTCAGGACGGCATTTGTGCCGATCAGGAAGCCGGGGAAGCTCCCGCGCGAGACGATTTCCGAATCCTACGACCTCGAATACGGAACGGCGACGCTGCACATGCACACCGACGCCGTGAAGCCTGGCCAGCGCGTGGTCATCGTCGACGATCTCCTTGCGACCGGCGGCACCGCGAAGGCGGCCGCGAAGCTCGTCGAGCGGCTTGGCGGAACGGTCGTCAAGATGTTGTTCCCGATTGAGCTCGAGGGCTTCAAGGCGCGCGAGGGCATCCTCAAGGGCTACGAAGTCGATTCGCTCGTCAAGTATCCTGGGAAATAGGGGACGTCTATGGCGGTCAGCGACAAGCGTTATCTCTCTGGCGACGAATACCTCCGCGATACGTGGCGGCTCGCGGCACAGGTAAGGAAGTCTGGATGGCAGCCAGACATCCTGATCGCCCTCTGGCGCGGCGGCGCGCCGGTCGGCGTTGCGATGCACGAGTATTTCAAGGTGTCCGGCTGGAATGTTCGCCACATCCCGGTGAAGTGCGAGAGCTACACTGGCATCGGCGAAAACGCCGGTGCCGTCAAGTTCACCCACGGCGACATTGTCTTCGGCATGCTCAGGAAGGGCGACAAGGTGCTTGTCGTTGACGATGTCTTCGACACCGGCAAGACCGCCAAGGCGGTGAAGGAGCAGATTGGCGCGACTGGCGCGGAGATGCGCCTTGCCTGCGTCTACTGGAAGCCCGGCAAGAACACGACCGACCTTAAGCCCGACTACTTCCACCGCGACGTCGGGAACGAATGGATCGTCTTCCCACACGAGATAGAAGGGCTCACGAAAGAGGAAATCGCGGTAAAGGATCCACTTCTTGCGCAGCTGCTCGGCTCCCGCATTGGAGGCGAATCGCCGTTCGCTGAGAAACAGGCTTCTCCGCAGCGAGGCGATGTGCAATGCGGGCGCGAAGAGCAGGGAGGACGCTGACCGGCGGCGTGCGGAAATCGAAACTGCATGGTCTGGCGCGCTCGACAGGGCGAATCTGGACGCCGCGACGCGCGAGCACTGGAGGGTGCGCCTCATGGCGGAGCCAGCGACGGCTGAAACAACAGTAACAACGAGCAAGGAGGAAAGATGAAAATCGGAGCAGGAAAGGTTGTCGGAGCGGCGATGCTCGCCGCGGGGATTGCGGCGATATGGCTTTGGCCGAAGGGAGGGGCGAAGGAGCCGGAGGAAGCGGTAGTCAGGCCCGTGAGGAGCCTGGTCGTGACAGACAGAGTCTCGCTCCCCGAGCTCAGGTTCCCCGGCAAGGTCAAGGCGGGCGAGTCGCGCGACCTCTCGTTCGAGGTTCCGGGACGCCTTCTCAAGATCGTAGCCGACAAAGGGCAGCGCGTCAAGAAGGGCGACGTCCTCGCTAAGCTCGATGCACGCGACTTCGAGGCTGACGTGAAGAAGGCCAAGGCCGAATGCGAACGGGCCGAGCTCACGCTCCAGCGCACGAAGAACGCGGCGAAGACGGGCGGCGTCTCGAAGGAGGATGTCTCTAAGGCCGAGACCTCGGTAAAGACTTCCGAGGCCCAGCTCGCGATCGCGAGGAAGGCGCTCGAGAGCTGCGTCATCAAGGCGCCCTACGACGGACAGGTCGCGGACACCTACCCCTCCGACCTCGACATGGTCATGGTCGGGCAGAAGATCCTGACGCTCCAGAACACGGACGTCGTCAAGTTCGACGTGTCGATTCCCGAGACGATGGTCATCGACCGCCGTTTCGTCGCGGAGCTCAAGGGCCGCCGCTACTTCGTCGTCTTCGACTCGCTGCCGAAGAACGAGTTCGACGCCAAGTTCGACGAGTTCACGTCCGTCGCCGACGACCGAACGCAGACCTTCACCGCGACGTTCTCCATGCCGGCGCACGAGGAGTTCGTGATCCTGCCCGGCATGAGCGTCACGCTCGTCATCGAAGGCGGGGCGAAGAAGAAGGCGGACGCCGAAGGCAAGGGAATCGAGTTTCCGTTCGCGGTGCCGACCGTGGCCGTGGGCTCGGACGAGTCTGGCGCGCACTTCGTGTGGAAACTCGTCAAGTCCGACAAGGAGGGCGAGTACAAGACCGTCCGCCAGAAGGTCGAGACCGGACGACTCTTCGGCACGAACCTCGCCGTGAAGTCGGGCCTAGCGAACGGCGACAGGATCGCCGTAGCGGGCGTGACGATCCTCACGGAAGGCCAGACCGTAACGCTGTACGGGGAGTGAGCCGATGAACATCGCAGAAGCCTGCATCAAGAAGTCGACGGTGACCGTCTCGCTCGCCGTCGCGATGCTGCTCGCGGGCGTCCTCGGCTATTTCAAGCTCGGCCGCCTCGAAGACCCCGAGTTCACGATCAAGAACGCCCAGATCGTCGCGCTCTATCCCGGCGCCACGGCCGAGGAGGTCGCGAACGAGGTGACGGATCCGCTCGAGACCGCCATCCAGCAGATGGGCCAGCTCAAGAAGGTGACATCGACGTCGTATCCGGGGAAGTCCGTCATCCTCGTCGAGATGAAGGACAAGTACGACAAGAACGCGCTCCCGCAGATCTGGGACGAGCTCCGCAGGAAGGTCGGCGACGCGGCCTCGTCGCTCCCCTCGGGATGCTCCAAGCCGACGGTCTACGACGACTACGGCGACGTCTACGGAGTCCTCTACGCGATCTACGGCGACGGCTTCACCGAGGCGGAGCTCAAGGAGCACGCTAAGCTCCTCAGGCGCGAACTTCTCCTCTGCGACGACGTCGCCAAGATCGATCTTCTCGGCGACCGCCAGGAGATCGTCTCGTTCGAGATGTCCCGCGCCAAGATGGCGAACCTCGGCGTCACGCCCGAGATGGTGCAGCGCGTAGTCGAAAGACAGAACGCCGCATCGGACGCGGGGAAGATGCGCGTGGACGACAAGTACGTCCGGCTCTATCCGAGCGGAGACATCAAGACCATCCAGGACTTCGAGCGCCTCGTGATCACGATACCGAAGGGCGACGGCTCGTTCTCGACGCTTCACCTCGGTGACCTCGTGACGGTATCGCGCGACTACAAGGAGCCGCCGACGTGCATCGTCCGCTACAACGGACGCCCCTGCGTGGGCCTCGGCATCTCCACGGCGAAGGGCGGCAACGTAATGACGATGGGCGCGTCCATAGACAAACGCATGAAGGAGCTTCTCTCGGAGACCCCCGTCGGCATCGAAGTCGGAATCGTCTCGCACCAGGCCTCGAGCGTGAAGACGGCCGTCAACGGGTTCGTCGTCAACCTCGTCGAGTCCGTCGTCATCGTGATCGCCGTCCTCCTCTTCACGATGGGGATGCGAAGCGGACTGCTCATCGGCGGCGTCCTCATCCTCACGGTGATGGCCACGGTGATGGTGATGAACCAGATGGGTCTCATCTTCGAGCGCATTTCCCTCGGTGCGTTCATCATCGCGCTTGGAATGCTCGTCGACAACGCGATCGTGATCACCGAGGCGGTGCTGGTCGCGGCCGAGAAGGGCGAAAGCCGAACGAAGGCGGCGATTGCGGTCGTGAAGCAGACCCAGTGGCCGCTCCTCGGCGCGACGGTCGTCGCGATCCTCTCGTTCGCGCCCGTGGGCGCGTCGCAGGACTCGACGGGCGAATACTGCCGATCACTCTTCCTCGTCCTCATGATCTCTCTTCTCCTGAGCTGGGTCCTGGCGATCACGGTGACGCCGCTCTTGGCCGCGCGCTTCCTGAAGAAGAAGTCGCCGGAAGCGGGCGCGTCCGCCGCGAAGGCTGATCCCTACGCCGGCGGATTCTACCGCGCGTACCGCGCGTTCCTCGAGTTCTGCATCGTTCACCGGGGGCTCACGTGGCTCGTTCTCGGCGCGATGCTCGCGGCCGCCGGCTTCGGGTTCACGAAGGTGAAGCAGAACTTCTTCCCCGAGTCTACCCGCAACCAGTTCATGGTGCACGTCTGGATGCCCGAGGGCTCGTCCGTGCACGCCACCGAGTCGCGCGTCGCGGCGATGGCTGAGGCCGTCGGCAAGTTCGAGGGCGTCACCGGTGTCACGTCCGTCGCAGGCGGCGGCGGACTCAGATTCCTTCTCACCTACACACCCGAGGACGCCGACGACGCGTACGGAATCCTTTTCGTGGACGTCGAGGACTATCATCTGATCCCCGCGCTCATGGAGAAGGCCGAGAAGCTCGCGCTCGACCTCGTGCCGGATGCGCTTGTGTACGGGCAGAAGTTCGTTCTTGGACCGGGCGACGCGCAGAAGATACAGTTCCGCATCAAGGGGCCGGACCCCAAGGCCCTTCGCGCCGCGGCCGAGAAGGCGCTCGGGATCCTCCGCGCTGACGGAGGCTTCAAGGAGATCCAGAGCGACTGGCGCAACCGCGTGGACGTGATGGTGCCGGATGTCGCGGAGAACCGCGCGCGGAAGCTCGGCGTCACCCGCAACGACGTCGCGCGTTCGCTCAAGGAGGCGACGGTGGGGCTCACCGTGGGCTCGTACCACGACGGCGACGACACGCTGCCGATCGTCCTTAGGGCGCCGCGCGAGGAGCGCGAGGATCCGGACTCGCTGCGCAACTCGTGGGTGTGGTCTTCCGCGCTTGGCTGCTCGGTTCCTTTTGCGCAGGTCGCCACTAGCGTCCACACCGAGACCGAGGAGGCGCGGCTCAAGCGCCGCAACCGCCTGCCGTGCATTACGGTGAAGTGCAATCCGCGCGGTTCGGCGACTGCCGCGGAGGCGCGGCTTAGGGTGAGGGACAAGCTCGAGGCGCTTGGCGCCGGGCTGCCCGCCGGATACTCGTGCGAGTGGGGCGGAGAGTACGAAAGCTCGTCCAACGCGAACGCGGGGCTCAAGTCGAAGATCCCGCCGATCCTCGCTGTGATGGTGCTCATCGTCATCATGCTCTTCAACTCGGTGAAGCAGGCGGTCGTCATCTTCATGACGGTTCCGCTCATCCTCGTCGGCGTGGTGGCGGGGCTCCTGGGGTTCGACCAGCCGTTCGGGTTCATGGCGCTCCTCGGCTTCCTCTCGCTCGTCGGCATGCAGATCAAGAACGCGATCGTCCTGATGGACGAGATCAACGCGCAGCTTGCCGCGGGCACGGCGCCGTTCGATGCAGTCGTCACTTCGGGCGTCACGCGCCTGAGGCCCGTCGCGAACGCAGCGCTCACGACGATCCTCGGCATGATGCCGCTCGTCGCGGACGCGTTCTATGCGGCGATGGCCGTGACGATCATGTGCGGACTCGCTTTCGCGACCGTACTCACCATGGTCGTCATTCCGGTTAACTACGCGCTAATCTACCGCATCCGGCGCCAGCCCTAGGGTAAAAGCGATAATAGAAAATTAATTTATGCTATACTATCACGCAAATGGGTAAGCTATTTATAATTGACTTGATGCCTTTTCTATATAAAGGCCATTTCGTGTTTCTTAAGAATCCGCGGATGACGTCGACTGGGATAAACACGTCCGCTCTGATTGGCCTTGCGTCGGGGCTTCAGTCGATCCTTAAGCGCGAGAAACCAACCCATGCCGTTCTCGCTATGGACCCCGGCGGGCCGACTTTCCGCCACGAGGCGTATCCGCAGTACAAGGCGCAGCGCGAGAAGATGCCAGAGGATCTCGCGGCTTCTATTCCCTACGCATTCGAACTCGCCGAGGCGCTCAGAATTCCCGTCGTGCGCGTCGAGGGCTTCGAGGCGGACGACGTGATGGGCACGCTTGCCGTGAAGGGCGCGGCTGCCGGTTTCGACGTCTACATGGCGACTCCCGACAAGGACGCCGCGCAGCTCGTGAGGCCGGGCGTCAAGCTCTACCGCCCCGCGCACGCCGGCGACTCTGCGGAAATCTACGACGAGCAAAAAGTCTGCGAGCATTGGCATCTCCGCGATCCTAAGCAGATGATCGACTACCTCGCGCTCGCCGGCGACTCGTCCGACAACATCCCCGGCATCCGCGGCGTCGGCGAGAAGACGGCGACAGATCTTCTCTCGAAGTTCGGAGACGTCGAGGGAATAATCGCCAACGTCGACAAGATAAAAGGCAAGCTCGCGGAGAAGGTGTACGCTGGGCGCGACGATGCGACGATGTCGAAGTTCCTCACGACGATTCGTACGGACGTTCCTATTGAGCCAAACTGGGATGCCTATAAGCTCGATGGCGTCGACCGCGGCAAACTTGCCGCGGTGTGCGAGAAGTTCGAGCTTCGCCGTCTTGCAAAGGAGCTTTTGGGGGAAGATGATTTGGTAGGGTCCGCTCTCCGAGCGGACCGCGGTCGCCTCGGAGAGGCGCCCCTACCAACGAGCGGACGTCTCGGAGAAACGCCCCTAACGCATTCTACCATTGCAACGGCGCCACACGACTACCGACTCGTCACGGACGAGGCTGCCGCGCAAGCGCTTCTTGCGGAGCTTATGGCCGCGTCGCGCGTCGCGTTCGATATCGAAACTGCCGCGCGTGAACCGGGCTTAAGCGCGACTGACGCGAATACATGCCGCTTGCTGGGGCTGTCGTTCTCGACCGCCCCCGGGAAGGCGTGGTATGCAATCGCCGATCTCGTCGACGTGTTCCGGCCGCTTTTCGCGGACAAGTCAAAGATTCTCGTCGCGCACAACGGCAAGTATGACCGCACAGTCCTTCATCGCTACGGAATCGGCTTTGCGCCGACGCCGCGCGACACGATGCTTGAGCACTACTGCCTCGATGCGGCGGCGCGCCATGGGCTCAAGGAGCTTTCGGAACAGCTGCTCGGCTACCGCATGATCCGTTTCGAGGATGTCGCGGGCGAGCCCGAGCGCGGCAAGCCAGAGCCGACGCTCGCTGGCAAGGACCTGAAGCTCGTCTGCGACTACGCGGCGGAAGACGCCGATTTTACGCTGAGGCTTGACGATATCCTGCGGCCCAAGGTCCCTGTCGCGCCCGCGCCGCTTCCGAATGTACTTTCCGATGTCGAAGAGCCGCTTGTGAAGATCTTGATCGACATGGAACGCGAGGGTGTGAAGATCGACGTGGAAGCGCTTAAAAGCTACGGCCGCGAGCTCGATCGCGAAATCCTAGCCCTCACACAGCAGATACTCTCCTACGCCGATCCTGGTTTCAATCCCGACAGTCCCAAGCAGCTTGGCGCGCTTCTCTTCGGGAAGCTCGGGCTTTCCGGCGGCAAGAAGACGGCGAGCGGACAGTTCTCGACCGACGAAAAGACTCTCTCGAAGCTCGTAGGCGAACATCCGATAGTCCCGCTCATTCTCGAGTACCGCGCGTGCACGAAGCTCAAGTCGACATACGTCGACAAGCTGCCGACGCTCATCGACGAGAACGGACGCGTCCATACGACATACGCGCAGGCGTTTACCGAGACGGGGCGCCTAAGCTCGTCCGACCCGAATCTCCAGAACATCCCGATCCGCACCGAGCGCGGCAAGCTGATACGAAAGGCGTTCGTCGCGCGAGACGAAAAGCACGTGCTCATCTCGGCCGACTACTCGCAGATCGAGCTGCGGCTCATGGCCGCGATGTCGGGCGACGAGGCAATGCTCACGGCGTTCAGGAACGGCGAGGACATTCACCGCGACACGGCGAGCCGCGTCTACGACGTGATGCCGGCGTTCGTGACGCCAGAGCAGCGCTCGAAGTGCAAGATGGTTAACTTCGGAATTATCTACGGCATCTCCGCGTTCGGGCTCTCGCAACGGCTTAAAGTGCCTCGCAAGGAGGCGGCTGACCTGATCGAGACGTACTTCAAGCTCTATCCGAAGGTCAAGGTCTACATGGAGTCCGCGATCGCCAAGGCGCGCGAGAAGGGGTATGCAGAGACGATTCTCGGCCGCCGCAGAACCTTGCGCGACATCAACTCGCGCAACGCGACGGCGCGGCAGGCTGCGGAGCGCGATGCCATCAACACGCCGATACAGGGCTCGGCCGCAGATCTTATCAAGGTCGCGATGGTCAAGGTCGACAGGGCGCTCAAGGCGGAGAACCTCCGCGCGAAGATGGTCCTGCAGATACACGACGAACTTGTCTTCGACGTGCCCTTGGGCGAGGTGGAGAAGGTCAAGGAAATCGTGGCGCGCGAGATGACGACGGCGCTCGACTTCGGCGTTCCCCTGGACGTCGGGATCGGCGTTGGCGGCAACTGGCTTGATGCACACTGACGGAAAAAATGGTACAATTTCACCGGAGACACAGAAATGAAGAACTACCTGGCAATAGACATTGGAGCGAGTTCGGGGCGTCATATCATCGGGCGCGTCGTCGACGGGAAGATTACGCTTGAGGAAGTCTACCGTTTCGTGAACTCGCAGGTTCGCAAGGACGGCCACGACTGCTGGGACATCGAGAAGCTCGTTGCGTCCGTGAAAGCCGGCATAGACGAGGCGATGAAGAAGGGACCCGTCGAGTCGATCGGCATAGACACGTGGGGCGTCGATTTCGTCCTGCTCGACGAGAAGGGCGAACTTTGCAGCGATTCCGTCGCCTACCGCGACGCGCGCACGACCGGCGCGGACAAAGAAATCGAGTCGCAGGTGATGTCCTTCGAGGAGCTTTATTCGCGCTGCGGTATCCAGAAGGCGCCCTTTAACACGATCTACCAGCTCTGGGCCCTCAAGAAGGAGCATCCCGAGCAGCTTGAGAAGGCGGCGAGCTTCCTCACGGTCCCTGAATATCTCAACTATCGTCTCACCGGCAACATCGTCCACGAATACACCGACTCGTCGACGACTTCGCTCCTCGACGCGGCGAAGAAGGACTGGGACTTCGACCTCATCGAGAAGCTGGGCCTTCCGAAGCGCATCTTCGGAAAGCTCGAGATGCCCGGCGCGACCGTCGGCGAATACAAGGGCGTCAAGGTCGTGCTCCCCGCGATGCACGACACCGGCTCCGCGTATCTCGCCGTCCCGGCACGTGACGACAGGGCGGTATACCTCTCTTCCGGCACATGGTCGCTTCTCGGCGTCGAGAACGAGAAGCCGATCACCACGAAGGCGTCTTGCGCGGCGAACTTCACGAACGAGGGTGGCGCATGGGGTCGCTACCGCTACCTCAAGAACATCATGGGCCTCTGGATGATCCAGTCGATCCGCCGCGAGCTCAACGGCGTGGAGTACGTCGAGGGCAAGGGCGGCGATGCGACCAAGGAGGCGCTTGCGACGCTCACCGACTACGAGAAGGGGCGCGAGTATTCCTTTGCCGATCTTTCAATGATCGCCCGTGGGCAGAACTACAACACGACTGTCGACGTAAACGACTCGCGCTTCCTCAACCCGGCGTCTATGATCGGCGAAGTCGCAAAGGCCGCGTCCGAGTCTGGCAAGCCGCCGACGACCGTCGGCGAGCTTATGCAGTGCGTCTACCTGTCGCTCGCGGAATGTTACGCGAATGCGATACGCAATCTTTCCGAGATCACGGGCAAGGTCTACACCTCGATCAACATCGTCGGAGGCGGCTCGCAGGACAAGTACCTGAACGCCCTTACCGCCGAGGCAACGGGGCTTGAGGTCTTCACGGGCCCGATCGAGGGAACGGCTATCGGCAACCTCATCGTCCAGATGATCGCCGGCGGGGAATTCGCTGACCTCGCCGCAGCTCGCGCCGCCATAGTGCGATAATTGCGTGATTGCGTTTTGCGGGAGGAAATGAGATAATATCTCCCATGAAACGCATACTATTCTCTTTTATTGCGGCGGTCGTTTCGTCCGTCGCTCTCTCCGCCGAGCTCGATCTCGCCGGAACATGGAAACTCGTCAAGGCAGACGACGCAAAGGTCTCCTGCCCCATAGCCGTTCCGGGAGGCGTGCATACTGCGCTCCTGAAGGCGGGCCTTATGAAGGATGCGTTCTGGGGCCAGAACGAGAAGGACATGCAGTGGGTCGGGAAGAGCGACTGGAACATCTCTCGCGAGTTCGACGTGTCTGCGGACCTCCTCGCGAAGAAGGAGATCGTCCTTCGGCTCGAGGACTGCGACTGTTTCGCAACGATTCTCGTGAACGGACAGAAGGTCGGCGAAACGACGGACCGCTTCCAGCGCTACACCTTTGACGTGAAGCCGTTCCTGAAGGAAGGCAAGAACACGGTCGAAGGCAAATTCAGGAGCCCCGAGAACGAGGCCGACAAGCGCCGTGCCGCGAAAGGCCGCGAGTTCCCGATGTCCAATATAATGTGGGCGAAGAACCAGGCGTTTGTGCGCAAGGCCGCGTGTCACGCCGGCTGGGACTGGGGTCCCGCCGTGCAGGTCACCGGCTTCTGCGGCACTACCAAGTTGATCGCGACAGACGGGCCGCGTGTCGAATACGTCTACTCTACCCAGAACTTCAACGACAACTTCACTCACTGCACTCTTACGGTCACGGCGGAGCTCTCCGACGGCTCGAAGGCCGAGAAGAAGTTCGAGATAGACAACCCGCCGCTTTGGTGGCCGAATGGCGCTGGCGAGCAAAAGTTCTACACCGCCGAGTTCGATGTAAATGGCGAGAAGATCGTCAAGAAGATTGGTCTCAGGAAAGTCGAGGTCCTGAACGAGAGGACCGTAAACTCTAAGGGCAAGGAGGAGCTTTCGCTCGTCTTCCGCATCAACGGTAGGCGGATTTTCATGAAGGGCGCGAACTGGATTCCCTGCTCCGCATACGAAAACGAGCAGACTCCGGCGCGCTACCGCGATCTTCTTGAGAGCGCGAAGGCCGCGAACATGAACATGATTCGTCTTTGGGGCGGCGGCCAGTACGAAAAGGATGTCTTCTACGACACGTGCGACGAGCTTGGAATCATGATCTGGCACGACATGATGTGCTCGTGCGCGGTCTATCCGGGCGACGACGCGTTTCTCGGCGAGATCAGGGAAGAGGTGACTCATCAGCTCAAGCGCCTTCGCGACCACGCCTCAATCGCGATGTGGAGTCGCGGAAAGATCCCGACTTCTACCGCGGCGAATGGATCAAGCGCTCGAAGATGCAGGGCGAGCTTGTCGCGAAGTACGATCCGCAGCGGACCTACTGGCCGTCCTCGCCTTGCTGTGGCCCTGGCGACTTCGGCGACGGGTGGAAGGAGGACTCGAAGGGCGACATGCACAACTGGGACGTGTGGCACGAGAACCAGCCTTTCGCGAAGTACTACGAATACCATCCGCGCTTCTGCTCGGAATTCGGCTTCCAGTCCTTCCCGTCGATGGAGATCGCCGAGACGTTCGCGTCAAAGGAGCAGATCCTTGCGCGTGGCCCCGACTTCGAATGGCACCAGAAGAACCCCGGCGGCAACGAGCGCATCCGCAAGACGTTCGCGCGCTACTTCCGCGAGCCCAGGGACGTCCCCTCTGAGCTCCTCCTCTCGCAGTTCCAGCAGGCGATGGCGATACAGACCGCGGTCGACGCGTGGCGCGGCGAGCAGCCGCGCTGCATGGGCACGCTCTTCTGGCAGCTCAACGACAACTGGCCCGTCGCGTCGTGGAGCTCGATCGAGTACGGCGGCAAGTGGAAGCCGCTCCAGTACCTCGCCCGCCGCTTCTTCGAGCCCGTGCACGTCACGCTCGCGCCGGACGGGACGGTCAAGGTGATCAACGACACCGACAAGCCGGTTTCAGGCAAGGTCGTCGCCGTGCGTCATTCATTCGACGGCACGAAGAAGATTATGTCTGAGACCGGCGGCGAGGTTACGGTGCCCGCATGCTCCGCCGCCGTGTTCGGCAAGCCAACGGTGCGCGCTGACGAGGTCCTCGAGCTTAGGTTCTGTGATTCCGTAAACTTCCCTGTCCGCGCGGCGTACAACGACGTCGAGCTTCCGAAGGCGAACGTAAAGGCGGAGATCGACGGCTTCAAGGTGACGCTTACGACTGACAAGCCTGCGTTCTGGGTGTGGATGAACGTGAAGGGCATCCGCGGCGAATTCGACGACAACGCCGTGACGCTCGTTCCAGGTGAGAAGCGCGTCTTCACGTTCGAGCCCGCCGACAAGTCGACGACTCCCGAGGCATTCAAGGCCGCGTTCACTGTCACGCATCTCGCCGAGATCTGCAAATGAGCTTCTTGGCAGCCATCAGCACGATCTTTCTCGGCGGTGCTGCGCTCACGAACGGCGCTTGCCGTTGACGAGTCGAGGAAAAGCGGAGAGATAGGTTTCGTGACGGACTGGCCGGCTGACGTACATTGGTTCGGCGCGTACTTGCGGAAGGACGAAGACCGCTATTCGATCCATCCAGAGCCGTTCGTGGCCGGCGGCTACTTTGAGCCGGGAAAGCCGCTTGACGACGGGATGAACAGCTTCAAGTTCATCGTGAAACCGGGCTTTGTCAGCGAAGGCATGGCACAGGTCCGATTCCGCGCGCGCCATGCGAAAAACCCGACGCCGCCAGATGCCGCCGCAGTCGCCGCGCTTGGGAAAAAGGCGCATCCCCGGCTGATGCTCAAGTCCGGCGACGACGTCTTCGCGCGGATCAAGGGCGCGACTGCGACGAACGAACTTCTTGCCGCGGCCGTCCGCCACATGAAGCAATTCGCCGACATGACACTTGCCGTCAAGCCGGACGTCTACAGTCTCGACGGCCGCCGCCTCTGGTCGCAGCCCTGCACAGCGCGGACATTCTCGCTTGCGCAGATGTGGAAGATGACCGGCGACCGCCGCTATCTGGACCGCCTTGAGACTGAACTGCGCGC
Organism: uncultured bacterium; assembly: GCA_902780865.1. Lineage (GTDB taxonomy): Bacteria > Verrucomicrobiota > Kiritimatiellia > RFP12 > UBA1067 > UBA1067. The sequence continues at coordinate 21,357 of CACZHC010000038.1, forward strand.
CATAGCCGCATACCCCGACTGGAATTCGCCGCATTTCATCGACACCGCGCTTTTCGCATTCGACTTTGCGATTGCCTACGACTGGCTCTACGACGACTGGTCGCCAGAGATGCGCGACGTTCTCGCCAAGGCGCTCATTGACAAGGCCTTGCGAGCAGCCGAGCCGGATGCGTTCTGGATTCACAACGGCAACAACTGGAGCCAGGTATGCCTTTGCGGAATGCTCGCCGCCGCCGTGGCGATTGCCGAGCGCGAGCCGGAGCATGCCCGCATGCATATCGACAACGCCGTGAGCTTTCTCCACGAACCGGTGGAGGCGTATGCGCCGTGCGGCGCGTTTCCTGAAGGCGTCGGTTACTGGAACCTTGCGACTATATACCAGATCTTCGCCATCGAGTCGCTACGGTCCGCTTTTGGAACTGACTTCGGACTCATGGACGAGCCAGGCTTTCGCGCGACCGCGATTTTCCCGGACATGATGACCGGTCCGTCGGGGCTTCTTTTCAACCATTCCGACTCAGGCAAGGTACGTTCGAAAAGCGCACCGCTCTGGTGGTTCGCCCGCGAACTTGGACGCCCCGATGTCACGACTGCCGAGCGCAAGATCGCTCTTGCTTCATACGCCGCTGTGCCTGGCGAGACCGCAGGGCATCGATGCGACAACTGCTTCTTGCCGCTGATATGGATGGTCGACGTGCCTAAGGCCGAGAAGAACAATTTGCCGCTCTCGTGGTGGTCGGGAGGTTCCGTTCCCGTCACGATTCAGACGTCGAGCCGCGACGATCCAGATGCGCTCTGGGTCGCGATGAAGGGCGGTACGGCTCAGTCGAGTCATGCTCACGCGGACCAGGGTTCGTTCGTCCTCGACGCGCTCGGCGAGCGCTGGGCGGAGGACCTTGGCGGCGAGTCATACGGAATTGGCGAGGCGGAGCACGGGATGAAGTTCTGGGACTCCGACAACGATTCGCCGCGCTGGAAATACTTCCGCCTCAGCCCCGAGGGGCACAATCTCGTCACGATTGAAGGCGAGGAGGCAAACGTCGGCGGCTTCGCGGCGCTAAACTTCTGCCGCTCCACGAAGAGGAAGAGAGACGCAATTTGCCATCTCTCTGCGATTCATCCATCCGCTTCGAGTGCCAAACGGACGGGGTCCCTCGCCAAAGACGGAAAGAGCTATGTGATCCGCGACGCGTTCAGCGGCGTCAAGCCCGGCACCGTTCTCGTCTGGCGCATGAACACCTACGCGAAGCCGAAGATCGACGGAAGGGAGGTCCTCCTCGAGAAGAACGGCAAGCGCCTGCGGCTTGAGGCGAGCGCAGGCGAATGGTCGACGTTCGTTCCAGAACTTCCCAAATCAAATCCCGACCCGAACCTCGTCCAGCTACAGCTCCGC
>CACZHC010000039.1 GCA_902780865.1 uncultured bacterium
CTGCGTCACGTACTCCGCGCGCTTCTGCACCTGCTTCTGGAGCGTCATGCGCTGGAGCTCGTCGAGGCCGTTCGCGCTCTGGCTCTGCGCCTTCGTGAGAACGACCGTTCCCGACTTGCCGACGATCGAGACCTGGTTCATGCCGATCTCGACGACGTCGACCTGGTAGGCGCGCGGGTTCACGTAGTAGAGCCCCGGCTGCAGGACCTTCTCCATCACGCCCTTCTCGCCAGGGCCGGCGAACGAGCCGGCGGCGGCGGGCTTTCCGGTCTGGCTCGTCACGACGCCGACATAGCCGATCGGTATGTTTATCGCGCTCATCACCTTGACGTCGTATCCCTCGGGGTTAAGGCGATACCTGCCAGGGCCAAGCACATCCTTCCACACGCCCTTCGAATCGCGGTCGGGCGCAAGAATCTCGCCCGGGGCGAGCTCGCGGCCGTTCTTCGAGGTAACAACACCGACAGAGCCTGCAGGAATCGTAATCGCCGCGACGATGCGCCAGTCGTGCGTAACGGGGTTAAGGAAATGGCGGCCTTCACCGAGAGGGATTCTCTGGACGCCCTTCTGCCCCGGTTCCGCGAGAATCGCGCCAGGCGGCAGCTCGTCGCCGGTCTTCGAGGTGACGATGGCCATCTCGCCCGGGCCGACATAGACCCTGCAGCAGGTCCACACAAACGCAAATACGCCAAGCTCCTTTCTCGTTGGCGAAAGCGCTTTTGGCGGGAATTCCCATCATCTCGCGCGGATCGTCTGCCGTCACGACGTCCGTCACACGCGGCGCAGTCTTCTCGTATAGCCGCGCCCTCAGATAGTCGCGCTCGTCAGCATAAACTGCGACTTCGCGCTTCATGACCTCGGCCTCGGCAGTCGTCCGCGCCTCGACGACCTTGCGGTCTGCCTCGGCCTTGGCGAGCTTCGCGGCGGCCTCGGCTTCCGCTGCCTTGAGCTCCGTCGCGGCGACCGTAAGACGCGTTTCGGCGGCGATCGTGACTTCTGCCCTCGACTGCTCTGCGGCGATCTTCTTCTGTATGCGCTCGGTCTCGGCCGCCACGACCTTGGAGTTGCGGTCGGCGAGAGACTTCTGCTTGCCGAGCTCTGCGAGCGACTTCGCCTGGACGATCTGCTGGTCGATCTTCTTCGCCTCCTGGACGGCGAGTTCGCGCGCGCGGATGATCGAGGCCACTTCCTGCGGCGCGAAGATGTCGCGGATGAGGACGGAGTTGAGCGAGATGCCCCACGGCGCGCAGACGCCCTTCAAGTACGCCTCGAGCGAATTCTGGAACGCCTGGCGCGACTCGCCGACGATGAACTCGGTCGCAACCTTCTTCGAGCCCTCGATGCGCGAGAAGCCGCGCGCGGAGGGAAGGATAATCTTCTGGAGAATGTCGTCCATGTCGCCGACCTCGTGCGAGAGAAGCGCGACCTTGTCGAGCTGCAAGTTGAACTCGAGCGTTCCCTCGGCCTGCACCGTGAAGCCGTCCTGCGTGAGGAACGTTATCGCGTCGGCGCCGGAAAGCTCGAAGCGCTGGCTCTGCACGTTCACGATCGAGACGGAGTAGAGGAACGGGTTGAGACGATGCGTGCCTTCCTTGAGGATTCCATCCGTCACGCCCTTCGCACCCTCTCCGACAAGAAAGCCCGTGCCAGTCGCGGCGTCTGCGCCTTCGGAAAGGATGTCTGACCCCGTAAGCCGCGTCACAACACCGACATGGCCGGGCTTGATCGTGATGTCGTCATAGAGCTTGACGTCGTAGGCAAAGGGATTTATGCGGTGGCGGCCTGTGCCGAGAACGTCGCGGACGATGCCCTTGAAGGAATCGTCGCGGGCGATGATCTCGCCGGCGGGAAGGTCCTTGCCGAACTTCCTGACGAGGACGCCGAACTTCCCTGCGGGGATGTCCATCGCGCGGAAGTACTTCCACTCCCATGTCCACGGATTGCGGAAGTAGCGGCCTTCCGGCAGCACATCCGCCTGTATCCCCTTGTACTCTGGCCCTGGCGAGAGGATCGCCTCTGGCGGGAGGTCCTTCCCGGTCTTCTTCATCAGGACCGCGATCTGCCCGTTCTCGGGCTCGATGCGCCACCCCCACCATATCCACGCCGCGAACACGACAACCGCGACGGGAACGACTGCTGCAATAGCTTTCATGTTCTCTCCTTTGCATCTTATTATACCATAATCTCCGCTTGCATTCTGCACCCCGCAGCCAGCCAGAAACCGGACCGCCAGCCATTTCGGCAGGTCCTGGGAGTTGGATCTGCCTGGTGGCGTGGTTGAGATTTGTGCCTGTTTTACTGGGGTAGCGGCGATTCCAGCAAGTCGGCCATGGCGTCGCGCCAGCGGTAGACCGCCGCCGGGTCTCCGGTGTAGTTCTCCATCGTGTCCATCACGTCGCGCGGCACGGCGAGAAGCTCCTTCGCGCGATTTGCCCAGTCGTCGTCCGCGGCCGCATGCTTGGCGAGCTTCGCCTCCAGAAGCTTCGCGTAGGCGAAGTCCTCGAGTCCGTCGCGGAAGTTCTCCAGGCGGACGGTTGGAAGCGGCGTGCCGTCGGGACCGACGCAGGTCCACGAGCCGTCGCCGTGGAACTTGGTCCAGCTGCGCGGATCCCAGTCCGTGAACGGGCCGGATTCGATGCACCGCTTCGAGTTCCAGATGGAAATCTGGTAGTAGAGGAATCCGTCGGGGCGCTGGCGCACGCTCTGCGCGCCCATGAGGAGCCGGCCTTCGATGGCGGGGCACTCGATGAACATGTTGGCGAAGGGCGTATGCGGTCCGCAGCAGATGTACCACCACACCTGGTGCCCGGCCTTGCGCGAGGCAGCCGCCTTCACGGGATCGAACTTCGGCGTGAGCGGCGTGAACCAGTCCATCACGTCGAGCGGCGTGTTAACGCCGAACTCGTGGTCATAGGCCGTGGTTGAGACGGGGACGCCGGGCAGCGCCTCCTTGAGTTCGCGCACGGCGGCGCGGATGGCGGGGAAGAAATCCTTGGCAACCTCGTCGCAGCCGTACACGTAGGCATAGTCCTGCGCGCCGATCGCCTTCGCACCCTCGTAGAAATTCACGAGACGCGGGATTGTCCGCTCGCGCCACTTCGCCATTTCGTCCGCGTTGGTCGATGCGGGGTAGGACCAGTAGCCGAGGTTGAACCAGCCGAGGCGGTCTTCCTCCTTCAGCTGCTTGATGGCGCGAAGGCGGTTCATGTCGCTGCCGTGGTAGAGACTGTCGTACGGGATGAGGTAGTCGGCAAGGAACGAGACCCATTCGCGCTCGTGCTTCCGCCACATGTTGACGGGCGAGATCGGATCGGCCCGCCGGGCGCGCGCCGCGGCGAGACCTTCGGGCGGCTCCAGCTGGACATTCGGCTCCGGATTGAACGTGACGGCGAGCGGCAGCGCGGAGGTGCGGCCGAGCGTAAAGCCGTTCACGCGGACGGCGAAGGGGACGCGCACGGTCTCCACGCCCATTGCGGAGACGAGCAACGCGCCGCGGTAAGTGCCGGCCGGCTGTCCGGCGGGACAGTGCACGCGGATCCAGAAGCTCTGCACGTCGATGTCCTTGATCTCGATTCCGTCCAGGAATCCGAGGATCGGATCGGGCCACCAGCCAAGGACAGGATCGTCAATCTTTCGCGTGTAGCCCGGTTCACCGTTCGCGGGAACCGCACGGCCTACCTTGTAGGGCGGACGGCTGGTCGTCTTCACATAGCCCGTCACGTCGCAGGCGACGTTTGTGGCGGCGAAGGTGGCGTTGGGGCCCTTCAGATCGCCTTCCATGCGCACCTTCACGTCCGCAAGGTCGCTGTCCGTCGGCGCGACGAGCAGCTGCACGCTTTCGTACTCGTTGCCCGCAAGGCGCACGGCGAGTCCGTCCTTCGTCACGGGCAGGGCGGAGAATCTTCCGCGCGGCATGATCTTCTCCATCGACGACGCCTTGCCGAGGAGCAAGGCGGGAGAGGAGAGTCCGGACGTCTGGCAGGCCGTGCGGAAGCGCATGTAGTCGCGGGCGTGGGACTTCCACTCCTCCATCTCGGCGATCTGGCGCTTCATCTGCTCGCGCCCCTCGGCGGCGAGCGGGAGCAGGTTGCGTGCGATGCACGGGCTGTCGGGGAGCGGCGGCGTCTCGCCTGCCTTCAGGAGCGTCAGCCGGTCGAGCGCCACGGCGAAGCTCATGGGTCTTGTGGCGAAGAAGTGGATGCGGGCGACGTTGGTTGGAGCGGCGGTCTGCGGCCAGTCCTTCAGCGGGATGGTCCACTGCGCATGGCCCTTGCCCGGAAGGCGCATCGTGGCGTGCAGTCCGTTCTGGATGCGGCCCTTGGGTTCGGCGATGAAGGTGGAGAGCGAGTCGCCCGCCTCGCCCGCGTTCACCACGTCCACGACGAGCCGGTCGTAGCCGCGCCAGTCGGCGACAGGCGACGCGATGGTGAAGGACGGCCATTCGTTCATGCCTTCCGACCAGGGACGGCAGACGAATCCGATCGCGTGTTCGCCCGACGTGGCGTAGGCGTTGGTGACGCCGACTTGGAAGTCCTTTCCGTCGAGGCGCGGGACGGCCTTTTGCTCGGCGTCGGTCTCGAAGTCGTAGAGGACGGTCGCCGCCAGGGTGGATAGGGAGGTGCTTGCTCCGAAGAGCAGTCCGAACGTCAATGCCGTTTTCATCATGCCGGCAATGATATCATATTTCTGAACTTGCGTAAATCGCACGGCGAATGGCAACCACCGCATTTATATAAAAGCGGCGGTTGGGCGTTGCGGCGGATTTTCCGCGGAGCGGTTTTACTTCGCTTCCGCAGGCCGTGCAAACTTCGGATTGGACCCCGCGATGACGAGAGCGACCTCGCCCTTGACCTTGGCGTCCTTAAACTCGTTGACGAGATCGGAAAGATATCCGCGCGAAACGCGCTCGTGCATCTTCGTGAGCTCGATGCATACCGCCGCCTCGCGGTCGCCAAGCGCGTCAAGCGCTGCCTCGAGCGTCGCGCCAACGCGGAACGGAGACTCGTAGCAGATTAGCGTGTGTTCCTTGTCGGCGTCTTCGGCGAACCAGTTGCGGAGCGCACCGGGGCCGCGCGGCGGAAAGCCGCGGAAGGTGAACGACGAAGTCGAAAGCCCCGACATCAAAAGCGCAACCTCGACTGCGCTCGCGCCAGGAACGACATCGTAGGGGATCCTCGCCTTGGCGCAGGCGCGGATGAGCCGGTAGCCGGGATCGGAAATGCCGGGATAGCCGCCGTCGGAACAGAGCGCGACGTCCTTGCCCTCGGCAAGCAGCGACAGCACCTTCTCGGTGACACGCTCCTCGTTGCCTTGGCGATACGAGAACATTTCCGCGGGGCGCGGTATCTCAAAATGCGTCAGAAGTTGCCACGTCCGCCGCGTGTCCTCGCAGGCGATCGCGGCCGCGCCCCGAAGCGCGTCGAGTGCGCGCGGCGAGAGGTCGGCGAGATTCCCGATCGGCGTTGCGACGACGTGGAGCATCGGCTACTTCGCCGTGTGGACTTCGATCTGCGGGAACGGAATCTTGATGCCGGCCTTTTCAAGCGCAGACTTGACTTCGGTGAGCGTAGCCGCCGCAACAGGCCAGTAGTCGGCGCTCTTCGCCCATGGGCGGACGTTGATCTGCACGGCGCTGTCGTTGAGCGACGCGACGGCGACGGCTGGCGCAGGATCCTGGAGAACGCCTGGCACGTGCGCTATGGCCTCGAGAATCACATCGACCGCACGCGTGACATCCTCGCCGTAGTCGATGCCCACCTGGAGGTCGACGCGCCTCAGGCCAAGCGCGTTGTAGTTGACGATGGGCCCGCCCCAAACGCTCTTGTTGGGAAGGACGATGCGCTTGTTGTCGGCGGTCTTCATGACGGTCGCCATCATGTTGACCTCAAGAATCGTTCCTGAAAGCCCGGCGGCATCGACAAAATCGCCGACCTTGAACGGCTCGTTGAGCGCAATCATCATGCCAGAGGCGAGGTTGCCGAGCGACTCCTGGAACGCGAAGCCGAGGATAAAGCCGGTGACACCGAGTCCGGCGATGAGAGGCGTGACGTTTACGCCGAGGCGACCGAGCACCATCACGATCAGCACCGCCCAACAGGCCTTCGTGACGACGGAGCAGATGAAGTCGGCAAGCAGGCGTCCCTTGGCCTTGCCGCGCATCAGCGCCTTGCGAACGGTGAAGGCGATCAGCTTTATGCCAGGAAGTAACCTGCGCGGCTGTCTCCTTGCCCTCGTTGAACTGGGCGCAGACGGCGCCTGTCACCTTTTCCACCACAGTAGTTTCGTTAGTCATTTTATGTTCCTTTCTTTAAAAAACCCTGTCACCGGTTCACCACGTCCTGCACCGCGCGGCGCAGCCCTTCGTAGTCAGTGCCCTCGAGAAGCTTCTTCAAGTCGAACTTCGCGGCAAGGGCGTCAAGTTCGGCGTCGCGACCGCCCTCTTCGCGGAGGATGCGGAACTTCTCGGCGGCGACGATGCCGTTCTTAAGCTCCAGGAACCGCCAGCTCGGAGAGCCGTCGGGGTAGACGAGAGCAATGTCGCCGGCCGTCCAGCGGCTGTAGGTCATGTCGCTGTTCGAGTCCTCGCCCCAGCTGTTGTAGGCCCAGCGAAGAAGGCCGTCAAGCCCGCAGGCTGCCGGGTAGAAACCGCAGACAAACGCCTCGCCGGGGCCGGAGCTCATGAAGGTGTTGGGCCTCGCGGGTCCGCAGCAGATGTAGTAGGTCGTCGTCTTCCCCTCCTTGCGGCGCGCGGCGACTTCGTCGAGGAAGGGTCTGTCCACATGGTGCATGATCTGAGAGTAGTTGTCGATCTCGATGCCCTTGAACTCGCTTGGACGGCGGTTGCCGGCCATCGCGATCCTGAGCCCGGGCGCGACGCGGCGCACGAACTTCGCGATATAAGCGAGGTCCTCGGGCGAGCGCTCGTCCATCGCGATGAACGTGTCCTTGAGCCACCCCTTCTCCTCGAGGTGTTTCGAGAAGTCGACGAGAAACACCCCCCAGTATTCGTCGAAGAAAGGACGCCCGGGCTTCGCCTCTACGCGGACCTTCCTGCCGTCGGCGTCGGTGTAGTCGACCTTGTAGCCCCACGGGCACATGGTGTAGCATGCGATGTCTGGGCCAAGGCCGCACTTCCTGCCGAACTCCACGTACTTGTCGAAGACGGAGTAGTCGAACGACCATTTCCCGTTCGCATCCCTGCGGCGGCCGATCATCGTGCCGTACGCGTCGTAGCACTGGTGGTTCCAGGGCTGGTCGACAAGTACGCGCGCGACGGCCCACGGATGCTGCCAGAGGTCGAGGAAGTATTTCCACTCGCTCGGCGGCGGCAGGACGCGGTCGAGGACCTTCACCTTGAGCTGGCCGAAATCGTACTCGCCCGCCTTCGCGTCCGCCGCGGCCGAAACGGTCGCGAAATGGAGACCTGCCGCCTTCGATCCATAGACTGCGCGATCGGCGACGAACCTGTATTCAAGGGATTTGATGCTCGTGTTGTACCGGACGGGCAGGAGAGTGCCGCGGCGCACCGTGACCCCCTGCGCTTCGCCGCCGATTTCGGGAAACTCGTCGGACACGAGTAAAGACGAACTCTCGCCGCGCCAGACCGTCACGCTCATGACATCTCCCGGTGCCGCGACACCTGCGCAGCACAGCGTGAAAGCCAACGCCACCCGGCTCAGTCTGTTCATCAGGATCTCCTTTTCCCATCCGTTGTATTTTGGATTTTGTTTTATAACGGTATTATAGCATAAACAGGCGCCGCGCGCCAAAAACACGGCGCGCGGCGGGAGAATCAGAGGTCGCCTTCGACGGGGCGATTCCCAGCTGGGGCGGGTGGCGTCTGTGGCGCTGGCGGCGCGAGAAGCTGCGCAGTCTCGACGAGACGGATGAATTCGGCGCGATAGCCCTCGAGGTCTTCGCCCTTCGCATGGCGCGCACGGTCAAGAATCTTGTTGAAGGACGCACCGCCCTTGAACTTCGAGTCGGACGCGAGAAGCGCGAATTCTGCGACAGCAGACGCGAAGCGGAAGTCTTCCGACGGCGTCTTCGAAGTGATCTGCGCTTCGGAAATCGGAATCTCCTTGAGCATGCTCGTGTCGCCGTCCGGCTTCTTCCAGCGGAGCTTTACGGTGCAGACCTCGCCACGCCCGGACTCCGTGCGCTTCTGATACTTGAGAGGATCGACGTCCGCAATCTTCTCATCAGAACCTGCGGGGACGATCTCGTAGAACGCCGTCATCGTATGGCCGGAGCCAATCTCGCCCGCGTCCTTCTTGTCGTCGTTGAAGTCTTTCGCGGCAAGCTTTCTGCTCTCGTATCCAAGCAGACGATAGCCCTTCACCTCCGCAGGGTTGAACTCGAGCTGGAGCTTAACGTCCTTCGCGACGGTGAAGAGCGTTCCGCCAAACTCGTTCATCATCACTTTCTTCGCCTCTAAGACCGAATCGAGATACGCGTAGTTTCCGTTGCCCGCAGTCGAAAGCTTCTTCATGTTCGCGTCCTGGTAGTTGCCGCGTCCGACGCCAAGCACCGTGAGGAAAATTCCGCTCTCGCGCTTCGTGGCGATGAACTCCTCGAGCAACTTCGGGTCGGAGATTCCCACATTGAAGTCGCCGTCAGTGATCAGGATGACGCGGTTGTTCGCATTTTTGTCGAAGTTCTTCTTCGCTTCCTCGTAGGCGAGCTGGATTCCACCCGCGCCGTAAGTGCAGCCGCCGCACCTGAGCCCATCGACAACGGCACGGATCTTGTCCTTCTCGCTTCCTGGCGTCGAGGCAAGCTGCACCGTGGTGCCGTCCGCGTATGTGACGATTGCAACGCGATCTTCGGGGCGAAGCTTGCCGACAAGCATCTTAAGCCCGGACTTCATCATCTCGAAGCCGCCGTTCCCGCCCATCGAACCGGAGACATCGATGAGGAATGTCAGATTGCACGGCGGCAGCTTCTCGACAGGAACTTCCCGCGCCTGCACGCCGACCCTGAGAAGCTTGTGTGTTGGCGCCCACGGGCAGACGCCCATCTCGCACGCGATGGCGATCGGATCGTCGCCATTCGGCTGCGGATAGCGGTACTTGAAGTAGTTGACGAACTCCTCAAGCCGCACGGAGCCCTTCGGAGGTTGCCTCTTCCACTCGGTCAGATAACGACGCATCGTAGTGTAGCTCGATTCTCCTGAATTTCGGCATAGCGCTCTGTGCCGGCAGGCTGGCGCTCCACTTCCAAGAATTGGTCTTTTATTGATATTGAGGCCATCTTGCCTCCAGCGTGATCATGCCACGGGGTATTCGACTCGAGGTAACGTCGCATCTCCATCGCACTACTCGTGTATCCCATTTCCCCACCGACCGCCATCGCCCCAATGGAGCCAGCGGAACGCGAAGCGGTCCAGCCGGTGTCGTTCCACGGACGCGTGTCGCTGACCGTCCCCGCAACGGCACCTGCTGGGCGCCATGCCGCGTCGACATCTGCGATCCACTTCTCGCGAGCAACCTCGCGCTCCTGCCGCATCACAACTTCACGCTTACGCTCAACCGAAGATCTAATGCGACGCGCCTCCTCATTGGCAGGATCTGCAACAAGGACATTCTCGCATTCTTTGAGCGCGCCATCGAGTTCGCGCTGGGCAAGAAGCTGGCGTGCGCGTTTCAGACCCATTCTCGTTTCTTCGTTGACGACGGAAGGTGGCGTAGCAGGCGGCGTTGAAGGCGTATCATTTTTGACAATGGGTTCATCCACCGGCCCCGACATGCGAATCACCCACTCCTGCTCTTGCTGATCGTGCATTAGCGTGACGACACCAAGTCCAAGCAAGATGACAAAGCATGCGGCAAGTCCGCAAACCCTGCGCCACGAGACATGCACAATGCGAGGAATCTCCTTGTTGACAAGCGGAATGAAGTCTCCGCCCGAGACGAGGAACTCGCGCTCGTATTCGGCAACCGCGCCATCCGCGGCAAGCTCCGTACGCGCGGCGCATTTGCCGCGAACCGTCGCGAGTGTGTCTGCGTCAATTTCCTCGACGAACCAGCTGCGCTCTACAAAACTCCGCGCGGCGGTGCAGGCGTTCCAGAGCTGGTAGACGCGCTCGCCTTCAAGCAATTCGCGCGACGACGCGGGAACTGTGAACGGAGAAACTGGGACGATGAAGAACCCAGCATTTCCGCGATCCTCCGCGACGAGCGCGACGAACGGACGCGCCATGTCCGCGAAGATCCTTATTTCGCCAACCTTGACCGGCGAATCAAATTCTGCGTCGCCGCGCGGCGCTTCGCCCGCGAATGACGGACGCTTCCCGCCCGCCTTGTAGAGATTCCATTCCTGCTCGAATGTCTTGTTCATCGTGCACCTCCTGTCCGCTCGCGCAGCGATTTAGGTGCCGACGACTCGCAGGCCTTGAGAAGCAGACGGCCGAAGAGCGGACTATCCGCGTCCTCCATCGTCCTCGCTTCTTTCCTGAATTCGTCCATCGTCTTCTCCCTCATCGCGTACGCCCGCGACTTTCCTACGCCTAGGCCCTCGAGGAGCGCCGCATCCGTCAGCGGTATGTCCTGGGCCGTCGCATACAAAAGGGCCGCGACATGTGACTTTTCCACTTTTATCTTGAGGGAGATTCTTTCGAGGAGCGCGTCGATATCGCGGCGCATTGGTTCGAGGTCGAGAAGCGCGGCGGGGTCGCTCTCGGCGGATGGCTCGAGCGCGGCGATTTCGGCGGGGCCTGCGCTTTCCCATTCTATGCGGCGGCGACCGTCGGGCCCCTTCACTTTGCGCGGACGCCAACCCTTGATAGAGGCGATCCAATCAAGGACAATATCGTGGACGCGTCCTGCGCCCGAGCCGAAGAGAGTGCCGCAGACGAAGTTAGAGAGTTTCAGCCCCTCGACCTTGATGCGGTAGGCGAAGTAGGACTTGAGCGGCTTCTTTTTGTCACGCGAGCCCTTCAGCTTGAAGTAGGCGTCGAAAACGGCGACTGGGTCGTCAGCCCCCGCCTCTTCGCGCGAAATGCCGCGCTTCGAGAGGGTGGCATACATCGCGGACTCAACCTGGCGGCGCAGTGCGGCGGCATGCTCGGCGGGACATCCGCCCACCGAGCAGATGTCGAACCAGTCCTGCCACGCCTCGTCTCCGGCGTAGCGGTCGGGCGTCAAAGTGTTATCGTTCATCGGTACCTCCAACCCATAAAGGGACGCCACCATGAACTTTTCCACATCTTTCCACCACTCTCCAACTCCAACTTCCCCAAACCTCTCTGCGTACTCTGCGCCTCTGCGTCTCACCCCTGCTAGGGCATCCGCTTCGCGGACTCGCGCTTCGCGCTCGGGGGATACGCGTTAAAAACTTTATAAAAAATCTACCCTCCACTCTCCAACTCTAAACTCCAACTCCTATCCCCTGACCCCTAACTCCTGACCCCTGACCCCTCTCATACTCTTTCTCAATCCAGGCCATCAGGAAATCGACGATGCGCGACTGGCGCTCGGGCGGGATGGGCGTTCCCTTCGGAACTTTCCACCACTTCTCCATGCAACCGCGGCAACAGCAGGCGCAGGCATGTTGGGCGAGGAATACGGGGTGGCCTCTCATCGGCGTTTGCCGGCCGTCGTTTGGCGGTGTCGCAAGCGCGAGACGGGTGCGGATGAAATCCTCACAATGGCGGCGGATCGTCTCCATGCCCTTCTCGGCGATGTATTGCCGGTCGTCGGCAGAGAGATGAAAGCGCGAGCGGAACTTCGACTTTGCGAGCCGCCTAAATGCATTCTCCCTTCCCGCCTGAGTTTGCATACGCTTTTCTTACCACCTTTTTCTTACCACTTTTTCTTACCACCTTGCCGACCTCAAAGTTTACGGGCACATTATACCATTCCTCATTGAACGGAACCGTGGCCATGGGGCATGTTCTCGCCGAGAAGCGCAAGCTTGGGATCGCTCGCCTCGTAGCCCTGGATCCAGCCGTTCTCGAAGCCGAAATCGGAAGCCGCCTCGACGACGGATTCGTATTCATCCTTCGTGACAGGTCGGTCGAAAGGCGGCGTCTCAAGCCCCTTGTAGGCAGGCGTGTACTGTGCCATGACGGAAACGGCGACTTCGTTCGAAACTTCGGTCGCAAGCCACGCGAGATTCTCAATCGCCTCGTCCGCATGCCCCGGCAGGACAAGGATGCGTACGATGAGATGTTTTTTACTCCACGCCCACTTTACTGCGGCGCGCGACGCCTCGACATAGCTGGGCGCCGCGCTCGCCGCGATCGCCGTCTCGTTGCGCGAATAGCGAAGGTCGAAAAGCGCCCAGTCGCAAAGGTCGCTGTATTCCTCAAGCGTCTCGACGCGCTCGTAGCCGGAAGAGTTCCAGACGAACGGAAGTCGTATTCCCTCGGCAAGCAAAGGCGCGACCGCCTCGCGGATAAAGGGCAAGTAAGGCGTAGGCGAGACGAGATTCCAGTTTGCGCATTTGTCCTTTACCGCAAGCTCGCGGAAAATCGCGGTAAGCTCGGGAATTGTCTTGTCCTCTCCTCCGCCCTTCCAGCTCCACGGCGAGTTCTGGCAGTAGAGGCACTTCATCGTGCAGCGCGAGAAGAAGACGCAGCCGGAACCACCGCCCTCCACAAGCGGCGGCTCCTCGCCGAAATGCGGCCCCCAGCGAAAGACGCGCGGCACATCCGCCGCGCCGCACCAGCCGCGAACGCCGCCCGGCGCGAACCTTCCGACGGCGCACCGCCTCGGGCAAAGCTCGCAAACGCCAAGGGGCATACGGCTCGTCAGAGCGGCTCCACAGTCATCGTGAGGTTGTCCTGCCCGACGACCTTGACATCGACGCCAGCGGCGATTGGCGCGGAGGCGATTGCCGTCCACTCCGCATCGCCGATCATCACGCGGCCGGTCTTCGGCGGCGCGATTTCCGCAGTCACCTGGCCAGTGCGTCCGACGGCCGACTTGTCGAGGTCAATGGAAGAACGCTCGACCGAGCCGGAGAATATCTTCGTGAGGACGCGGCGAAGGACGGCGAGATACAGTATCGTGAACGCCGAGAACGCGGCGAGCTGCCACGTCAGCGTGAACGCGTCGCCAAGCGCAAACCTGATAAGCCCGACAGTCGCGGCGGAAAGGCCAAAGAAGAAGATGACGAACCCAGGGAGCAAAAGCTCCGCAAGCATCAGGAACGCACCGACATAAAGCCAAAGCCATGCACAACTAGTCATTTTATGCCTCCCTTATGTCGCTCACGACGGCGCCCGGGAGGGACGCAAGAACGTCATTGAGCTTTTTGTCGTTAAGAATGTCGCTTCGAGAAACACGCTTCGCGGGGCGCGGCGGAGGTGCCGCGGGCGCGGGCGCCGGAGCCGCAGGCGCGGCGGCTACCGGCGCGGGTGGCTCCTCGCGCGGCATCTTCGCTGGCGCGGCAGCAGGTGCGGCAGCGGGCGCAACGGCAACCTCGGTAGGGGCGGCACTCCGTGCCGACCGCAACGAGCCAACATCCCCCGTGGCCTTCAGCTCGCGCACCGCCTTCATCAATTCCTCGACAGTCGCTGTCGTCGCGATGCGCGAGGCACGGATAAGCGTCATCTCGATAAGAGTCCTTACGCTGAGCACATAGCGCAGCTTGTCCTCTGCGTCCGCAAGCTGGTCGCAGATGCGGAAAAGACGCCCTGGATCGACGGCCTGCGCCTGTGCTGCGAGAACCTTGATCTGGTCGGGTGTCGCCTCGAGAGACTTCGCGTTCGGTCCAAGCGCCTGGACAACGACGAGGTTCCTGAAATGCCGCAGTAGCTCGCCAGTGAGGCGGCGCATGTTCTTGCCCGCCGAGTCGAACGCCTCGATAGAAGATAGTATCGCGCCGACATCGCCCTTCAATATCGCGCCAGCGAGCCCTTCGAGCGCGGAGCGGCTGACGAGCCCGAAGACGCCGAGCGCGTCTTCTTCCGTCACCTTCTCGCCCTTGAACGAGACGAGCTGGTCGAGCGACGAGAGCGCGTCGCGCATGCCGCCCTCGGCTCCGCGAGCTATCGCGAGAAGCGCGTCGTCTTCGGCGTCGATCTTCTCGAGTTCGCAGACGTGGCGGAGGCGCGAGACGATGTCGTTCGTCTGGATGCGCCTTAAGTCGAAGCGCTGGCAGCGCGAGATGATCGTCGCGAGGACCTTGTCGCCCTCGGTCGTCGCGAATATGAAGCGGACATGCTGCGGCGGTTCCTCGAGCGTCTTCAAAAGCGCGTTCCACGCCGGAGTCGAAAGCATGTGGCATTCGTCGATGATGAAAATTTTGAACTTGGACGAGACCGGCTTGAACTGGACCGACTCGATTATCGGCTTCACATCCTCGACCTTGTTGTGCGACGCGGCGTCAAGCTCCACGACGTCAAGCGAGCGGCCGGCCGCGATCTCCTCGCAGTTGACGCACTTCCCGCACGGCTCGACGCCATTCGGGGATGTGCAGTTGAGCGCCTTTGCGAAGATGCGGCTCGTAGTCGTCTTGCCGATGCCGCGCGGGCCGATGAAAAGGTATGCGTTCGCGATGCGGTTTGCCTCGATCGCGTGACGAAGAGTCCTGACTACATGCTCCTGGCCGACGACGTCGTCGAACGTCATCGGACGGTACTTGAGCGGCAGGGGTATGTGCTGTTGTTCTGCCATTGCGAATATTATACCAAAAAAAGGAGCGCGGCAAATGTGCCGCGCTCCCTTTCGTGACCTTGGAAGGTCGAAGCGAGATTACTTGACCTCGACTTCGGCGCCGGCCTTCTTGAGCTGCTCGGCGATCTTCTCGGCCTCGTCCTTGGCGATGGCTTCCTTGACCTTCTTGGGAGCGCCGTCGACCATGTCCTTGGCGTCCTTGAGGCCGAGGCCCGTAATCGCGCGGATCTCCTTGATGACCGCGATCTTGTTGGCACCGGCGGCCTTGAGGATGACGTCGAACTCCGTCTTCTCCTCAGCGGCGGCAGCACCACCGGCTCCAGGAGCGGCGACGGCCACGGCAGCGGCGGCGCTGACGCCCCACGCCTCTTCGAGGGCCTTCACGAGGTCGTTGATTTCGAGAACGGTCTTGCCCGACAGTTCCTTGATGATTTCTTCGTTAGTCATTGTCTTGTTTCCTTTGTTTTACTTGTCAACCCTTGGCGTATTTCATCCAAGGGAAATTTGTTTTACTGAGCGGCCTCGGCGGCGGGCGCTTCGGCTGCAGGTGCCGGGGCCTCCGGCGCGGGAGCGGCATCTCCGCCCTTCTTTGCCTTCTCGGAGAGGACGCGGGCGAGACGGGTCGCAGGCTCCTTGAGGAGCATGAGAAGCGTCGCACGGAGCTGATCCTTGCCGGGAACCTTGGAGAGGGCCTCGACCATCGCGGCGTCAACGATCTTGTTGTCGTAGTCGGCACCCTTGACGGACGCCTTGCCGTTGGAGTCCTTGACGAACTCCATGATGGCCTTCGCAACGGCCGTAGGCTCGCCGTGACCGGTGACGATCGCGGAGTTGCCCTTGAACATCGCGTTGACCTCTTCGCTCCACCCCTTCTCCTTGGCAACCTTGCCGAGGAAGGTGTTCTTCACGACGAGAAGACGGCTGTCGAGCGCGCGGAGGGCCTTGCGGAGCTTCGCGAACTGCGCGACGGTAACGCCGCCGTGGTCGATGATGAAGCAGTAGTCAGAGTCCTTTACGCGGGCGACGACTTCGTCGAGGATTGCAATCTTTTCGATTCTCATTTTAGTCACCCTCCTTATTCGGCATCGCTGACGACCTGGACCGGAACGCCGATGCCCATGGTCGAGGAAACGCTCATCGACTTGATGAACACGCCCTTGACCGTGGCCGGCTTCGCGGCCTGCACGGCGGCGACGATGGCCTTGATGTTCTGGACGAGCTTGTCGGCGTCAAACGAGCGCTTGCCCGCGATGACGGCCATGTTGCCCGTCTTGTCCATGCGGAAATCGACCTTGCCGCCCTTCGCCTCCTTGACGGCCGTCGCGGTGTCGTCGGTGACGGTGCCGGTCTTGGGGTTGGGCATGAGGCCGCGGGGACCGAGGATACGGGCGCACTTGCGGACTTCCTTCATCGCCTCGACGGTCGCGATCGCGACGTCGAAGTCGCACCAGCCTTCCTTCGTGACCTTCTCGATGAGGTCTGCGAGGCCGACGTAGTCGGCACCGGCCTGGCGCGCCTCTTCGGCGTGGTCGCCGCCGGCGAAGACAGCGACCTTGACGGTCTTGCCCGAGCCGTTGGGGAGCTTGACGGTGCCGCGCACCGCCGTGTCGCCCTTGGTGAGCTCCTTGCCGAGATGGAAGTAGACGTCAACCGTCTCGTCGAACTTCGCGCCGGCGTTGTCCTTGACGAACTTGACCGCCTCTTCGAGAGTGACCTCCTTCTTGGGGGCCTTCTTCAGCGCGTTGAAATACCTCTTTCCGTGCTTGCTCATTCGACCACCTCGATTCCCATGTTGCGAGCCGTGCCGGCGATCATCTTGATCGCCTGCTCGGGATCGTCGGTGTTGAGGTCCGCCTTCTTCATCTCAACGATCTTGAGAAGCTGGGCCTTGGTGACCTTGCCGACCTTGTTCTTGTTGGGAACGCCGCTGCCCTTGGCGAGACCGGCTTCCTTCTTGAGGAGCACCGACGCCGGCGGCGACTTGAACTGCAGCGAGAAGCTGCGGTCCTGGTAGACCGTGATGATCACGGGGATTACGAGCCCCGAGTCCTTCGCCGTCTTGGCGTTGAACTCCTTGCAGAACTGCATGATGTTGACACCAGCAGAACCGAGGGCCGGACCCACGGGCGGCGCGGGATTCGCGGCGCCGGCGGGAATCTGGAGCTTGACGACTCCAGTTACTTTCTTGGCCATTTGCCTTTTCCTTCTTTCGTGCGGCTCCTCCCGAGGATCCCTCCCGGTGAAGTCGAGCTCGCTCCTCCGCTTGTTCCGCTCGGGCTTCGCCCTCGCTCACTCGCTTTGTCGCTCGAACGACCTTTTCGGACCGCAAAACCTGTCTACTACTTAAGCGGCTCGAGCGTCTCCTCGATGGAGACCTTCTCGACCTGCCAGTATTCGACGTCGACAGGGACCTTTCGGCCGAAGACTGCTACTTCGACCTTGAGCTTGCCCTTGTCGGGATCAACCATTGACACCTGGCCCGTCAAGCCCATGAACGCGCCATCGTTTATCTTCACCGTCTCGTCGACGTTGAAATCCACCTTCGGACGCTCGGCCATCGCGCCCGCCGAAGGACGGTCGAGGAGAATGGAATCAACCTCGCTCTGCTTCAGCGGCTGCGGCCTGTCGCCCCCCACGAACCCGATCACGCCGGGTGTCTCGCGGAGGAACTGCCACGTCCTTTCGAAAATCGCCTTCTTCCCGTTTTCGTCGAGGCCCTTCGCCTCGTCGTAGAGCGCAAGCTCCGCGAGCACATAGCCCGGGAAGAACTTCTTCGTGATCGTGCGCTTCTTGCCGTCCTTCTTCTCGGTGACGCGCTCGGTCGGGATCACGCACCGGCCGATATACTCCTCCATGCGCTCGAGCTTTACGCGAGCCTCAATCGACTTCTGGGCCTTGTTCTCCTGGCCGGTGAGCGTGTGAAGCACAAACCACTGCTTGACCATAGTCTTACCTCTTAGGTCCCTCTGTCACTTCTTCCTGCGATCGGTCACGCACCTGCGTGGACGAACTTTATGAACCCTTCAATCAGCTTGTCGCAGACGAGCGTCGTCGCCGCGAGGATGAAGATGAACGAAATGACGACGAGCGTCGACTCCCAAAGCTCGGTCTTGCTTGGCCACGACACGCGCTTGGCCTCGGCCGACACGCCTGACAGATATTCCTGCGTCTTCTTGAAAAAGCTCATCTTGTTCTTCCTCGTTCCGTTGGCAGGGTAGGAGGGAATCGAACCCCCATAGGCGGTTTTGGAGACCGCTGCACTGCCATTGTGCTACTACCCTAATGGCGAGACTTACTTCGTCTCTTTGTGGGTCGTGCGCTTGCGGCAGTGCGGGCAGAACTTCACCTTCTCCAGACGCTCCGTCATTGTCTTCTTGTTACGGGTCGTCGTGTAGTTGCGGTTCTTGCACTCACCACAGGCCAAAATAGCGAGATCTCGCATTTTCTGATACCTCCGCCCTGTTGGAGATAGAGCCCGGCCGGCCACTTCCGGCCGGGCATCTCACAGGACTTCTCTTCTTTATTACTTGATGACGCTCGAAACCGTGCCGGCGCCGACCGTGCGGCCGCCCTCGCGGATAGCGAAGCGCATCTTGTCCTCAAGCGCGACAGGCGCGATGAGCTTGACGGTGATCTCGACGTTGTCGCCGGGCATGACCATCTCGACGCCGTCGGGGAGCTGAATGTCGCCCGTCACGTCCGTCGTGCGGATGTAGAACTGGGGACGATAGCCCTTCATGAACGCGGTGTGACGGCCACCCTCTTCCTTGGTGAGGACGTAGACCTGGCCCTTGAACTCGGTGTGCGGGGTGATGGAACCCGGCTTCGCGAGAACCTGGCCGCGGGCAACCTCTTCCTTCTTCGTACCGCGGAGAAGCGTACCGATGTTGTCGCCGGCCTGGCCCTGGTCCAGAAGCTTGCGGAACATCTCGACGCCCGTGACGGCGGTCTTGGCCGTCGGCTTGAGACCGACGATCTCGACTTCGTCGCCGACCTTGACGACACCGCGCTCGACGCGGCCGGTGACGACCGTGCCACGGCCTTCGATCGAGAAGATGTCCTCGATAGGCATGAGGAACGGCTTGTCAAGCTCGCGCTGGGGCTCGGGAATGTAGGTGTCGAGAGCGTTCATGAGCTCGTCGATGCACTTGCAGGCGTCGTCGGTCGCCGCCGCCGCCTGGGTCGCGGGATAAGCCGCGCCGCGGATGACAGGGGCGTTGTCGCCGTCGTAGTCGTACTTGGAAAGGAGCTCGCGGACTTCCATCTCGACGAGGTCGAGCATCTCGGCGTCCTCGACGAGGTCGCACTTGTTGAGGAAGACGACGATCTTCGGCACGCCGACCTGGCGGGCGAGAAGGACGTGCTCGCGCGTCTGGGGCATCGGGCCGTCGACGGCGGAGACGACGAGGATGGCGCCGTCCATCTGGGCCGCGCCGGTAATCATGTTCTTGACGTAGTCAGCGTGTCCGGGGCAGTCGACGTGCGCATAGTGACGGTTCTCCGTCGCGTACTCGACGTGGGAGGAGGCGATCGTGAGAATCTTGGTCGCGTCGCGGCGGCCAGCGGACTCGGACGCCTTGGCGACCTGGTCGTACTTGATCTCCTCGCAGAGGCCCTTGAGAGCCTGGACGTGCGTAATAGCGGCCGTAAGCGTGGTCTTGCCGTGGTCGACGTGGCCGATGGTGCCGACGTTCACGTGCGGCTTTCCGCCGCGATCGAATGTTTCCTTTGCCATTTTTTAACTCCTGTGAGTAGTTGTTCTTCTTTTGCCCTCGTTCCTTCTGGAGCCACCTAGCGGAATCGAACCGCCGACCTCATCCTTACCAAGGATGTGCTCTACCTACTGAGCTAAAGTGGCCTCCCATCTGGAGCGAAAACTTGGATAGTATATCAAAAACGCGCCGATAGGCGCAAGGGGGTATTTGTATTTGGTGGCGAAGGAGGGGTTCGAACCCTCGACCCAAGGCTTATGAGTCCTTTGCTCTACCGACTGAGCTACCTCGCCAAGTCGCCAAAAGTGACAACAGGCGCGTAGTTTACCAAAACCGTGCGCCTGCCGTCAAGGGCGATTTCGGGCTAGGGCGCAAGCTTGGAGAACTCGCGAACGACTTCGCAATCGTCGAACGGATGCTTCACGCCGGCAATCTCCTGCGTCGTCTCGTGTCCCTTGCCAGCTATGATCACGACATCGTGGGAGCCGGCGTTCGCGAGCGCAAACGAAATCGCCTCGCGGCGGTCCGGCTCGACGCGGACGAGCGACGGGCTTGCCGCCGCGCCGTTGACGCCCTCGATTATTGCGTCGATAATTTTGACCGGGTCTTCGCTACGAGGGTTGTCGCTCGTGACGACGAGTGAGTCGGCGAGACGAGCGCATACCTCGCCCATAAGCGGACGCTTCATAGGATCGCGGTCGCCGCCGGCGCCAAAGACGACCCAGAGGCGACCGCTCTGCGGCGTGAAGCCGCGCGCGGCGGAAAGGACTTTCTCGAGACCGTCGGGCGTGTGCGCAAAGTCGACATAGACCGCCGCTTCGACGGCGGGATTTTCGACGCGCTCAAGCCGGCCCCAGCGCGGGACAAGCGTCGGGATGACGCGCTGGATCGTCTCGTACGGAACGCCGGCGACAAGGGCGAGCGCGGCTGCAAGGGCGACGTTGGACTTGTTGTAGTCGCCGACAAGCTGGAGCCCCGAGAAGTCGAATGCAGGAGGCTTTGCCGTAACCGGGAAGGCGTCCAGTCCTGGGATTTTGCGGCATGCCTCGTACATTCTCTCGCCGCCTTCGCCGTCGATGCAGACAGCGAAAGGTGGTGCCTTGCCGGACGAACTTTCCCGCGCAATCCGCTCGGCGAACGAGAGCTTGACGCGGAAGTATTCCTCCATCGTCTTATGGTAGTCGAGATGGTCTTCCGAAATGTTCGTGAACGCGCCGCCGGAGAAAGTCGTGACTTCGCCGAAGCCCACGCGATTCTGGTGGATCGCATGGCTCGAGACTTCCATGACGCAGTCGGTGCAGCCGTTCGCCTCCATCGCGGCGTATATCTCCTTCAGCTGCGCGAGCGGCGGCGTCGTGTAGCCGGTGTAGAAATGCCGCGCTCCGTCAAACGCCTCGACGGTCGTTATGTAGCCGCAGAGCGGAGCTCGCCCGTCCGCTCTTTCCGCTTCGCTCACTCGCTCCCGGGCTCGAAGCTGGGCACCCCAAGCGTTGACGAACTCGGCGAAGATCCAGGTCGTCGTCGTCTTGCCGTTGGTGCCGGTTATGCCCCAGAATCTCATGACGCGATCAGTCGCGCACGCCAGACCAGTTCTCGAAGCGCTTCGCGGCGAGCGCCTTGTACTTCGCGCCCGCGCCGCCGTTCACGAATGGGTCTATCGTGATTCCGCCGCGCGCGGCGAACTTGCCGTAGACTTCCATGTACTTCGGCTTTAGGAGCTTTGCGAGATCGTCGTAAATGACATTCACGACATCCTCGTGGAAGTCGCCGTGGTTGCGGAAGCCGAAGAGATAGAGTTTCAGCGACTTCGACTCGACGAGCTTCTTCGCGGGGATGTAGCGGATCGTGAGCGTCGCGAAGTCGGGCTGGCCGGTCTTCGGGCAGAGAGTCGTGAACTCGGGCGCGGTGAACGTCACCCAGTAGTCGCGCTCGGGGTGGCGATTTTCGAACGCGTCGAGAACAGCCGGATCGTAGTCCTTCGGCGCGGCTACGGAGCGGCCGAGGGCGTTGAGCTTCTCAAGGTCTTTTCTCATGTCGGATATTATAGCAAAACCCTCGCCGCCACGCCTTGCAAGTCATTCGCCTGCGATCGTCAGGGGTTTTGCAGAAGCGCCCTCATGCCCCGGCGAGGACTTTCGCGGCGTATTCGCCGCGGACCTTGAGCTCGTCGTCGGTAAGCGGAGCGAGCCCCTTCGAGCGGAGATACCGGACGGCGCGACGGTACGCGATCTTCATCCTCGCATCGTCCGACGCGCGGAGCGCGGCGGCGTTCTGGCGAGTGATAAAGTCGTTGGACCAGCTGCCGTCGGCGCGCTGCGAGGCGACGATGATCTCAAGCGCCTCTTCGGTCGGGGCATAGGCGACGGTGTACACCTTCGCGCCCGCGTAGGGCTCGCGCGGCGCGTTTGCCGCGTCCTGCATAAAGATTGAAAGGCCGAGCGCGATGAAAAGCGAAGCGGCGGCGAGATAGCCGGCCCTGCACCAGAAGGCGCGAGACGACGAGCACGCACGTCCTGGCGCGAGGTCCTTCAGGCCGATGCGCGCCGGCTCGATTTCGCGGGCGGACCTAAGCCGCGCGACGACGTCGCGATACTCTGGACCAAGCTCATTGAGCGTATTCTCAAGATCTCCGTTCATCGAAAACCTCCTTCAGCTTCTTAAGCGCGTTCGACATGCGCGACTTTACCGTTCCCACCGGAATCCCGAGGATCTCCGCGACTTCCGCGTACGGAAGGTCCTGGAAGACCCCGAGTTCCACCACTTCCCGGTGCGGTTCGGAGAGTTGCGCGACCGCCCAGCGGACGTCTTCCCTCGCGTCGGCACTGCCTACCGACGGCGCTGCGGTCGTCGCCGCCTCCTTGCCCCAGGACTTCTCCCGTCCTTCGCGCCTTGTCTGCCGCCGCAGTGCGTCTATGCGGACCTGGCGCGCCATCAGGAAGAGGAAGGTCGAGAGCTTTGCCGTCGGCTTGTATTCCCTGCGGTACTTCCAGAGCCGCAGATAAGTCTCCTGGACCAAGTCCTCGCCTTCAGAATATTGAACGCCCTGGCGCCAGAAGAAGTTCAGAAGATTCTTCTCGAACTTCCGCGCCTCTGCGAGCAGTTCATCATCCGACATAGCCGATGACCTCGCTTAGCAGGGAAGACCCGTCCGCGCCCGGGAAGCCGAGGAACTGCGCAAGCCACACTACGCCGATGCCGACAGCAAAGCCCGAAATGCCGGCCGCGAGCGCCCCCAATATGGAATCTCCCGGCTGGGCGAGCGCGACCTTTACAGTCTTGCGCACGATGGCGCGGGCAATCCAGAACGCGACGAGCGAGGCAAGCGCGACGGCAAGGCCGCGCGCGAGACCCGACGAAATGAACGATGCGAAAAAGCGCCAGCCGAACGTCGCGGCAAACGACGCGGCGAGGCAG
Source organism: uncultured bacterium (assembly GCA_902780865.1). GTDB lineage: Bacteria > Verrucomicrobiota > Kiritimatiellia > RFP12 > UBA1067 > UBA1067. The sequence goes on from CACZHC010000039.1 coordinate 22,748, forward strand.
CCCGAGAAGAACGCGAGCGCGCCGGATAGGCCGATGAATATCCCGGTGATCGCGCCGCCGGCCGCCAACGCGAGGACGACGTAGTCTGGCGGGGCAAGCGTCACTTGGCCTTCTTGGCGGAAATCGTGTCGCGGTAGCGCTGGTAGGCGTCGGCCGTCTTGCCGTCACCGGTCTTGCGAAGCGAGCGTATGAGCCCGTCGATGGCCGAGATGTTGGAAGGATCCGCCGCGACGGCGCGGGAATACAGTTCCACTGCGGTGGCGTACTGCTTGACAGCCGTCGCAAGCTCACCGGCGGCCAGGAAAGTGGAGACGGAACCCGGACGAAGCGAACACGCCGTCTTGTAGCAGTCAAGTGCGCGCTGGCGGTCCGCCGCGGTCGCTGCCGTCGCCGCGCAGACCTTCGCAAGACCAAGGGCGGCGGGGAAGCTGAGGACGTCTGCCTTGCAGGCCGCCTCGTATTCGGACTTCGCGACCTTGTAGTTCTTCTTCTTCCACGCGGCATCCGCACGACTAAGCGCAGCGGCGGAAGCGTTCGCGTCACGGCGCTGGGCGCCAGGGCGCTCGGCAGCACGGCGGGCGATGTCCGTTTTTATGCCGGGGATGATGGTGCGCTGGGCGTGCACCGCCCTGGGATCGGCCGTCTCGCCGAGACGCACGAAGATCTCGAACTGCTCGAGCGCCGCGTCAAGATAGCTGTACTTGTCGCCGCGGTAGAGAAGTCCGAGGTGGTAGCGCGCAGGCGCGTTGCGGCGGTCGAGGCGAATCGCGGTTAGGAACGCGATCCTCGCGAGATCGCGATTGTCCCTCGTCATCTCGACGATGCCGAGCCCAGTCCAGCCGAGGGCGCGGGCCGGGGCCTCGAGCTTTTCGTCGTTCGCTACGCCGGAGAAGCGGCTTGTCGCGCGCGCATAGTCTCCGGCATACAGGGCGATCTCCGCGTCGAGAAGCGCGACGTCGGGAGCGTCGGGCGCAAGAGCGGCGGCCTTTGCAATCGTGTCTCCGGCGTCGGACATCTCGCCAAGGTCGCACTTGACGCGAGCGAGCATGACGAGCGCATCGACATTCTCAGGTGCGTATACGAGGCTCTTCGCGAAGAGCTTTTCCGCCTTCTCGAGACTGCGCGCCTCATAGGCGGTCATGCCGTCGGCGAACTCCCTGACGCCGTCCTTCGGGTTGCAGCCGGCGAGGACGGCGAGAGCCGTTGCAAGCGACAGCGTAAAAAAGAAGTTAGGAACGGATGATGGCGAGGAATTCATCGCGCTTGGCCTCCATGATCTCCTTTGTCTTTCCTTCGAGGTTGAGCCTTACGAGCGGCTCGGTATTTGACATGCGGACGTTCGCCCACCAGCCCTCGGCGTCCCACGCGTCGACGCTCACGCCGTCGAGCTCGAAGACGCGCGCCTTAGAGGCGTAGATGGACTTGATCTTCGCGAGGATCTCCGCAGGGGGCGTGACGGTCTTCGTGTTGATCTCGCCAGACTGCGAATACTTCTTGAGCGGGGCGATAAGCTCGGAGAGGGGCTTGTCGGAAGCGGAGACGATGTTCGCGAGCGCAAAGGTCGCCATCGAGCTCGACTCTGCCGTGGAGTTCGCCTTGAAGTAGTAGTGGCCCGAAAGCTCGCCCGCGAAGATCGCGTCGTTCTGGCGCATCTGCTCCTTGATGAACGAGTGGCCGACGCGCGACATCATTGGCTTGCCGCCAGCCGCCGCGATCACCTCTTCGCAAACCTTCGTGGAGCGGAGGTCGTAGAAGCACGCAGCACCCGGATTCGAGGCGAGAAGATCCTGCGAGATGAGGGCGGTCACGAAGTCCATCGGGATTATCTCGCCCTTCTCGTCGAGGAAGCCCGCACGGTCTGCATCGCCGTCGTACGCGACGCCGAAGGCGTACTTGCCGGGGTTCGCCTTCATGAGCGCCTGAAGGTCCTTCAGCGTCTCGTGGTGAAGCGGGTTCGCGTCGTGGTTCGGGAAGTCGCCGTCGTACTCGCCGTAGAGCGAGTCGTACGTGATGTCGGAGTCCTTGAACGCGGCGGACTCGGCGATGCCCATGCCGTTCGCGAAGTCGAGCGCGAGGTGAAGCGGACGCTTCATGTGCGCGAACTCCTTGACGTGCGCCGCGTAGTCGGCCGAGATGTCGACCTTCGTGATCTCGCCGCGGCCGGTCGGCGGCTCGTTGCCGCTCATGCCGGCGACGAGCTTCTCGATGTCCTTGATGCCCGTCGCGCCGGAAATCGGCACTGCGTTCGCCTTGCAGAGCTTGCAGCCGTTCCACTCCTTCGTGTTGTGCGAGGCGGTGATCATGACCGACCCGTCGGCACCAAGCTTGGCGTTTGCGAAATAGCTCATCGGCGTCGAGGCAAGGCCGATGTCGACGACATTGACCCCTTCGTCCACGAGCCCCTGCGAGAACGCGGCGAAAAGCTCGTCCGACGACTTGCGGCAGTCGCGCGCGACTACCACCTTGCCGCCCTTCCCGGAGAAGCCGCAGAACTGCGCGTAGCCCCTGGCAATCTTGTAGAAGTCGTCCTGCCTTAGTTCCGTGCCGTAGATGCCGCGGATGTCGTATGCTTTAAAGATGCTCATTCTTCCTCCTGTCTCTGTTGTGACTCTGTTGAAACCAGCCCATACATTATAACAAAAAAACGCACGGCCTGCGCATCAAAGCGGTTTATTGTCCTGCGGCTATTTCGCGGAGGCGCAGGATCGCCGAATACGGGTCGTCTGCGCCGCATACCGCGCGCACCACCGCCCAGTTCCTCGCGCCAGCCGCGAGAACGGAGCCGAGATTGCCGCCGTCGATCCCGCCGATAGCCACTGCGGGATACGGAACGGACGCGATCATCCTGCCGGCAAGCTCCGTGCCGAGAACGGGGTCAGGAATCTTCTTCGTCGGCGTCTTGAAGACCGGTCCGACACCGATGTAGTCGGGATTGTGGCGAATGGAATCAAGCGCCTGCGCGAGACTGTGGGTCGAAAGCCCGACGATGCGGATGCCAGGATATCTCGCTCGCACTTCCTCTACCGGCATGTCGTCCTGCCCGACATGCACGCCGTCCGCGCCAGACTCCTCCGCGACCGATGCGTCGTCGTCTATGATGAGGTTCGTCTCGCTGCCGCGCGTTATCGACACAAGCTTCTTCGCCATCTGGAGAAGCTCGTCGCGCGACACGTCCTTCATACGGAGCTGCACCATCTTCACCCCCGCCTTGACCGCCGCCTCGCAGCAGCGTTCGTAGCCGACCTTGGGGTTCGTCATGACGAGATAGAATCCGAAATCTTCCATACTGCAAAACCTGAATTTATACGTTTGTTAGCTGATTTAGCCGCAAAGGGCGCAAAGTACGCAAAGGGTGTGCTTTGCGTTCTTTGTGTTCTTTGTGGCAAAAACATAAATATAGACTCATCTAAAGCCAAGGAGCTTGTGAAGCTGGACTGAAAGCGACCAGCCGTCGAGTTGCGAGAGAACGGCCTTTGCCGTCGCGAAATCCATTTTCCCGTCACGTTCGCACGGCGAGACGTAGTAGTCTGTCGCGGCAATTCTGCCGCGGAGATCGCGGCAGAAGTCGACGACCTTCTCCGACGACGCGACGACACGCACTTCGTCTGCGCGGGTGAGCGCAAGGCGGTCGGGGAACTCGGCCTTTGGCGAGCATGCAACATAGTCGACAAAGCCAAGCCAGTCAGCGTCGTCAGTTCCGTTCGTCTCTACCGCGATCCAGTAGCCGCGCTCCTTTAGCGCCGCGACGAGTTCTGGCATCTCCTTTACAAGCGTCGGCTCGCCGCCAGTGAGGACAACACTCTTTGGCTTATACTGGCCGATTTCCGCGACAAGGTCGTCAAGCGACGAGGAAAAGCGCTTCGCAACATCAGTGTCGCACCACGGGCACGAAAGATTGCAGCCGGCAAAGCGGACGAAGACACATGGCCGCCCCATATTGCGGCCCTCGCCCTGAAGCGACTCGAAGATCTCGACTAAATCGTACATACGAGAGTTAAAGGGTGAAAGGGCGAAGAGGGTTAGGGTACGCTGCTATAGGCGGCGTCAAGAAACGACTTGAGGACGCTAACGCCGTAGATCGCGGCAGTCTCGGCACGGAGAATCGTCGAGCCGAACGAAACAGGCGTCGCAATCTCGATAAGCGCGGCAAGCTCCTCGGGCGAGAAGTCGCCTTCGGGGCCCACGTAGACGGCGAATGAACGAGGGGAATCTGGTAGGGGCGCATCTCCGAGGCGCCCGCATGAAGACCGCATCGCCTCAACCATTGGCCTGGGCGGCGGGTTCGTGAGCGCGCCGACAAAACAAGTTGTCTCGCGCACAAGAGGCAACGACTCCGCGAAAGAAACAGGCTCGTGGATTTCCGGAATCCACTTCGCGTCCGACTGGCGCGCCGCGTCCTCGGCAATGCGAATCCAGCGCGCGCGCTTCGCCTCGCGCTCGCCTAAGCCGATTCTTACGATAGTCCTCGCTGATATGACTGGCACGATGCGCGTCACGCCGAGTTCAGTCGCCTTCTCGATCGTCCAGTCCCAGCGCGATCCCTTCGTTACGCAGGCGAAAAGCGTAAGCGACCGCGACGCACGAGGCGCGGCGCAGACAGGGGAGAGCGCGGCGAGACGAAAGTCCTTGCCGCCGCCCGCCACTGAAAAACGGCGAGACTTACCGCGACCGTCGAAAAGCTCGATCTCCTCGCCGTCCTTCGGGCGCAAGACCTTCAGGTGGTTCGCCGCCTCCTTGGGAAGCACGGGCGAATCCGAGGTCAGCTGTTCGGAGGGAACGAGGAGACGGTGCATTACAGCTTCTTGAGAACGGAGCGGATCGAGCGCTCGCGCGCCTCGACGGACTCGCACAGGCGGAACTGCACACGGGCACGGTTCAGGTTCTGCTCGGGCTGCGACGTCTTGAAGTAGACGTTGCCGGCGAGGTAGTCCTGGAAGAAGCGAAGCCCCAGTTCGAACGGCAGCAAGCGGATCGAGTCGTAGAGATACGCGCGGTCGGCGTCGGTGAGGAACGCGCCAGCCTCGCGCATGTATCCCTTGCAGAACGCCGTCGCAAGGTCTTCGTCGAACACGACCTTCGCGAGGTTCGTCTCCTCTTCGCCAGCGGGGTTGCAGATGGACCTGAGCGCGTCGCCGAAGTCGAGGTGGATGAGACCGGGGCTCACGGTATCGAGGTCGATCATCGCCGTGCCCTTGCCGGTCACGTCGTCGATCATG
>CACZHC010000040.1 GCA_902780865.1 uncultured bacterium
CAAGATGCGCGAGGAGAAGCAGAAGGCGCTCGACATGCGCGACTCGTCCAACAAGGACGTCCAGGTCGTCGTCGGCATGGGCACGTGCGGCATCGCCGCCGGCGCGAAGGAGACGTTCACGGCGCTCATCGACACCCTTTCGGAGAAGGGGCTCACCAACGTCCTCGTCAGGCAGACCGGCTGCATGGGCCTCTGCCACTCCGAGCCGACGGTCGAGGTCGTCGTTCCCGGAATGCCGACCGTCATCTACGGACATGTCGACGCCGCGACGGCGAAGGACATCGTCGCGAAGCACATCGTCGGCCACGAGCTGATCGAGGGCAAGATCCTCGACAAGCCGAGCGTCGACATAGTGAAGAACGCTTAAGGAGTCACTGAAATGGCATACGAATCATACGTACTGGTCTGCGGCGGAACTGCGTGCTGCTCCGGCGGCGCCGACAAGATCGTCGAGGCGTTCGCTAACGAGCTCGAGGCCGCCGGCCTCAAGCAGAAGGTCCAGGTCGTCACGACCGGCTGTCTCGGCTTCTGCGAGCAGGGTCCGATCGTGAAGATCCTCCCGCAGGGCACGTTCTACGTCCAGGTCAAGGCCGAGGACGTGAAGGAGATCGTCGCGGAGCACCTCGTCAAGGGACGCGTCGTCCAGCGCCTCTGCTACGATCCCGAGCAGGCGAAGAAGCTCGTCGCCGAGGCGAACATCCCGTTCTACCAGAAACAGTACCGCATCGTCCTCCGCAACTGCGGCGTGATTGATCCCGAGAAGATCGAGGACTACATCGCACGCGACGGCTACAAGGCGATCGAGAAGGTCCTCTTCGAGATGACGCCCGAGCAGGTCGTCGAGGAGATGCTCAAGTCGGGACTGCGCGGCCGCGGCGGCGCGGGCTTCCCGACAGGAATGAAGTGGAAGTTCGCCCAGCAGCAGCCCAAGGGTCAGAAGTACATGGTCTGCAACGCCGACGAGGGCGACCCGGGCGCGTACATGGACCGCTCCACTCTTGAGGGCGACCCCCATTCGATCCTCGAGGCCATGACGATCGCCGGCTACGCGATCGGCGCCTCTAAGGGCTTCATCTACATCCGCGCCGAGTATCCGCTCGCCATTCACCGCCTTGAGGTCGCAATCGCCCAGGCGCACGAGCTCGGCCTCCTCGGCGACGACATCCTCGGCTCGGGCTTCTCGTTCGACATCGAGCTCCGCTTCGGCGCGGGCGCGTTCGTCTGCGGCGAGGAGACGGCGCTCCTCAAGCCCCGTCCTCCGTTCCCGGCCGTCAAGGGCCTCTGGGGCTGTCCGACGGTCATCAACAACGTCGAGACGCTCGCGAACATCCCCGTCATCATCAACAAGGGCGCCGACTGGTTCTCCAAGATCGGCACCGCGACGACGAAGGGCACCAAGGTGTTCGCGCTCACGGGCAAGGTCAACAACTCCGGCCTCATCGAGGTCCCGATGGGAACGACGCTCCGGGAGATCATCTTCGACATCGGCGGCGGCATCCGCGGCGGCCACCAGTTCAAGGCGGCCCAGACGGGCGGTCCCTCCGGCGGCATCATCCCGCCGCAGTTCCTCGACACCCCGATCGACTACGAGTCGCTCGCGAAGATCGGCTCGATCATGGGTTCGGGCGGCCTCATCGTCATGGACGAGACCGACTGCGTTGTCGACATCGCCAAGTTCTACCTCGACTTCACGGTCGACGAGAGCTGCGGCAAGTGCGCGCCGTGCCGCATCGGCGGCAGGAAGCTTCTCAACTACCTGAAGAAGATCACCGACGGGCGCGGCACCGAGCAGGACATCAAGGACATGGAGGCGATCTGCGACGCGATGAACAAGGCGTCGCTCTGCGGCCTCGGCCAGACGGCCTCCAACCCCGTGCGCTCGACGCTCCGCTACTTCATGGACGAGTACATGGAGCACATCAAGGACAAGAAGTGCCGCTCGGGCAAGTGCTCGAAGCTCATCCAGTACAAGATCGACCCTGCGAAGTGCAAGGGCTGCACGATGTGCGCGAGGAAGTGCCCTGCGGGCGCGATCTCGGGAACCGTGGGCGCGATCTCGGGAACCGTCAAGAACCCGCACGTTATCGACCAGGCGAAGTGCATCAAGTGCGGCGCCTGCGAGGCGACCTGCAAGTTCGGCGCGATCAGCCACGGCTAAGGGGAAAGGAAAGGTTTTACCATGGAAACTGAAATGATCACTCTTGAGATCAACGGCAAGTCCGTCGAGGTTCCGAAGGGCACGTCGATTCTCAACGCGGCCAAGGCCGCCCACATCAAGATCCCGACGCTCTGCTACCACCCAGACCTCAAGCCCGGCGCAAGCTGCGGCATCTGCGTCGTACGTCAGCTCGTTCCGAGCCGCACAGAGCCCGGCAAGTTCGTTCCGAGCCCGAAGCTGCTCCGCGCCTGCACGACCGAGGCCGCGCCTGGGATGAAGATTCTCACGCACGACCCCGACATCGTACAGGTCCGAAAGACGGTTCTCGAGCTCATCCTCGCGAACCATCCGCAGGACTGCCTCCAGTGCCCGCGCTCCGGCTCCTGCGAGCTCCAGGCGATCGCGGCCGACTTCGGCATCCGCGACATCCCGTTTCCGAAGGAGGTCATCCACCGCGACGTCGACAACTCGACTCCCTCTATCGTCCTCAACTCCGACAAGTGCATCAAGTGCGGCCGCTGCGCCGAGGTGTGCCAGGAGATGCAGAACGTCTGGGCGCTTGAGTTCATCGGCCGCGGCGAAAAGACCGTCATGGCTCCCGCAGCCGGCGTCAAGCTCGCCGAGTCGCCCTGCATCAAGTGCGGCCAGTGCTCCGCGCACTGCCCCGTCGGCGCGATCTACGAGAACGACGAGACGGCGAAGGTCTGGGCGGCTCTCCGCGACCCCGAGAAGACCTGCCTCGTGCAGATCGCCCCGGCCGTCCGCGTTGCCGTCGGCGAGGCGTTCGGCATGAAGCCGGGCGAGCTCACCACCGGCAAGATCTACGCGGCGCTCAGGATGCTCGGCTTCGACAAGGTGTTCGACACGAACTTCTCCGCCGACGTCACGATCATGGAGGAGGGCACCGAGTTCATCAAGCGCTTCACCGAGCAGAAGGACCTGCCGCTTCTCACCAGCTGCTGCCCCGCGTGGACCGACTGGATGGAGAAGTACGCTCCCGACTTCACGACGAACTTCTCGACCGCGAAGTCGCCGCAGCAGATGCTCTCCGCACTCTGCAAGAGCTACTGGGCCGACAAGAACGGCGTCGACCACACGAAGATCCACGTCACTTCGATCATGCCCTGCACGGCGAAGAAGCACGAGATCGCTCGCGACGAGTTCATGAGCGCCACTGGCACCCAGGATACCGACGTCGTGCTGACGACGCGCGAGCTCGCCCGCATGATCAAGGCGGCTGGCATCGACTTCGCCTCGCTCCCCGAGGAACCGGCTGACAAGCTGCTCGGCGAGTACACCGGCGCAGGCACGATCTTCGGCGTCACCGGCGGCGTCATGGAAGCCGCTCTCCGCACGGCCTACTGCCTCATCACCGGCGACAAGCAGCCCCCGAGCATCGACTTCCAGGCGGTGCGCGGCATGGAAGGCGTCAAGACGGCGACGATCGACATCAAGGGCACGAAGGTGAACATCGCGGTCGCCCACCAGATGGGCAACGTCGAGAAGGTCCTCGACATGATCCGCGAAGACCGCAAGAACGGCGTCAAACCGCGCTTCGACTTCATCGAGGTCATGGCGTGCCGCGGCGGCTGCATCGGCGGCGGCGGCCAGCCCTGCCTCGCGACGGACGCAGTCCGCGCGCAGCGTACGGCCGGTATCTACACCGACGACGAGAAGTGCACTCTCCGCATGTCGCACCTCAACCCCGAGGTCACAGCCCTCTACAAGGACTACCTCGACGGCAAGACGGGCGCGCAGGGCGGCGAGAAGGCGCACCACCTCCTCCACACCGGCTACAAGAAGATCGACGTCTACACCTTCGACAAGTAAGGTGCGCGGCGGCCTTTCGGCCGCTTGCAGTTGGAAAAGAAATGGGCTGGCGATTTGCCAGCCCATTTCTTTTCGCCTTGAAACAACGGTCTACTCCTTCGTCGGTATGACCTTGACGAACTTCGGGCGGTAGGACGGCCAGTCGGCGAGGATGCGGGCGGCGAGCGGCGAACCAGTGCGCTCCGCGTGTTCGCGAATGAGCGCGAGGAGCTCCTGCTCGTCGTCGGAGTTTTCGGCAATGCCTGCGAGATCGATGGAGTCGAGGTTGCACTTGAGGTCGAAGTCCCCCGCCTCGTCGATAACGTATGCGACGCCGCCGGTCATGCCGGCGCCGAAGTTGACGCCCGTTGAGCCGAGGACTATCACCTTGCCGCCGGTCATGTATTCGCAGCCGTGGTCTCCGATTCCCTCCGCGACGAGCGTGACGCCCGAGTTGCGGATTCCGAAGCGCTCTCCCGCCTGGCCGTTAAGGAATATCGCGCCCGACGTGCCGCCGTAGGCGATGACGTTTCCTGCGATGACGTTTCCTTCGGGGGCGATGTCGGACTTGGGGGGCCTGATCGTGATGATGCCGCCGGAGATTCCCTTGCCGATGTAGTCGTTCGCCTCTCCGACGAGGTTGAAGGTGACGCCGCGGGCGAGGAACGCGCCGAACGACTGGCCCGCGACGCCGGTGAAGTTGACGGTTAGGTCAGGCGCAGCCTGGCCATCAGGACAATGTTTCTCAAGCTGTGCCTTTGCAATGTAACCCGAGAGGGCGGCGCCTACCGAGCGGTCGCAGTTGGAGATGCTGCGGCTGATCTCTGTCTCGCCTTTCTCCACTGCCGGTATAAGCTCGCGGAAGTCGTAGTTTTCAGCCGCAGAGAACGCATAGGGTGCAAAGTCTTTGAGCTCTTTGCGTTCTTTGCGGCAATCCAAGACATCCCCGAAGTCGAACTTCGAGCCCTCTTTTGCCTTGAGAAGATCGGCGCGGCCGCGCGCCTCTGCGAGCGACTTGAGCCCCAGCGCGGCGAGGTGTTCGCGCACTTCCTCCGCGAGGAAGCGGAAGTAGCGCTGGAGATGTTCTGGCTTTCCGGCGAACTTGCAGCGAAGTTCTTTCTTTTGCGTAGCGATTCCGACGGGACAGCAGTTCAAGTTGCAGTTGCGGCACTGGACGCATCCGATGGAAACGAGCATCGAGGTTCCGAACGCGAATTCGTCAGCGCCGAGCATCGCAGCGACGACAATGTCGCGCCCGGTCCGAAGCTGTCCGTCGACCTGCAGTTTCACGCGATGGCGCAGGTTGTTCTTGACGAGCGTCTGGTGCGCTTCCGCAAGGCCGACTTCCCATGGAAGCCCCGCGTGCTTCATCGAGGTGAGAGGCGCCGCGCCAGTGCCGCCGTCAAAGCCGGATATGACGACTACGTCTGCGTGCGCCTTTGCGACGCCCGCGGCAATCGTGCCGACGCCCGCTTCGGAGACGAGCTTTACCGAGACTCGCGCCTCGGGGTTCGCGCACTTGAGGTCGTAGATGAGCTGCGCGAGATCCTCAATCGAGTAGATGTCGTGGTGCGGCGGCGGCGATATGAGGGTCGTTCCCGGCTTCGCGTGCCTCAGGCGGGCAACGAACTCGTCCACCTTGTGTGCGGGAAGCTGGCCGCCTTCGCCCGGCTTTGCGCCCTGGGCGAGCTTGATCTGCAGGTCCTTCGCGGATCTAAGATACTCGATCGTCACGCCAAAGCGACCCGAAGCGACTTGCTTGATTGCGCTGTTCTTCTCGGTGCCGAAGCGTTCGGGATTCTCTCCGCCTTCGCCTGAGTTGGACATCGTGCCGAGTCCGTTCAGTGCGAGGGCGATCGTCTCGTGCGCCTCGGGCGAGAGTGAGCCCAAAGACATCGCGCCGCCTACGAAGTGGTGGACGATGGAGTCTGCCGGCTCGACATCATTTGTTCCCTGTATAGTTCGAGTTTTGAGTTGGAGTTCGAGAGTGGAATCGTTCCTTTCTCCGACTCCAACTTTGAACTCCAACTGAGAACGCAGCGTCACGTGGCTCTTCTGGTCGATGTCGTCGGTGTAGCGCTTGAAGCGCGCGTAGTCGTCGTGGCGCACAGATTCGCGGAAGTCGACGAGACGCTGCGGCGTCCAGAGATGCTCCTCTCCGCCATTCCTGGTGCGATACTCCCCGCCTGCGTCTATCTTTGTGTCCTTTGCGTTCTTTGCGGCTAAAAGTTCTTCGATGTCTTCAATCTCAAGCCCGCCGACGGGCGAGGTGACGCCGTCGAAATATTCGGCCATGATCTTCGGCCCGAGGCCGACCGCCTCGAAGATGCGAGCCGAGCGATAGGACCTCAAAGTCGAGATGCCCATCTTGGACATTATCTTCATCAGCCCCTTGCACACGGCGGTGACATAGTTTGCCGCCGCCTTGACCGTGTCGTCCTTGCCAATCTCGGCGACCGTCTCAAGGGCGAGATAGGGGTTGATGGCTGTCGCGCCGAATCCGAGGAGGACGGCGAAGTGGTGGACTTCGCGCACCTCGCCGGATTCGACTATGATGCCAACGGATGGTCTCACGCCCGCATCGACAAGAGCCTTGTTCACCGCCGCGACCGCAAGAAGAGGCGGGATCCTCTTTGCGTCCTCTGCGTTCTTTGCGGCTAAAACATCTCTGTCGCTTAGGATGATGATCTTCGCGCCGTCCTTTACGGCGGCGAGTGCATCGGCCGCGAGTGCGTCGAGAGCGGATTTAAGTCCGCCGTCGAAGTACATCGAAAGCGTTTTTGCGGGAAAGTCTGGGATGTTGCGCATCCTCTTCAGCTCGTCGTCGGTCAGGACTGGGCGAGTCATCTTTACGAGCCGCGCGTGTCCGGGCGTCTCTGCGAGGATGTTGCCCTCGTTGCCGATGTAAGTCATGATCGACATGACGAGCTCTTCGCGGATCGGGTCGATCGGCGGGTTCGTCACCTGCGCGAAAAGCTGGTGGAAGCAGTCGAACATCTTGAAGTGTCCGTTCCCCGCTCCCCTCAGGCACGCGAGCGCCGCGTCGTTGCCCATCGCGCCGACTGGCTCGTGTCCAGTCTCGGCCATAGGACGCAGAATGAGCTCGACGTCCTCAAGCGACCAGCCGAATCTCTGCCGCCGAGCGGCAGCTGTCTCGTCTCCTTCGTCCGGCTTAGAAGGGGCAATCTCGGTAAAGAGCCCGGTAACCGGGATCTGGTTTTCCCTTACCCAACGACGATAGGGGCGGCGCCGCGCGTAGAAGTTCTTGATCTCGGCGTCTTCCATGAGACGGTGTTTTTCGAGGTCAAGCCAGAGTATCGCTCCTGGTTTCAGTCGTCCGTGGCGCTCGACATCGCCTGGCGCGATGTCGAGAACGCCGGTCTCGGACGCAAGGATGAAGAGACCGTTTTTCGTGAGCGTCCACCTCGCCGGCCTCAGGCCGTTGCGGTCCAGTGTCGCGCCGAGGCCAAGCCCGTCTGTGAAGGCGACTGCTGCAGGACCGTCCCATGGCTCCATAAGCGCGGAGTGGTATTCGTAGAACGCGCGGACGTCGTGGCCCATGTGGTACTTTGAGCCCCATGCCTGTGGAACGAGCATCATCATCGCGTGCGGCGCGTCTCGCCCGGCCGCGACGAGCAGCTCGAAGATGTTGTCGAGCGACGCGGAGTCGGACTGACCGCCGTGGACAATGGGAAGTATCTTCTTGAGATCGTCGCCGAAGGTCGGAGACTCGAGCGTCGATTCGCGCGCCGCGAGCGCGGTGAGGTTGCCCTTGATCGCGTTGATTTCGCCGTTGTGCGCGATGGCGCGGAAGGGGTGCGCGAGTTCCCAGGTGGGGAACGTGTTCGTGGAATAGCGCTGGTGGACGATCGCGAACGGAGAGATGAAGTCCGGGTCGGAGAGATCGGGGTAGAACTTCTCTATCTGCGTCGCGAGCAAGAGCCCCTTGTAGACGATTGTGCGCGAAGAGCAGGAGCAGACATAGGTGTCCTTCGTCGCTTTCTCAATCTCGCGGCGAATGATATAAAGACGGCGTTCGAAGTCATTGTTGTCTTTAACGCAGAGACGCGTAACCGCCGCGCAAGCGGGGCTCGCGCTTTGTAGCGAGCCAAGCCGAGCGGAGCGAGTGCCGAGAGTCGCAGAGTGCGCAGAGATGAAGACTTGCCTTATTCTCGGCATAACGCTACGCGCATCGTGGCCGATGGCGTCTGGATTAGTCGGCACGTCTCGCCAGCCAAGGACTTCACATCCTTCGCTCTTTACGATTTCTTCTATTTTTCCTTCCTCGCCATCCCCGCCAAAGATCATCGCAACACCAAAAGTCTCTGCGCACTCTGCGCCTCTGCGCCTCACCCCTGCTAGGGCATCCGCTTCGCGGACAGCCTTCGGCTGGGGGATACGCGTTAAAGATTTTCCGAGCACCTTCTTGAAGAACCCATGAGGGATCCTCATAAGAAGCCCTGCGCCGTCGCCGGTTTCCGGATCGTTGCCTGTTGCGCCGCGGTGCATGAGTCGCTTCAGGATCGTCATGCCTTTCTCGACGATGTCGTGGCTCGCTTCGCCGGAGAGGTTCGCCACCATTCCGACGCCGCACGCGTCGTGTTCGTACTCGCTCCTGTAGAGTCCCTGCTGTTCGTATTTGCCGTTCATCTTCTGTTCCTCGAGATCATTCAACTGTTACCGATTTCGCCAAGTTGCGCGGCTGGTCGATTTCGCATCCGCGAAGCCGTGCGACGTGGTATGCGAAGAGCTGTAGCGCCACCACGGTTACGATGGGCGACAGTTCCGCGCATGTCTTTGGAATCGTCAGCGCGTCAGTGACTGCCGCAGCCGCCGCCTCGTCTCCCTCGGTCACCACACCGATGACCGGCGCGAGGCGTGCACGGCACTCCTGCACGTTGCCGAGCGTCTTCTCCTTGCCTGGTATGTCGGCGAGAAGTGCGACGACAGGCGTCTTTTCGGAGAGGAGCGCGATTGGCCCGTGCTTGAGCTCCGCCGCCTGGTAGCCCTCAGCATGGACGTAGGCGACTTCCTTTATCTTGAGCGCTCCTTCGAGCGCCACGGGGTGCAGCATCCCGCGCCCGATGAAGAACATGTCGTCCGCCTTCGCGTACTTCTCCGCGACTTTCGCGATTGCCTCGTTCCCCTCGAGCACCTTCTTGACGAGTTCGGGGAGACGCGAGATTTCCTTGACAAGCCGGTCGCCGTCCTCGAAGGAGAGGCGGCGCGTCCTGCCGAGTTTGAGCGCCATCATGAGAAGGGCTGTCACCTGCGCGGTAAAAGCCTTCGTGGATGCGACGGAAATCTCGGGTCCTGCGTGGAGATAGACGCCACGCCCGGCCTCGCGGGCGATCGTCGAGCCGACGACGTTGCAAAGTCCCGAGACGAGTGCGCCTTTCCTGATCGACTCGCGGACGGCCGCAAGCGTATCGGCCGTCTCGCCAGACTGCGAAAGCGCCATCACCCAGTCGTTTGGTCCGACGATCGGGTTCGAATACCTGAATTCAGCCGCCTGCTCTGGGTCTGTCGGAATGTCGGCCAGCTTCTCGAAGAGGTATTTGCCTACCATGCCTGCATGGAGCGAGGTTCCGCACCCCACGATGACGACGCGCCTAACGGCGGCGAGATCGCGCGGCGAGAGCGAGAGCCCCGAGAGAAACGCCGTCCCTCCTGCGGGATCGAGTCGCCCGCGAATCGTGTTTGCAAGCGCGTCGGGCTGCTCGAATATCTCCTTGATCATGAAGTGCTCGTAGCCGCCTTTTTCTATCGCGCCGATATCCCAGTCCACCTCCTGCACTTCGCGGGTGACGGGAGAGTTGTCGAGAGTGTGGATGTCGACGCCGTTCGGCGTAATGCGCGCGATATCGCCGTCCTTGAGGTAGATTACCTGGCGGGTATACGCGACTATTGCCGACACGTCGCTCGCGACGACGATGTCGTCTTCTCCAACGCCTATGACGAGAGGGCTGCCCTTGCGAGCGACGACCATCTCGCCAGGATGCTTTTCAGATATCGCGGCGATGCCATAGGTGCCCTCGACGCGCTTGAGCGCCTCGGCCGCGGCTGCTAAGAGGTCACCTTTGTCGAACGCGGCGATCAGATGCGCGATGACTTCGGTGTCGGTCTGCGAAAGGAACTTCACGCCGCGTTTCTCGAGCCCCGCGCGGAGCGCCGCGTAGTTCTCGATGATGCCGTTGTGGACGAGAGCGAGACTTCCGTTGTCTGCTACATGCGGGTGCGCGTTGGCTACGGTCGGAAGACCGTGCGTCGCCCAACGCGTGTGCGCGATGCCGATTGTGTACTTGCCGCGCTCGCTTTCGGGAAGGGCCCGCGAAAGGAGATTGTCGAGCTTGGCGACTTTTCCCGTCTGCTTGTAGACTTTTATGCCTTCTGCAGATTCAAGCGCGACGCCAGCCGAATCGTAGCCGCGGTACTCAAGCCGCCTGAGGCCGTTTACGAGCGGTCCGACAGCCGACTTGTTCCTTGAAGTGAATCCCACTATTCCGCACATGGTCTTTTCCTATATCTGCAGTGACTTTCCGCTTGCGAGCGCGCGAACGACGAGCGACGCGCCGTTTGCACAGTCGCCGACGCAGTATATGTTCTTTGCGGCATCCGGTATGAGCGCCGTGCGCGGCGTCTGCTGTAGGCCGAGCTGCGCGACGATCGGGCTTGTCGTCGGAACGCCTGTGAAGCCCATTGCGAGAAACACGAGGTCGGCCTTGATGAGTTCCTTCGTGCCCGGCACGCTCTTGAACTTCATCGGGCGACCCTCGGGGGAGAACTCCCATTCGACGGTCTCTACCTCTACGCCCTCTACGCTGTCTTTCCCGACGAACTTGAGCGAGTTGAGGTTCCAGCGCCTCTCGCAGCCTTCCTTGTGGCTTGAGCTCGTGCGGAGCATGTAAGGCCAGAGCGGCCAGGGGGTAGAGGCGTCGCGCTCGTCCGGCGGCTTCGGCATGATCTCGATCTGCGTCACCGACTTTGCGCCTTGGCGTATCGACGTGCCGACGCAGTCCGAGCCCGTGTCGCCGCCGCCAATTACCAGAACCTTCTTGCCCTTTGCGGAAATCGGCGCCGCGGGAATCTCGCCGGTGAGGAAGCGGTTCTGGCCTTCAAGCAGTTCAAGCGCGAGGTGGACTCCTTTAAGTTCGCGTCCTGGAATCTTGAGATCGCGCGCCGCAGGAGTTCCGATTGCGACGACTACGGCGTCGTTTTCCCTTGCGAGCCATTCCGCGGAAATATCCTTTCCGACTTCGCAGCCAGTAACGAACTTGATGCCTTCCGATTCGAGGATCTTACGGCGGCGTTCGATAAGCGCCTTGTCGAGCTTGAAGCAGGGGATGCCGTAGCGGAGAAGCCCGCCGATGTTGGCGCGACGTTCGTAGACCGTGACCGCCCAGCCGCGGTGGCGAAGCGTGACCGCGGCGGAAAGTCCTGCGGGACCTGCGCCGATTATCGCCACCTTCTTGCCGTTCTCCTGCGCGGGCGGACGCGGCACGACCCAGCCGTTATTGAAGGCGGTTTCAATAATGCGCTTCTCCGACTGTCGCACCATGACGGACTCTTCGTCAAGCTGGTGTACACAAGAAGCCTCGCACAGAGCTGGACAGATGCGCGAGGTGAATTCGGGGAAGTCGGAGTTTTGGCTAAGGAGGTCGTAGGCGCGTTTCCAGTCGCCCTGTGCCACGGCGCGATTCTGGTCGGGAACAAGGTTCCCGAGAGGGCAGCCGTAGGCATGGCAGAAGGGCTGGCCGCAGTTCATGCAGCGCGAGGTCTGTTCCTTCAGTTCGTCGTCTGTAAGGGGCCGCTCGACTTCGTTCCAGTCGCTTTTGCGCTCCTCGGTCGGGCGATAGATGTCGTGTACTCTTTGCATATCAAAGAGAGAAAAGCACATTTTGTGCCAACGCCCTGATGACGGCTTTGGAAAGGGCGGCTTTTACATTATTTGTAACGCCCGCCCTCGGAGAATCCAAATCGGTGTAAACAACTATGGCATTTCCGCCTGCTGCGGCTTATGGAAAGATGGATTCGGCGAACCTGACAAGCCCCATCGCATTTCGTGCGTAGTGGTCGGCGCCAATCTTTTCGGCAAAATCGGCAGTCAGCACGGCGCCGCCGACTGTTACAAGGCACCCAGGGACACGCTCGTGGACGAGGCGTATCGTCTCTTCCATTGCTCCGACGGTAGTCGTCATAAGCGCGGAGAGCCCGACGAGACGTGCGTTTTCCCGAAGTGCCGCGGTAACGACCGCCTCTGGGGGAACGTCGCGTCCGAGGTCTATCACCTTGAACCCATAGTTCTCAAGTAGCGCCCGGCAGATGTTCTTGCCGATGTCGTGTATGTCGCCCTTGACCGTTGCCATTATGATCGGCCCCCTCACGCTCCCGCCATCCCTTGTTGGCAACGACGCCCTGACGACCTCGAATGCTGCGCCGGCCGCTTCTGCCGCCATTAGGAGCTGGGGAAGGAACATTGTGCCGGCCTCGAAGCCCTTGCCGACGACTTCGAGCGCGGGCACGATGTCGTTGCCGATGACGTCAAGTGCCGCCGCTCCGCCGGCAAGCGCGGCCTTTGCCGCAGCCGCTGCGTCGGATTTAAGCCCGTGGCGAATTGCGGTCGCGATTGGAGATTCCGCCTGCGCGGCATCGACTTGGGCCCCGGGCGCGGCGGATTTGCCGCCAGTCGCCGACACAGATGAGGCGGGAGTCCATTCCCTGAAGCGGTCGATCCACTCCGCGCATGTTGCTTCTTTTGCCGTCAGTGCGCGGAAGGCATGATAGGCAGTCATCATGTCGGTGGCAAGGGGATTGACGATGCCGGCGGAGAGCCCGTTTGCGAGTGCCATCGTGTAGAACGTCGCATTGAGAAGGGGGCGTGCCGGAAGCCCGAAGGAGATGTTCGACACCCCGAGGC
This sequence comes from uncultured bacterium, assembly GCA_902780865.1. Classification (GTDB taxonomy): domain Bacteria; phylum Verrucomicrobiota; class Kiritimatiellia; order RFP12; family UBA1067; genus UBA1067. The sequence continues at coordinate 12,885 of CACZHC010000040.1, forward strand.
ACGTGCGGCAGCCGAGCTCGCTTCTCGCCCTGCGCAGGGATTCAAGTATCACGTTCGCGCTCTGTGCGTCTGCGCTGACGGCGAGGCAGAGAACGTCTACTACGAAGTCGGAGGGCTTAAGACCGTATTCCGCTCCCCTTGCGAGGATTTTCTTGGCGATTGCGATGCGGCCGTCGGCAGTAGGCGGTATTCCGGCCTCGTCGAGAGTGAGCGCGACTACGGCGCCGCCGTACTTCGCGACGAGAGGGAGAACGGCCGACATCGATTCTTCCTTGCCGTTCACGGAGTTTACGAGCGCCTTGCCGTTGTAGTGCCTCAGCGCCCGCTCAAGGGCCTTCGGGTCTGAAGTGTCGATCTGGAGGGGAAGGTCGGTGACGCTCTGAACGGCCTGTATCGTCGAGTCGAGTACGGCTGGCTCGTCGATTCCCGGAACGCCGACGTTGACGTCGAGGATGTGCGCACCCGCATCGGCCTGCGAGACTGCCTCTCTCAGCACGTATGCGACGTCGCCTTCGGTAAGTGCGGCCTTTAGCTTCTTCTTGCCGGTGGGGTTGATGCGCTCCCCGATTATTACGGTGTCGTCCATCGAGATTTCCACTGTGCGCGAGCCAGAGGCGACGACGGTCTTCGGCGTTGGAGAATGCGGCTTGATTGCCCGCGTCCCGAGAGCCGCTTTCACGGCGGCGATGTGCGCTGGAGTCGTTCCGCAGCATCCGCCCACGATTGACGCACCGGCATCGACGAGCGCGGCGACATCGCGGGCAAATTCATCTGGGCCGACCGTAAAGACCGTGCGCCCGTCGACTATCTGTGGAAGCCCGGCGTTTGGCTTGACGGCGATGGGAAGGGATGTCACGGCGGCAAGGCGCCTGACGTACGGCAGCATCAAGTCTGGCCCGAAGCCGCAGTTGAAGCCGAGCGCGTCCACGCGAAGTCCCTCGAGGATCGCCGCGACGCATTCGACGTCGGCGCCCGTAAGGAGCTTGCCGTCTTCGCCGAGCGCGACTGTCGCTACGACCGGGAGCGACGAGTTCTCCTTCGCCGCGAGGACTGCCGCCTTGGTTTCGTAAGTGTCGCCCATCGTTTCGACCACGACGAGATCTGCTCCCGCCTTGGCCCCGGCGGCGACTTGCTCCGCGAAGGCGTCGTAGGCCGCGTCAAATTCGAAATCGCCCGAGGGCTTGAGGAGTCGACCCGTAGGCCCGACGTCGAGCGCAACGAAGCGCTTCCCCCCGACGGCGGCCGCGGCTTCTCGCGCAATCCCGACAGCTGCCGTGATTACGTCCGAGAGCGGCGCGTCGCCGTGGTACTTCGCGGCATTTGCGCCGAAGGTGTTGGTGTACACCGTGTCAGCGCCAGCGGCGAAGTATGCCTCGTGTACGGCGCGAACGTCGCCTGGACGCGAGAGGTTCCAGAGTTCGGGGACTTCGCCGGGCTGGAGGCCCTTTGCCTGCAGCTGCGTGCCCATTCCGCCGTCCAGGAAAAAGACGCGGCCGGTTTGTGCTGTGAAGTCGGTCATTCTGACGACATGCCTTTCTTGACGCCGATGACGGCGCTTACCGATTTCGACGGAACCATTAGAAGCGAGTCCGTTAGCGACACTCCGGCGCGTCGCGGCGCGTCGAGAAGGGCGAGGAGCGTGCGCTGCGCGGAGAGAGGAAAGTCGCCGTAGCCCGGCGAGTAGCGAGAGACGAGCGATTCGCCAGGCGCGAGCTCTTTTCGTATCTCGTCTTCCGTCTCGTCCATCCATTTCTCGATGAGTGCCGCGCCGATGGCCTGCACGACGAGCGCGTCGACTCCCGACGACACGGACGCGCGGCGCTGGAACGCGTCGAACGCGGGTCCAATCGTCCCGCACACAAGAAACGCGTCGTGGCATCCCTCGATGTGCCGTGCGAGGGACCCGCCGATCTCGAGTTGCACCGAGCCCGACTTTATCGCGCCGTCGGATACTTTAAACCGCCGCCATGTGTGGGCGGTGCGCACGATTCCAAGTGCCTCGTCGCGCAGCTTCTCGATGCGCGCGGCGAGCTCGCCCTCCGGCAAGGAAGTGCCCATGCGCATGTAGCGCGCGATCTCGGAGAGGTCAACGGTCATCGTCCGACAGTATGCTTCGCAGGTTCGCCATAATGCGCTCGGCGACTTCTGGCCTGTTCATCGTGTAGACGTGCACGGCGTTTATGCCGTTTGCGAAGAGGTCGACGATCTGCTCCGTAGCGTAGGCGACGCCGGCGTCGAGCATGGCCGGGGGCCTCTCCCCGTAGCGGTCGACTATCGCCTTGAAGCGGCTTGGCAGGTATGTCCCCGAGAGGCGGCAGATTCGTGCGATTTGCTTGCCGTTCGTGACCGGCATTATGCCCGCGATCACCGGCACCGTAACGCCCCTGTCGCGCAGCTTCGAGAGGTAGCGGTAGAAGATGTTGTTGTCGAAGAACATCTGCGTGGTGACGAAGTCAAGCCCCGCCTCTACTTTTTCGCGCAGATGCAAGATGTCGTCTTCCATGTGCGCGCAGTCGGGATGGCATTCCGGATAGCATGCGCCGCCGAGGCAGAAACCTGCGGGCCGCAGGGCGCGCACGAGGTCCACGGCATGCTGGAAGGGGCCTTGTGCCTGTTCTTCCGCGCCTTTCGGAAGGTCTCCGCGCAGGCATAGGACGTTCTCTATGCCGGCACTGCGCAACGCCGCCACCTCTCCGTCGATGCTGTCCTTTGTGGCGGCGATGCATGTGAGGTGAGCGAGCGCCGGAACGCCGCACTTCTGCACGAAAGAGGCGACTTCAACCGTGTTTGCCTGGGCATTGCCAGAGGCACCGTATGTAACCGACATGAACGACGGGCGCTGGCGTGCCAGGCGCTCAACTGCTTCCTTCACCGGTTCGAAGGGAGAGTCGCTGCGAGGCGGAAATATCTCGAACGAGACGGACGGGAGTCCCTTTGCAAGTATGTCTTTTATCTTCATTTGACCTCTTCTGTCGCCATGGGGCTGGAATAGGAGTGATTATAGCATATTCGCGGTGGCGATGGAGCGTGAAATTTGGTATAATCCACCAACAAAACGCGGCGACCGAAAGGCCTGGGAAATTTAATGTTTACGCTGAGCTATGAGTTCTAAGGCGGGAATGCCCGCCTTTGCGAGGAGTGCGCTCCTCCTTTTCCTGGCGTTGCGCGCGGGTGACCTCGTAAATGTCGCCGCAGGGCTGTGGTTCGTCCCGCGCTACGTCTTGCCAGAAGACATCGGCGCAGTGCTGCCGGTGAGTTCCTTTGCGACGTTTCTGGCGCTGCCCGTGTTCGCCTTCGCGATGGTCATGATGCGCGAGTCGGCGTGCCTCTACGCTGCCGGCGAGCGCGGCAAGGTCAAGTCGCTGCTGCGCGGCATGTTCGCGGTGTTTGCCGCTCTTCTCGTCGCGTTTCTGGCGCTTGCGGCAGTTGTCGTGCCTCGCTTCCTCGGCGCGATGCGCGTTTCGGACGCATCCGTCGGCGTGCTTGCGGTGTCGGCGGCGTTTCTCGGGTGCCTTGCGCCGGTATACACCGACGCCCTCCAGGCGCTGAAGCGCTTTGCGCCGCTTGCGGCCGTGGAGCTTGGCGGTTCCGTCGTTCGCTTTCTGGTCATGCTGGCCGTCATGCCGGTCAAGGCGCTTGCCGGATATTTCGCGGGGCAGGTGGCGCTGCCGCTTTTCCGCATTGCCGGTAGCGTCTTGGCGCTGCATCGCGACCTCGCCGTGCCGCCGAGCCCATACTGGAACGCGGCGGCCGCACGCCGCATATTTCTCGCGTTTCTCGCGGTCGTAGCGTACCAGGCGACGCCGATGGCGGCGTCGCTCGTCGAGCAGACGTTGCTTCGCACGTCGCTGCCCTTTGAGATTTCCGCCGGATACTACATGGTTTCTCGCTTCGCCGACTTCCTGCACTACCTTACGTTCCCGCTCATGCTCGTGATGTTTCCCTACACTGCCGAGGCGGCACAGCAAAGCCGTTCAACGCGTCCCTTCGTCCTGAAGTGCTCGGCAGTGGCAGTTGCCGCGGCGGCGGTGATGTCGGTTGCGTACTCTCTTTGGGGCAGGGAGCTCCTGGGGCTTGTGCCGACGGGGGATTGCTATGCCGAGTATGTCCGCTACATGCCGTGGCTTGTCCTGATTACGGTGCTTACGACATGCCAGGTGTTCTACACAAACGCAGAGGTGTCGGCAGGCCGCTACGGCTTTCTATGCTGGCTTGTGCCGCTCCACCTTGCATATCCCGCGCTTCTCCACCTTGCGGTCAAAGGCGGCTATGTCTGCTCGCTTGGTGGCTTTTTGCTTTGCTTCGGCGCGGCGTCTGCGCTCCGATTCGGCTTTGCCGCGGTCGGACTTGCGCGTGGCGAATGAAACACTCCCGCTTGCGATGCCAGGCGAAAGCGCTTGCGTTTTGCGATGGGGAAAGCGACTATTTCATGACACGCTCTTTGAGCGCCTTGACCATTTCGGCGGGATCGTCGAGACCTTCGACCGTCTGCTCCATTGGGCAGCCGTCGGTGAGGTCGCGGTTCAAGATTTTCGGAACGGTCTTGTCTGCGCTCGCCTCGACCCCGTGTGCCTTGAGAAGCGACGCCGCGTCTGCGCTCATCATCATGGCATGGACTTTCTTCGCCTTGCCGACGATGCAGATTGCAGCCGCCGCGCGGCCTACTACCTTGTCCACGACAAGCGCATGTGCGAGCTTTCCGTCGGAAAGAAGCTTCATTATCGGCATGATCCCGCGGCCTTTTTCCTGGGCCACTATCACGCCGTCTTTTGCCGCGACGCATGAGACGCCGCTCATGACGAGCGTCTTCATCTCCGCGAGAAGCCCACCTTCGTCAATCGGCCAGACGAGCCGCTGCCGCTCGAAGCCCTTGACGAAAATCGCCGGCATCGGACGCGCGGGGCAGACATGCTCGCATGCGCCGCAGCCGATGCACACCGCCTTGTCCACCACCGGGAAGCCCTCGACGATGTGTATTGCCCCGACGGGACACTTGCGCGAACATGCCGTGCACTCGACGCCGTCGGTAGTGCGGATGCAGATGTCCTTTTTCCATATCGCGTGACCCATGTGGACGTTCTTTCGCGCGAGACGCGGAATCCAGTTGATTGCGCCAGTCGGGCAGACATGGCCGCAGGAGTAGTTGCAGCCAAGGAGACAGTAGCCGCGCCTAAAGTCCATCTCGGGCTGGCCGAAGCGCTTGAGGTTCGTAGAAGCCGAGAGGCAGTTGCCCTTGCAGTTCGTGATGCAAAGCCCGCAGGCGACGCACTTCACGTTGAAGACCTTGCGATCTACGGCCCCTGGCGGCAGGACGGCCGCAGGGCGCTCGGGAACGCCGGGGAGCGATACGGGAGCGTAGCCGCCGTCAGTCGTCTTGTCGACGGCCTCCGTCGCGGCGAGAACCGCGACGCCCTTGAGCGCTTCGCGGCGCGTTACGCTCGTTCCGTCCGTCTTGCCTGTCTCGTCTGCCGGCCGCCCCGCGGCACCCGTTCCGAAGCACGCCTTGCAGTTTGCACAGCCGGGGCCTATCTTGTGGGCGCACACGCTCTTCTTTGAAAGGATATTGAAAAGCGTTCCGACCGGGCATATCCAGTTGCACCAGAGTCGTCCCTTGCCGAGCGCGGCGAGGACGACGACTGCCGCGAAGATGGCGACGCCTGGCGCAAAGAGCGTCAGCGCCTTGCCGTAGATCGAATATGGCGTCAGTAGCCAGCCGATTGCGCCGAAGCCAGTCGCGGCAAGCACGACCGAAACGGCGAGGACAGTCCAACGGACTGTCTGCTGCGCGTGCGACTCGGGGAGCCGCGTGCAGACGCGGCGCACTTTCGTCTTCGGATGGAAGATCCAGTTGACTATCGACTGGATTATCCCAAGCGGGCAGAAACACTCGCAGAAGAGTCGCCCTACGATCGGCGTCAGCAGCAGGACTACGAGGAACCAGATTGTCGCGGCGGGCTGGATGCGGCAGGCGAGGTCGGTGTCGCAGCCAAAGAACGCGGCGGTGACGCAGGCGAGCATGGCGGCGGCGACAAGCGCCTTTATGAGTTTCTTCGTCTTCATCGGCGGGCCTCCTCGTTCTTGAGCGAATCAATCCATTCGTCGATCAGCGCAAGTTCCTTCGGGATGTTGATCGACTGCGGGCAATGCGGATTGCATCTGCCGCAGCCGGTGCAGTGGTCTGCGCGCCGCAGTTCCTCCGGAACGGCCGTCGCGTACATCTTGAGGACCTCTCGCGCGGAGGGCAACGTCTTTGCCGTCAGCACCGCGTTGCGGAACGTCAGGATCGCCGGGATGTCGAGCCCGTAGGGGCATGGCATGCAGTAGTTGCAGTTGTTGCACGGGATGGTGTTGAGCTTGAGGAGCGCCTGCGCCGCGCGCTCGAGCGCGGCGAGCTCGTCTTCAGAGCACGGCTTAAGCGGCGAGAACGTGGCGACGTTCTCCTCGATGTGTTCCGTGAACGTCATTCCCGAGAGGACCGTCATTACGTTTGGATACGTTCCGCAGAAGCGGAGCGCCCACTTGGCGAGCGACGCCTCGGGATCGAGGGGGGTAAGCTCCTTCGCAAGCGCGTAGTTGTAGCGTGCGAGGCGTCCGCCGAGAAGGGGTTCCATGATTACGACGGGTATCTTGAGCTCCGTGAGGCGGCGGTACAGGTATTCCGCGTCGAGATTGCGGTCGTTCGTCTCCTTTGCATGTCGCCAGTCGACGTAGTTCATCTGTATCTGGCAGAAGTCCCATTTGTATTTCTCGTGGTTGTCGAGGCACCATTCGAATGTCTTGGGGTCTCCGTGGAAGGAGAATCCGAGGTTGCGGATGCGGCGCTCCTCGCGCAGTTTCACGCACCAGTCGAGGGCGCCGTTTTCCAGATAGCGGCTGGAGAACGTCTTGAAGCCGCCGTTGCCGATCGCGTGGAGCAGGTAGTTGTCGATGTAGTCCGTCTGCAGGAATTTCAGCGAATTCTCGAACATCTCCTTGCACTTGTCGAGGGGATACTGCTGCGGCGCGAAGTTGGAGAGCTTCGTCGCGATGACGTAGTCGCCGCGCGCGTAGCCGCTTGCCTTGAGCGCCCGGCCAATGCGGGCTTCCGACTCGCCCCTGCAGTACGCAGGAGAGGTGTCGAAGTAGTTGACGCCGTGATCGAGCATGTACTTTATCTGGGCGTCGAGCAGCTTCTGGTCGATGCCGGAGGCCGAATAGCCGTCCTTCGCCCAGCCGTTGGCGTGGCCGCCGTCTACCGTCGGCAGGCGCATTGCGCCGTAGCCGAGCAGCGACACCTTGAGGCCGTCAATTTTGAAACGTGTCGTCATCGAGTTCCTTTCCCTGTCTCCATGTGCTTTTAAAATCTTATCTTTGTCCCTATGTAGAACATTACGCCTGGCATTTCGTATCCCGGGAAGTATTCGTACTTGCGGTTGAACGCTTTTTCCGCCGCGACGTATGTGGACGTATGTGGAGAACCATGTTGCGGTCATATTATACCATGAACGGTTGCCGCAAAGTCAACATGGAAATTCATGGTATTTATTTATGAGGCGGCTTCTTAGAAGATATTGCACGCAAGCACCACGACGACTGCGGCGAGCATCAAGGCCGAGACGAGCTTCAAGGTGGCCGTCGCCTTCACCGAGCCGACGAGCTTGGCGCGGAAAAAGTCGGCGGCCAGTCCGGGCGCGTGAAGCTCGGCAGGAACGCGAGGAAGAAGAGGATCGTGAGCGGATTCGACATCGACATCGCAATCCCGCGGAGGAAAAGCCGGAAGCCCCGCCCGCTCGCGGGACGGAGCGCATCAGGCGACGCAGCGCGGAAGCTGCGGATCGCGTCTGCAAACGCGCCGTAGGCGAGATACGCGATATAGGCGGCTCCGGCAATCTGGATTGCGGACATTGTCGCAGGGTGGGCGGTGAAAAACGAGGCGACGCCCGCGGTCAAGAGGAGTATCCAGAGCCAGCATCCGGCGACAAGCCCCAACATCAGCGTGGCGGCGCGGGCCTTGCCGTCCGAGAGCGCCGTCGCGATGGTGCAGGTCAAATCCGGTCCGGGCTTTACGATCAGCGCCAGCGATCCGATGATATAGGTTGTCAGCATGCTGCCTTTTTTACACCAACGGAGTAGCCGGCCCGGACGGCGAGATGCCTGTCGTCGTCGAAGTCTGCGCCGGGCGTCGTGAGGAGCGGCCCCGCGATGCCGGCCGACATTCCGACATAGATGCACTTCGCCGCGGTTTTGTCTGTCATGTCGCGGCGTCCGCCTGCAAAGCGAAGCGGCGTCGACGGATTGACGAGCCGAAGAAGCGCGACGGAATCGACGACGCGCTCGGGATCGAGGATGCCGCGGTCTGCGAGCGGCGTCCCCTCGATCGGGTGCAGCACGTTGACCGGGATCGAGTCAGGCGCGATTTCCTTGAGCGCAAAGGCGAACTCGACGAGCTGCTCGTCCGTCTCGCCCATTCCGATTATGCCGCCGCAGCAGATCTGGAAACCAAGCTTCTTCGCGGCGCGCAAGGTGGCGAGCTTGTCGGCCGGCGTGTGCGTCGTGCAGAGCGACGGGAAGAGCGACGGCGCGGTTTCGAGGTTGCAGTGGAAGCGCTGGAGCCCCGCCGCCTTTAGCTTTGCGAGGTCTTCTTCGGAGAGGAGCCCGAGCGAAGCGCAAAGCCCGATTTTCGGCGCCGCCTCGCGCATCGCCCTCAATGCCGCGCAGACGTTCTCGACATCCTCGTGGGAAAGCGTGCGGCCGGAGGTGACGATGCCTATCCTGTCCGCGCCGTTCGCCGCCGCCTCCTTCGCCGCCTTGACGCACGCATCGGTTCCGACCCAGCCGTACGTCTCGCAGCCGGTCTTCCAGTGCGCCGACTGCGCGCACCACTTGCAGTTCTCGGTCTCGTGCGCGCGCTCGCGAAGCTCTTCTCTACGCTCCGGTTTCAGGAGCGCCAGCGCCTCGTCTCTCTCTATTCCGTCGGACATGTCGTACATTCCATCAAAGCCCCGCGGCGTCGTAGCTGCGCTCGGCGCAGCACTTGCGAATGGCGGAGACGAAGATCTTGCCCGCCGACGATAGGGGCGTGTCGCCCTGCATGACGAGCCCGACCCGGATCATCTCGTCCATCTTCAGCGGCACGGCGACGACGTCTGGGCCGTTCAACTCCCTTGAAAGCGCGCCGGAGGCAACGGTAAAGCCGTTGAGCCCGAGGATGAGGTTGGTCATGGTGGCGCGGTCGCGCACGCGGATGTTCTTCTTGCGGTCGATCGACGGCATCACCTCTTCCGCGAAGTAGAGCGCGTTCTCGGTTCCCTGCTCGAACGAGATGAAAGGATAGTCGTCGAGTTCCGCCGGGGCGACGCCGCCCTTGCGCTTGGCGCGAGGAAGACGTGAGGATGCGACACGAAGAGCTCTTCGAACTTGAGCCCCTCGTTTTTGAGGAGCTTCGTTATCACCCGCTCGTTGCGGGACGAGAGGTACATGACGCCGATTTCGCTGCGGTGGCGTGCGACGTCTTCGATAATCTCGCTCGTGACGGTCTCTCGGAGCGTGAAGTCGTAGGCGGCGGCTTCGCATTCCTTTACGACTTCCATGAAGGCCTCGACCGCGAAGGCGTAGTGCTGGCAGGAGACGGCGAACTGCGGTTTCCTCACCGCCTTGCCCGTATACTTCTCCTGGATTCTCGCGGCGTCGTCGAGAATCTGCCGCGCCGAGGCGAGGAACTCCTCGCCCTCCCGCGTGACGGCGATGCCGCGCGCCGACCGTGAGAAGATGGCGGTGCGGAGCTCTTCTTCGAGCGCGCGAATCGACTCGGTGAGCGTCGGCTGCGTGACGAAGACGCGCCGCGCGGCCTCGCTGATACTGCCGTACGTCGCTACTGCGTCCGCATACTTAAGCTGCTGGAGTGTCATGTGGACATTATACCATTTTTGCGATTAAGCTGTGGCGTTGAGCTCCGGATGCCAGGTGAAGGCGGTTATGTTGCGCCATCGGACCGCGGTGGGCGCGCCGTCGAATGTCGAGAGCACCTCGATGTCCGGCGAGAGCAAGTCCGTTATCGCGGGCGCGCGGATGAACGTCATCGGGAAATCGTGCTTGCCGTCGAAATCGCCGCGCGTCGTGAAGCTCCCGAGCTGCCGACCGTAGGCGTTGCGCCTGACGGCGACGGGAAGGGCGCCGAACCATTGTTCCGGACGCGTTCCGTCTCGGCTTCCAGGGTCGTCGATCTTCTCCGCAAGCAGGATTAGCCCCGCGCATGTCGCGAAGACGGGAAGCCCGCCGTCGATAAGCTTCTTGATCGGATCAAAAAGCCCGAGGTCTTTGAGGAGTTTCCCCTGCACGGTCGACTCGCCGCCGGGAAGGGCGAGGAGGTCCACCGGCCGCCCAAGGTCGGCGAGCTGGCGTATCTCAAATACGTCAGCGCCTTCTGCGCGCCAATATGCCTCCATCTCGGCAAACGCCCCCTGAACTGCTAATACTCCGACTTTCATTTCTTCTCTATTCTAATTATTTAACGCAGAGACGCAGAGACGCGGAGTACGCTGAGCAGAGAAAGTGTTTTGCCGAGTTTAACAATGTCGATGCGGAGAACTGTCCCAGATACAACTCTCTGCGCACTTTGCGTCTCTGCGACTCTGCGTTGAAAACTACTTTCCGCGTTCTTCCATGATCGTCTCGATCTCGTCCGCGTTGATGCCAACCATCGCGGGACCGAGGTTTTCGGAAAGCTTGGCGAGGAGCTTCGAGTCCTGCCAGTTCGTGACCGCCTGCACAATCGCCGCGGCGCGCTTCGCGGGGTCGCCCGACTTGAAGATGCCGGAGCCCACGAAAACGCCCTCTGCGCCAAGCTCCATCATGAGCGCCGCGTCCGCAGGCGTAGCAACGCCGCCGGCCGCAAAGTTGACGACAGGGAGCTTTCCGTGCTCGTGGACGTACTTCACGAGGTCAAGCGGCGCGGCAAGTTCCTTCGCCGCCTCGTAGAGCTCGTCT
>CACZHC010000041.1 GCA_902780865.1 uncultured bacterium
CTTGTCGCGGAGCGTCACGCCGCCGCCATAGGAATACGAGAAGTCGCCGTCGGAGACGATGCGCGCAGTGCGGTCCGCCTTCTCGAAGGCGATGTCCTCGCGCATCGCGCCCTGCGAAATCGACGCGAGGTAGTTTCCAGCGTAGCTGAAGTTGACAGCGTTCAAAGAGCCGCGCTTCATCGAGACGAGCTGCGGACGGACGGGATGCGCGACCTTGCCGTCCTTGGTGCGGGGAAGGATCTCGAGCGTGCGGTTCTCGTAGGCGAGCGCGGTCGTCACGCCCGCGACAGTCACGGACTTGGCGAGCGCCCCGTCGTAGGCGAGCGAGACGAACGCCGTGCCGTTGTGCGAGACTGCGACGAAGCGTCCGTCGGCGTCGTACGAGAAGTCGGCGCTGCGGCCGGTAGGAGCCGTAATCTTCGCAAGCTTGCCCGACGAGTAGGCGAACTCCCAACCGACGAGAGACTTCCTGCCCCTGACAATCCAGTTGCCGTCGGCCTCGGGCTTGCCGGACGAGACGTCCGCCTCCCACTCGGAGTATGGCGCGTAGTAGCCGCGGCCCTTCTTCGCATCCTCGACGACCTCTATCTTGACGGCGTCCTTCGGGGCCTTCTCGTTCTTCGGGAAGAACTTGACCTTCTCGCCCCAGGGCGAGTTCCGTCCTTGTCCCACGCGGCAGACGACTCCAGCTGAGGGGAGCGCCACGCAAAGCCGAACGCGCCAGTCTTCTCGGAAGACGCCTCGTAGACGAGCTCGATTGGCATCGCAAGTTCGGGTGACATGCGCGCGACGCCGAGCGTGCGGTGCTCTATGTAGCCCGTCTCGGTGAGCGATGCGCGGCCCGCGAGAAGCGGGCGGTTGGAGAAGTCGACGCGCTCGGCGGCGAACGAGAAAAGCCCCGCCATAACGACAAAGGCCAATGCGATTTTCTTGATGTGTTTCATGTTGACGTTTGACGTTTCCTTTCTGCGTCTTGCAGACGGCGCAGAGTATACCACAATTCAAGGCCAAACGAAGCCCTGAAAATGCAGATTTTCCGCGAAGTATACGCAAACGTATACTTCAAGGCCGTTTTTCTCGCAAACGTATACTTCACGTATACTTGCGGAAAGCCGTATTCTGCTATACTCTCGCCGCCCGCACGGGGAGGCCGTGCGAAGAGGAAATCATTAGGAGGCATTGCAATGGACTGTATAAACTGGAACATCGTCGGCACATTTGCCGCGCTCTCGTTCTGCGGGCTTCTCGCAGCGATGTTGCTGCGCAGGCCGCTCAAGGCGGCGTGTGCAAGCTTCATGGCGATGCCGAACCTCCTGAAGGTCGCCCTCGCGAGCATTGCAGTCGTTGCGACAGTGCAGGCGCAGAAACATCAAAACGGCGGCGACGGCACGCAGGGGCTGCCGACGCCGCCGCGACTTTCTCCAAGGATGCTTCCGCAGACAGTATCTGACGAGGAGATCGCACAGGGCTACCGCTTCGCCTACGAGACAAACGACATCGGCCACAGCTTCACGATGCCGGCGAATGCGACATACGTCGGCAACGCACACATCCATGGAGCGGCGTCGAGCTTCGGACGGAACTTTATAGACTTTGGCGAATGGTCATTCCCATTCGGCTCGAACGATACGCATTATTCCTCTGCGTGGTGGTTCATCGACGGGCGCATCCGCTTTGCGCCGCACGACACAGGGCGCGAAATTTCCACTGGCATAAGCGGCAGAGTCCTCGCGATGCAGGGCCGAAGCCGCATCTGGCACGGGCCATGCGACGGCGGCTACGCAATCTGCTGGGAGAATGTATTTCTCGGCGGCGACACAAACGCCGCAGATCATAATGAAAGACAACGGATGGTTCGAGACATGGTCAAACGAGGTTGGACGCGTCTACAAGTCCATCAACCCATACGATTGGGATGACGATGGCCTCGACAATACGATCGACTCCACGCCAAAAGCATACGACGGCAACTGCTTCGGCACCGGAATCGACTGGCTCAACGCCAACTGCGGCGCAATTCTCTCCGCATCGCTCGACGCCGACGACGCAATACGAATCGATTGGAACCCCAACTCCAGCGAAAACGCCTACTACTGGCTCTCCTTCACCGCGACTCACGACAGCACACGCATCACAATTACATGCGACGGGCCAAGCAACCTCGGCGACATGGTTGTGATCGCGAACGAAGGTCAGGCGTGCTCTGTGCCGCTTCTCATTGGAGCCGTCTACAGGATACTGTCGGACTGGCCGGTTGACAGCATATCGACAAGCGACCCTGCGGCCACGATAAGACTGGCCGAGCCCATGCATCTGCTGCGCGGCGGAAGTGCCGCGCCGCGCGGGTCTGGCAGCGACTTCGATATCGAAAGACCGCTGGACTTTACTATGTCGGACGGCGAGAGCGGCGGGCATATCTCCACCGTCCCGGATGTCGGTGCCGCCATAGAATCGATAGTTGGCAGTTGCTGCCCCGTCAATCTAAACGGCAGCAACTACGTGTGGAGCTGCACTGGTTGCCACTGCACCGGATACTGGCAGTCATGGCAGATTGGGGCAACATGGGAGGGATACAGACGATTCTTCTGGACGACAGTCCAATGTCCGTGCCAGCGTAGCAACGAGCAGAATCCCGACGCATGGTTCTCGCTGTCATGCCCCTCAGTGATCATAAAGGGCGGGAACAGCCATGTCGTCGCGGGATCGTTCAATCCGCCGTGCGAGACGAACGCGACGATGTCGCTCGCCTGTATCGCAGGTGCAGAGAAGATAGAAGTCCTCGACTCGGGCGACGACTGGCAGGAAATACGGGGCGTTGCGAAAAGCGGCTCTATTGACGATGTCGCATTCGCGCTTACGCTCGAGATAGGCGGGGAAACACACTGTAAGACCCAGACGCTCACCGTCGCGGAGGTCGTCAGAATGGATGTCACATCCCCCGTACAGGGCGCAAGCGCGAACCCGCCGCCGTTCATGACCGGCGTAGACTATCCTTTCTCGGTCACCAACAGCCCCCTTCCCGACAAACACCTCGTCGTTCCGTTCTGCAATGTCGCGACGCTCGCTGAGGGCGGCTTCGAAGTTGCGGACTTCTCAGTAAGCATGAATCTCGTCCTTGAGCCGGAGGGCGTCAACGCCTCCTCACTTCCCTGCGAATGGGAACTCATCGAAGCCCTGCCACAGATGAGCGGATTCCTCTCCCACGCAGGTACGCTTGCGGCGCATTTCGTCAATCCAAGGCAAGGTGGCGTGTACCGCTTCAGAGGTCGCTGCGACGGCTCGCCGTGGACGCATGCGAACATCGTGCTGCCGCTTTGCGGTGCGAGCATAGATGCCGTGTTTGATGCCGACATGGCCGTTGTCGCCAGCGCCATGCAGACGCTGCGAGACACGAAATCATGGTATCAGAAGCAAGACGGAGACTTCGGCGACAAGTGGTTCTACGACCACAACGTCATGGACTACATCGGACGAGTCGACAACACATCATGGCCGACAGTCTGGCGATACAACCAAATAACCGACGATGTTCTCAACGAATACTACAGAATGGGCGCGGTCGCAACGTTCCGAGGCGTACCGACGCCTGTTGCCAAACTCGGCAACTTCATGGCGGGGTATGGGACGGAAACCGTCGGAGTGTGGCGTATACTGCGCTGGGCATCCCAATTCACCCGGGGGTTGGCAAACGATGCCACGGGGAGCATGAGCTGGGCTGTAGGCGAGGACTTTGCGACCTCTGCGGGAACCAACCTCGTTGAATGCACAACGACACTCGCGACAAACATGTGGTCTTTGGTCGCCGGCGGACAAGTGGAAAACGACAAGGTCTTCGCTCTTTGGCCAAATCCAGCGAATACCGACAATCATGCCGACGCTCTGACGACAGACTTCGACCACAACCGACAGTTTCTGTCTCCTGGCATCGTTCGCCAGACCCCGCCGCCGCAGAACTAACACACAAAGGGAAAGACAAATGAAAGCAAGAACAACGATCATGGCCGCATTATCAGCCACCGCGCTCGCCATCAATGCGGCACCGACCCAGAACACCTACCATGCCGTCACAAACGACTGGCGAAGTGGCATGTATTCAAATGTCCTTGAACTTGCGCAGTCGCGGCTTGCGGCGAACACGAACGACATCGTCGCGGCGTACATCATGAAGGACTACGACATCATGTTCTCCGACTTCACGGCAATGTCGAACTCGTTTCAGCGCCTCATACGCGCCGGTGCGCTCGTCACGATTCCCGCCTACACGAACAGATTCCCGCGACTGAGGCAGGGCTACGAGGACTTCCTCGAGCTCGTCATTCCCGCCCACGACGACAACTTCCGGATCCAGGAGCAGCAGCGCCCCATCCCGCCCGGAACGCCGATGAACAGCGAGCATCTCCTTCAGCTCTTCTGGGAGAACAACCTGTGGTAGCCAGATACGTATTCCGGATGCGGACAGCCAGAGGAGATGGGGACTGCGGCGGCAAATTCGCCGGGATAGTGATTTGCAAGCGCGTACACTCCGTCGCCACCATATGAAAAGCCCACGAGATAGATTCGGGACGCATCAACCTTGGGCCCGACGGCATTGGTCTCCATCCAGGAGACGATCGCGCGCAGCATCTGCTGGACGCGGCTTGGGCAGCCGAGTCCGCCGCCGACGAGCGTCGTCGCCTCCATGGGCGGGGAGATAGCGAGAAGATGGCATGGATGCCTTGACTGGAACTTCTGCGAAGTGACGAGGTTGAACAGTGCCCTCTGGTGGAACTGATTCAGAAGGTCCGGCCCGATCTCGCCTTTCCCTGGGATGTAGACGAGAAGTGGAATCGGCTTGCGGCCGGCATTTGGCGGAGTGTAGGCGAGGCACGAGAACTTCGGCCCCTTGTTCGTCGTCCTCCATGCCGTCATCCCGTATCGCCCGAGCTCCTTCGCCAGCTCCCCCTCCGCTGCGACAGGCGTCATCTCGACCGTGCGATGCCTCGCGTCCGCAAGCCCCGTCCGCGGCAAAACCGCCGCGAGTAGCAGCGCCACTGTCAACATCGACATTTTCATTTCACACGTCTCCGGGAAAGTCCATTGACATCCTTCGCTTCCTCGCGCGCTACGTCTTTCGCGTCGAATGGCAAACTACCGTCCCGCGCCCAAGATCGGCTCGAGGTTGATGCCAGGCAGGTCGGCTGCAGTCAGGTTAAGGCGCTTCAGCATCGACTTGACGAAGTCGCGCTTAAATTCATCGCCTTGCTCATCCAGATAGGCAGTCCGCTGAATAACATCAAAATTTTCAATTGCACCATCCGCTAACAAATTGCAGAGTTTATGTTGTTGCTTTGAAAAATCCAGGCTCCATACTGCCACGCCCGCTTGATCCTCATCTTGCGCAGGAACGAAGGTAACACATGACATCTTATCGTCACCACCTTCAAAAATTACGAACTCAACAACCGTATATCCTTCAGCGCAGACTCTTCTTTGGGAATATCGCTTATACGAAACAATTGGGCTGAACGACTTTACCAATCGGTTTCGCATCCTTTCCAATATCTCAACTTGACCTTCAGCCTCAATGCTTTTCTCAAATTCTTCTTGTGTCATGTCGGGCTTAGGATTCGTAAACGGGAACGGGTAGGCGACTTCACACTTCCCCTCGCAGTAATATGCCTTCTTCTGATCTAGGGAGATGACATAGGAATCCACTTTGACTGTATTGTGAAACTCACTCGACTCGCGCATTCGAACATAGGCCGTGCGAACCGAATTCGACAGCCATGGGCAACCTTCCACGGGAAAGATCGCATTGTCCAATCCAACATCAAGGGAAATGCCCAAGGCCCAGATGCACCTCTTTTCTCCTGAACGAATGTTGACCGTGTTGCCGGCGCCAATGCTCTTCCAGGAATGTTCGCCGGTGTAGATGTTTACGCCCTGGGTCCGCGCCTTCATGAGCCGCATTGAAAGGCCAGACTCGCCCTGTGGCTCTATCTTGGCAAACCAACTGAACACATCTGGCAAAGACTTTCCGCCTGGCACCTCACGGTGTTCGACGATTTCCCGGTACTTGGCGACAATCTCCGCCTGCTTGGCCTCTCGGTCTTCACTTGCGGCGCCACCCGTCCAAGCGGCCGTCAGCAAGAGCCCAATCACAACAAAACGATATTTCATCAATTACCTCCTTGATCCTTTAAGTACTATGGGGTCAGACCCCATGCTCCACTCATGCTCCACTTGGTGTCATGCCGACATCGTCTAACGGCACATCGTTACTGTCGATCTCAATGCAATCAAGCTGTCGCAGCACTGCGTCACCTTCACCTTTCTTATCAATCGTCATCATCGTCGGGCAATCAAACTTAATCTGCTCCTGCAACTTCCCGTCCTTGTCGAAAATTAGCCAAGACCCCACCGCGTATTCATTGCTAAGTGCCCAATACCATTGCGGCTGTTGATTCTTCTGCAGCATCACAAAGAACCCCGACGGATGCTTGACATAAGTAAACGGCGAGCCGTCTTCATTATACTCAACACGAACTTTCCCATTCGTTGTAACCAACTCAGCAACAGACAGGATGTTTGTGCCGCAGCTGCCATACTCTAGGAACAACCTCTCGCCGCAATCCCCGCCAATGTCCACCGCTAGCCAGACTGCATTCGTGGCCGAATCGGTCTGGACGGCCTTGTATTTCGACAACGCCAATGACATCGGGATCTGAAACCGCCGAGCCTGCGAGACCGCCTCCTCCACGTTGCTTTTGACGTTCGCCAAATCGCAATCAAGATTCTTCCGCGACTCACTACACGCCTGCACAAACCAAAGCAACAAGAATAGTGCAATTCGTTTCATTTCCCGTCCCTCCTATTTAATTCTCTCAAACGGTTCGGCGGGGGCAATCAGGTCTGACCCTGTTGCCCCCCGTATTTAGCTTTAAGCCATTCGTGAAATCCCATCTTTAAAATCGGATCTTCGGCCATCGCATCTCTCTGAATACGCCCGCTCCGGAAGTAGACCTTTCGCATAATGTTCGTGCCGCCGGGAACTTCAGGAACCGAAATCAACCCTATCATATATTTGCCGCCTTCACATTGAACCTTCATTCGACTCTCGCCGATCCTCACGCCATTGTCAATTGCAACCTTAACCCAAAGTAACCCGCGCTCGGCAAGCACAATGCTAACGTCATTAGTCTCGCAGCAATACATCAATTCTCGAACAGATGAAAGATTGCGATCGTTAATCGCCTTTATGAGTTTCGATGACGTTTCAACCGTCGCATCAAACAGCCGATTCCAACCATCGGACACCTCCATGTTTTCTATGCAATACGCGCCATTAATTTTACGCATCGTAAACTTGGCATCAAATGCATACGGGTCATCACCACGGCCAAGCAAAGTAACTTTTGTTCTGACAACTGCGCTGTTCGTTGAACAAGCAGCAATCACTATGCGCCCAAGTTCCTCATTGCCATCAAGCCATCGTAACCATCGTTCCGCCGAATTGCCAGATATCTTTTTTATTCGCTCAACATCTTTGGTTTTATACGCTTTGGCCAAGTCTTCAAATAACGCCTCAATCTCTGGCGCATGTAAACCACCTTTGTGCGACTCCAATAATTCCGCCTCCAATTCTCTTGCCCCCACAATCACTATATCACCACTTTTTATATTCCTGTCTCGACTCGCAAGCAACATCCTTCCCGTCCAGAACGTCACGCCCCGTCCAAATGAACGAGCATCAAAGTATTTTGTGAGCATAAACCCGCGCGATTCCGCACCCTCGAATCCTTCAATCACCAATCCAAAATGACGTTCAACAACTTTCAGTCTCTGCCGAACCGACAAACTGATTCTTTCCCCAGGGCTGTTTGATCGAAGCTCAGCGTCATCAATCACATAAGTGAAGCGCGGCCCTTCTTCGCGGAATTGAAATATCGCATTAGTCGAAGACGCCTCAACCGCCTTGAAACAAACCGCAAAGTCAGCAACATCAAAATCGTTGGTGACAACAGCCCCCACTCTAGCACTTCGGCTAACATCACACCACCCTGCAAAAGCCACAAAAACAATGCAACAAACAACAACTCTTTTCAAAACTCTCATGACAAAATCCTTTCATTCTGGGGTTGGACCAAACGGAATCTTGCTCTGGCAACCGGGATTTGCCCAATCTAATTTTGGGAATATCTTAATCACCAATTTTTCTTCTATTCTTCGGCATCTAATTTCATTGTCGCCATACTCGTTGTAATCAAGAATTGGAAATACTGAAAACACATTATAAGTATCTGGGCATGTCGGCGATGTCGCTATACCATCTTCTGTTGGCTCTGCCGATGTAGGTATTCCGTCACCATCAGGATCAGCATCAGGACTGGCTTGGCATTCCGCACCATATCTAAGCAAAAAATACGTGTGGTGCAATTCATGTTGAACAATTTCAGCAACACACTGAATCCCTTTGCCACGACCACCAGCCCTAATCGCTCCGAACCCTGGAATATTTGAGGCAAATTTTTCGGACGAATTTTCTCCTGCGCTATAGTCCGTTAAATGAACTGGTGAAATATCCTCTCCTTCCAATTTGATCACCATGGCAACTCCCGAATAAATACAATCTTCTGGAATGCCGCACACGCCTCCTTCTTTCCAATAATAAAACCAATTCGCACTGCATTCGTTCTTAACGAACGGATGATTCTTTGCAAGTTTATCAAAAAACACTTCGTATTCATTCGTATCGCAACCTATTCCCTCACAAGACACAGATGCAATCTTCCTACCGAAATCAGAATTATGCGCAGGAAGACCTTCAAATGACACTTTTGCACTAAGAATATTCCCGCTTATAGTCGCTTCGCCATCTGGGTTCGCCGCATCCCAAGTCATTATCGAGTCCCCAATCGCGCTCACACGGAATCTGCCTCCTCCGTTGCCTTCCTTTGGACATGGAAACGCCTTCGCTTTAAGGTTCATCACCAAAACGCCGGGTAGCGCTTTTGAAAAAGTAAATTCATTTTGTCCATCGCCTGAATCCTTGGGATTATTGACCGGATCTCCTGCGGGCGTAATCAGCTCAAGACCATAATTCGTAAAGTTGGCAACATCCTTTGCATTGCTGTTTTTGTGTTCAATCATAACAGATTTATCGCACAGCAAAGAAGACACCGAATGCCCATGAAGACAAAATTCAATCTTAGAAATGTCGCTTATGGGAATTGTCTGCACATGCTTCACCTTGTAATACTTACCTTCATGTCTTGCATACAATGACATCTCTGGAGCCGTTATTGTTAGGCTTTCATTCTTCGGAAGCTCTTTCGGTCTGCAAATTATTGATACCTTTCCCAATAAACTTGTCCACACCATTGTAGGGGTCCCTCCTTTGGCATCGTGAACATATCTGATGTTTGCGCCACTGACTTCCTCCGCATCCTCTTTTACATCTGCAATCTCCACATCCACCTTCACCACCGTGAAGTTAGTTGCGCAGACGACCGAGGAGTCCATCCCCGCGAGCGTCACCGACGCGGCAAGGCGCTCAGCAAGATACTCCCCGCTCGCAGTCTCGCTGTCCTTGTTCTGGTAGGAAACTGTCAACTGGTCTCTGGCTCCGACGAACTCGCAGATACCACACTCCTTCCACTCAACGCTCGAGGAGCTCGGGAGCGACGGGTCGGAGGAGAGCGTCGCGGTCTTTACGACATGCCCTTGCCTTCCCGCATCTGTCCTATCTAGGCCCAGGTAGTCAGGGCGAGAAATCGACAGCTCGTAGACGTCGATTTCGACGGAGTCAGTCACCTCGTCCGACTCCACGTCGCCGTCGCAGATGCTGCACGTCTTGCCAACGACGGAGAAGTTAAGCCACTTGCTCTCGCCTTTCGTCAGATTTATAGTGAACGTATGGGTCGACGAATCCGTCTCCGCCTCGCCAGTCGCGACGCCCGTCATCTTCCAGACATAGCGCTTGGGCGAGAACTCCTCTTCCTTCACGACATTGCCGTTCGCATCGAGCTTGCGGTGCTTGCCATTCGTCGTGACTGTCGCGGACAGCGATATGCTGACGTTCGTGCCGCCGTCAAGGACGGAGTAGGCGACGACCTTCGGTGCCGTTGCCGTCATCGAGAGAATCGGCTTCTCGTGCTCGACGGAGCCCTCGCCATCTCCATTTTCGTCGTCGTCATCCCCGCCGTCCACGATTACGACCGTGGCTGAGCCCTCCGAATTCTGGCCTTCACCTACGGCATCTGGGCTTTTCGCGGGCTCTCCCGCCGCCTTGTTGAGCGTGACGGCGGTTCTGCCGTCGCGGAAGCGCCATCCAGGCCGAGCCTCAAGCTTCACCTCCGCGGCGCCTCCGCCGACGACCTCAAGCCCAAGGCCGAGCCCGCGGTCCGAAATCCTGAGCTCCGCGTCGCTCGTCGCGACGACGACGTCGTTCGTCACCGTGTTGGGCAAGGCTATGATTGCAGCGGCCATTACGGTTAATAGTATACCAAATTTCCGCACGCCACATCCCAAAGGCCGGCGCGCTTTTGCCATAAGAATCGATGTCTTCGTGTTCATATGGCAAAATAGTTTATCACATCGCGCGCGCCCCATGTCAAACTTTTAGTTTACAATTTCGTAAAGTTGAGGATGGTTGAAAAGCGATTGAAGTGCACAAGGTCGCAGGATGCGCTAAACTTCAGATTATTGGCCCAGCAGTTTTTATAGCAGCGTGCACACGGATATGAAAACATTGTCGGCCAGTTTCCCGCATCATCACAGCCGCGCGACGCCGGTCACGCCCGAAATCCGATTGGATCGGCACTCGTGCGGGAACTTGCGGCTGATCTGGTAGTTGTGCGGTTGCCGCGGTTCTCTAACGCGACAAATCCGCCAAGCTTCCTTCGCGGCGAGAGCAAAGAGCAAAGCGGCAAATCATCATTCACGAGGGTTGCCGTTCCCATACGTTCAAACTCGGTAGTTCGCCCCACTTTTAAAGTGGTAAAATTCGACCAATTTAGAATTCAACAAGTCTAGTAATTGCCTCATCACAACTCAAACAACCGCCAAAATGCGTTGATACGAGCATCCAGGTCGGCATCGAACGGCACTACACGCTACAGCCATCATCCACCCCACCGCCACACCCGTAGCGACAGCTTTGAACAGCCTAAATGATGTCCATTGCACAATCTGGGCACTGCCAGTGGCGTCTATCGATACTCACTTCAAGCCGAATCGTTCTTTCAGGCGTATTATGATACTCTTCTTATTCTTATCAGAAGCATCAAAGCAAATTGTATCATGCAAATCCCCAATCAGTTTGGCAAATCGATAATGGTTTATATCATGTGGATCCAGTGATGTCCGACGAAACATCCGATCAAAATCATTTTCCGCTACACCATACAAATGTCGCATTGTTTCCGCAAAGAGCGGAGAGCAAAGTGCTTCCATTCTTATTGATTCATTGATTTCCTCTGAATACATGTCATCATATATTTCCTTCAAGTGATAACGATTAATATAATCTCCTGCTCTCCTTTCCCGCGTTGCAGAACTCTTTACAGCTGAAACCGTCAATGGTGAAACATATATTGTATCAGCCGAGTACGGCTTTAGATACAGGTTGTTAACACTAGTTGGATTGTAATCAAATCTCACGTGTTTATAAAAGTGATGGACATACGGATGTAAAGCCGGAAGATCTCCATGTCCATGCCAACCTTTGAATAAATCCTCGTCTTTCTTAAACCGCGAGTTACAACGATTGCATACCGGAACGAGATTATATAAAGACAGAGAAAGGAGCGGATAAATACCCTTAGGCAAAATATGATCTATATCGGGGACATGCTCACTTGAAGGCAAATGAGCAGTACCCACTGTCTCCGCATTACAATAAGGGCAATATCGAACATCCAATAGCCTCACAAATCCCGCGATGCCCCAGTCTCTCCATTTCGCCAACTCCCTGCGCCGATTCTCGTCATCTGAGGATCCCTTTCCCACCCAAAGGATTCTTCCGGCACCTTGCGCAGCCAAGAGTACATAACCACTTCGGAAAGCCGAATAATTAAACAACCTTCCGCATATTTCATCGATGGCCTTGTGGCCATTTGTAAGCGCCGATAACCGTTTCGCATTTTCCTGCGCAAAGAGAATCAGCCGTGCAGGCTTGGCCGTTAATATATGGTGCCCCCTAAATTCGTCGCGTAGCCATTTCCAATATTCTATACATTGTTTATCAAGAGCACCATTTATTATCTTGTCACGTTCTTGGCATACTTGATCATGCTTTTTCCCTCCAGCAGCATGGACTTCCCATGTCACGCTATTTCCCGCCGCCAAACGATTCAAAAAAGATAAAATCGCCTTGCCAAGCGTCTCTTCGTGCTGATCAAGAGCTTCTTTGGGTATGTCAATTCTTCTCATTCTCTGTACTTATTTGATCCAACTCCTTGCTACAATTAGAATCTCCATCATCGTCTACAAGAGCATCTAGACGTCGCCATATCAATCGGGAGATGAAAGGATCTCCTATTAACATCGCCATTTTCAAATCATCTTTTAATTCATCTGGCTCTATATGCTTGCCCCCCTTGTCTCCCGAGGACCTAAACTTCTGCAACAATGCATTAACCTTTGATGCCGCGAATGCCCCCATTGTTCCTTGTTCCATAAAAAACGAGTCCCGATACAAATCGAAAATATTGGATGCAAATGTTCGCCTATCTTTACCATTCTTTACAGCAACACGGCCATTTTCTTCTCTCAAGAAAACCACATTTCCAGTTGGAATATCTGACAGTAATATGGGCGAATGTGTGCTAAAAATCAATTGAATCTGCCATCCTTTGGCAATCGCCCCAAAAAACACAATCATTCTCTCTACAAGTTTTCGCTGCCATTCGGGATGGAATGCCGTCTCAGCTTCGTCAATGAACACGATAAGATTCTTATTGCCTGATGAAAACTTATGCTTGTCCGCATCTCTAATTGCATCATTCAGTCGCGCCCAAATTGAGATATACGCCATCTCTCCAGACGAGAAAGGCAACGTAAAACCAAATTCCAAGAAATCACTATGGCGGCGGATTTTGAGATATGTCTCCATCAATCGAAGGTAGGCGTTAATTTTCACATCATCACGGTCGCTCAATGGCAATGGCGTATCCAGATTACAAAAATTCCTTTGGTATCCTCTTATGGCTTTGAGTAAGTCACCCAATAGCTCAAACTCATCAAACTCTCCCTCTCCATATCCTTCTGCGCGAATTTCCGACAACTTCTTAATTACGCTGAGCTCAAGAGTGTCGACATCTGCCTCTTCTGCTAAATTAAACGAACACACCCATTTCATAACATCAAAAAACTTCTGCGCAATTTCAGTCATCGTCTCAGGCCTGCCTGACACATAAGATGAAACCTCCATAAGACGCAAGCCGATGTAACATAGCAGCACTTTAAAAAAGGAACGACTTAATAAGCTCTCAGGCAGTTTGCAAAATGTAGCACGCCATGTTGGAGGATCATCCTCGTCTATAAACATAGGACTATTGCTACCTTCATAAGTCTTAAAGGGATCCCCCGCGCAAGTCTCTCTTAAATCAGAAAGAAGCTGGTCATTAAATCGCACATATGCGGCATTCTTCGACAACTTGAATGGCAAGTCCAACGCAGACTCCAAATCCCCATCAGCCGCGACATCTTGGAGAAATGTCAAGACTCGTCGTCTTTCACATAAAACTATTGATGCGAATGAATTCCTCGATCCTCCTTCTTTCAATGCACTTTTAACGCAAGCAACAACCGAAGCATCGCTCACCGCATACGGATCGCGAAAATATGATTTCACCCATTCGCCACTCCTCGGTGTAATTGGCCGACCATAAAACCCTAACTCGGTTGAGAAAGTCGGCGAATAATATATCAGCGCAAACTTTTTGGATATTTCTTCACTATCTAGATGAAGATCATCCCCTAATAGTTTAAGATTCTCAACCTCTATGCTTCTATTCTTGCCATTAATTTCCTCCATATCAGAATACACCTCAAATCCATTGCCCATTGCGTCTTTTGCAAAAACAACAATATATCCGTGAAGCCACCATCTATCAATGAACAAATTCTCAAGCACTTTCGCAATGGTAGTCTTTCCAGTTCCATTGCAACCTACAATTGCTGAAACGCATTCGACACCGTAGAGTCCTGAAGCCGTAGAAAAGAATCCCTCTGGGACACAGACATCTTTCGAGACTAACTTAAGCCGTCCATCGGCATAATGGAATTGAAAGTTCGCGTCAAAGTTAAACTCAATATCATCTAGGACTTGATACTTTTTCACATATAGATATACAATATGCACCATGCACCTCCCATAATCCCAAGTGTCATTTACAAAAAATCGCAAGAATTTTGTCCATGTCTCCTCTCCAGACAAATCTCCGCCGAGTCGCTTCTCTCTGCTAAAGACATGCTTTCACTTACCATTATTCTCCTTCTGTCTCATTATGGTTTTATTTTGCATAATAAATGCCCGTATCACGTTTTCTGTATTTGCCATTTTCCGCAATGCAGATTCCGTCATTGTCTTGCCATTCGCCGCGAACTTCTCGTATAAAAGTTGTCTCAAGTCTTTCGAGTTCTCAAATTGACTGGCAAGGGTTGTATACCTTGTAGGTTTTATCCAGTTCACGTTTATCATTTCCCTAAACCCTCCTGTTTTCAATGGTACAGGCAAAGGTTTGAAATATGTACCAGAGAACTTAATGGTTGTAGCTCTATAATGTTCATCGTAAACCTTGAAAGCTTCTTCAGTTATCACGACACCTGAGAAATCAAGACTTTCAGATACTTTATAGGAATTTGCATATGGATTGCCAATAACAAGGTCGTCCTCCCAATGAACAGGGCCAAAATCAATACATCCGCGCGACGGATAACCTTTCTCAAACAAATCATGGGCAGTAAACCTTACTTGCGCCATGAAATAACTTGCTGCTATTTTTTCATAATTTTCTGGCGCATGGTCCATATCATAGCCAATTACAACAGTATCCGAAAAAATATTAAATCGAATCGTGTTTAATATTTCGTCGAGGACTTCCTTGTCTTTGATCTTGACTTTGGTAGTAGCATCGGCCACAACACTTTTCATCCTGTTGGAAACAGATGTTAAAACCTCTCGCAGGTTGGAAGCGATATCATCAAGTTCATTGTTCTTTGCCTCGCACATCATTTGCGTTATACCTAAGATATCAAGCGTAGCAATGAACATATTACTTGTCCGAGATGGATTATTCATTCTGCATCTTCCTCTAATTTGTTAGCTTATTGTTTATGAGAACTTTGTGGGGACACACCCCGCGAAATACCCTTTTTCAATGGTTTTGCGCTCATCGTCGCCGGCCGTTCCTTCCGCCGAGCCCAAGCCATCTCCATTTACCATTATTCCCCCGCCTCTCCAGCAGCGATACTCCTCCTACCAGTCTTCATTCAAAGACTTCATGTTCCTTACCTTCATCTTATCTCTTTGATTTAAGATTCTGTGCCCTATTTTCATATTCATAAAGCACAGAATCCCACGAACCGAACAACTGACATGCGTCATTATTCAGGGTCTGCATAGAAATGCGAAACGCAAGTACCGCAAACCTCATATCCTTGGTTTTGAAACTCAGCAAGCTTTGAACGAATTTTTGAAGCGTCTGTAGAGCAGAAAGAATTTTGCTTTTTGCCGCCTTTCAACTTCTGCCTATTACATACAGTCTTTAACATTGCGTTTGGGGTAAAATATACGTTCCCTCCTTCAGAAGTTATAGTACCCTCAACTACATGCATATTTCTTGCATTATCAGAATCAATGTATTGGGATTCGTAAATAGCCCAACCATTGCATCCTTTGTGCTCGAACGGAATTTGTGCCATTATTTACTCCATTTTTGCTTTTCTTGTTTAACCCGATGCAATCACTCAATTGCATCAGAAATGTTTTATGACTTCCGGCGGTTATACGGACTTTGGTTCGTTGGCTTGAGCGACAAACCTATGTCACTCGCCTTCGCGCTAACCGCATCGGCTGTACGGTCGAGTTTCAGTGCCATCACACGCGTGGGCGTGTTCTCCCTAGCGAGTTGACGAAGTCTGGCAATGTCATCGCTCGTCCAATGCTTGCCCGCGTTTGTTGGTCTTTTAGGTGTCATTTAGTTTCTCCTTTTTGTTAATCACGCTTAAGTGACTACTATTTTACCAAACGAACCTTAAATCTAATCTTAAATCGTAAAAAAAATTTGGGGCGGAGAAATGACACTTTAGACAAGCAAAAACCGCGGCAAAACCGCCGCGGCTGGAGAATCGGAATTAACGCCGTGTAGAACACATTGAACCACTCGCGGCACTTTTGCCGCGCACCCTTCACAGCGAGAGCAAAGATTCTGGCGGGAAATCACCATTCACGAGGGTTACCGTCCCCATACATTCAAACTCGGTAGTTCACCCCACTTTTAAAGTGGTCAAATTCGACCACTTTAAAATCTGTGTTGTTCAACATCTCCCACGTTCCAAGAAATTCAAGTGTATAACGTGTGCGAATTCAGTTCTTGATAATGTCTGCAGAACGATTTTGTCAGCTCTTCCCAGCCACCATATCTGTCAACGATATGAAATCTTCGTTTCCTATCTTCAGCACCGAGACCGGTGTCTTATCCACAATCATTCTTGGCATACACACCTCCATTCCACAAATATTACTTCGTCATAAAATTTATAAACACTCCAATATCGACCGAACATTCTCATGCCCTGTATTAGAGAAATCCGCGCAAATTCGCACCTTCCCTTTCAAGCTATACCGCGCATCCCAATCCTCCAATGATTCACATCCCTCAGCATTTCCTTTCACATCATACGCCTTTTTGATGACTGACGCATCTGGTATACGTAAGTTAAATCTTATATCAGTTGGCAGGTCAGACGCAACAACATTGCGAAACGAATAACCAACTCGCAAACGCGATTCTGGGTCTTTTCGCATCGATACAACATCGGACATCAAAACCCCCTTTTGCGCCAACTGATCTTTTTTCAATCGAAAATAGCAATCAAGATACAGTAATGGTCTGCCAAGTTGATCAAGGAACCCAACCATTGCAAACCGAATCGGCAAATCAGGAGCAACCTTCTTTTTTAACTGAATCACTATCGAAGGCGAAAGTGAAGGTTGTCGTTCTATCTTATCAACCTCCTGCCGTGCTTGCTTGAATGCTAATGCCATCCAACTGCCAATCCGCGTCAAAAAATAGTGCAACGGCTTAAAGGGGGCTCCGTCAGGCACATATTCACAGCCATGACCGAGCGTCAGCTCTTCATCCAACAAAACTCTTGCCGCCTCATACCAAAATATTTCACTCTTAAGATTACTCTTTTCGCCCGTCATATCCTCAATAAAACAATATCGTCTTCTTTCGTTAGTTGCATCCCTAAGCTTATAAACCGCGCCATAAATATTTGGCGATGCGGCAACCATAGTCATCCCCGCCAAAACATCCTGTGCGGCCCCCGCAGTCAGCGCCCCCATCATCAAAGGAGCTATTTTATCACTATTGAGTCGAACCGTTTCAATTCCCAACACTTCTTGCACGTGTTCGCGCCATTCAACACTTGTCTTACACTCCTCGCCCTCCCCTAATCTTTTAACAATTAATTCGTTAACTTTCTGCTGCAATGATTTCCAACTATCACACCCTGCCATTCCTATCTTGCGCAGGATCTGTTGGACGCTTTCATCAATGAAGACCTTTATATTTGGGTTGTCAAGAACTTGTTTAACAAGCGAATAAAACGCATCCCACCTCGCTTCAAATCCCCGAGTATCTCCTTCTAAACCCATGCCATCAGAGAAACCTGAATCTATAACAAATTTTCTACAAATCCCCAACACATACTCACTCGGTTGGTATTTTGAAACAATGTATCGCACCCAAGGCTCAGTTTTCTCACCACGCCTTGCATCTTGTAAATCGATTAACACATTAACATCTATTCCGAACAAGCTTGCCAGCTTCCCGGCATTCTCAACACTGATACCACTCTTATCCTTCTCAATTAAGCCAACAAAGGCCTTTGACGTACCGATATGTTGGGCTACTTCATCCAAAGTCAGCCCCTTTTCCGCTCTTAATCGATGGATTAAAGCTCCAAGAGTTTCCCTACTCATCATTATCCTCCTCGTTAAGTGTTTAAAAGTATAGCATTTTTACTTGATCAAGTCAACCGAGTCTATATATATTACTTGACCACTTGACTTTACTCAACCAATTGTGTTATACTGTACTCAACTTCCAAGAGAATGATCGCGTGATCAACTTAAGGAGGAAAACAAAAAAGAAAATCAAACAATGAAAACAACAATCAAAATCATTCGTCGTGCAGACACTGGCCGCTTCACGACCAAGCAGTACGCCGATAATCATCCGAAAACCACAGTCAGGGAAACTCGCCACAAGTAAAGGAGCATCCCCCATGGAAATCAAGAACATCAAAGGATCGCAGGGCGAGCACTACCGCAACATCGGCAAAAAGGAATGGCTTGACGCTATGAAGCGTCAAGCACTACCTAAATGCCAGATCTTAGGTTGCGGGGAAGACGCTACCGACACTGGGCACGTCATTACCAGCAGAAAGTCAAATGAGTGGTACCTTCTTCCAGAATGCCACGAACATAACGAGGATGAGACGAACTGGTTACCAACTAAGGCAACCGCAGCCGACAACCTCGTCAAGCTGACCTCGGTCTAACCGAGAGCAGCAACCTTCAGTAGCCATTGAGTTTTGATCCACTCAATGACGCTGGGCGGCGGTCTTCGCCGCCCAATTTTCTTCAATCTTCAGATTTAAGTTATTATGACACACGTTACTTCAAGCAACCTTCAGGCAGTCGACTACGATTCTCTCGCCGCAACTCTGACCATCGAGTTTCACAGTGGAAGATGCTACCAGTATCATGGAGGGACCGAAACGATATATCAGCAACTTCTCTCTGCATCCTCTAAAGGTCAGTTTTTCGCAGCTTTTATACGAGACAATTTCCCGACCATCCGTATAGCATAATGGGAACCCAAAGGGTCAAGTATGCGTTTTCGCAGAAAAATGCTACAGATCCTTTCGTATTCACCACACCCACACTGAGGATACAGACGGTGGACGAGAAAAGCGACAGTTTACGCGAGAAATCCGATTGACTCGAGCATCTCAGACAATATCGCGACACATTTGCCGCGCCCCCTGATTTGTTTGGTTGTGCTTGAGACATGGTTGAGTCGGAGCTGGGGAATCACGGATGTGGGATGGTTGAGTCGGAATCGTTCTTGTATTCGACACGAAGGATGGTTAAGTCGTGGCTTTTTGCCAAGCGCGGGATCGTCCGTCTGGCGGCTTCGGGCGGCTGGAATGTGATTAGGAAACGATTGAGGCGTGGTTGTGATTGGCTCGTGATTGTTGGATGGTTGGCGGCGTCAATATCGGGATTGGGAAATGGGTGAAGCCAGCCAACTTTTGCCCGTAATGCCAGAAAAATACGATTCACATGCTGAAAAATACTCTGCTTTGGTTATTCCACGAGGTCACCACTTTGCCGACTGAAAAAAACAAAGAACTCCCTCTTGTGCGCAAGAGGGAGATTTGGTAAAATTTACGCCCGTTTGGAGGACCGGTAGCTCAGTCGGTCAGAGCGGGGGACTCATAATCCCTTGGTCGTGGGTTCAAGTCCCGCCCGGTCCACCAACGATGAGCATCACGGCACCGGCGATGAGAAGCGGGCGCATCGCCGCCACCTGCGGGAACATGAGCGAGAGGACGAGAAGCGCGGTGAGCTGGAGATAGACGATTCCGCCGACAAGCGCTCCGACGCGCCGCTTCTTCTCGGGGTCGTTCTCCTCGCCCTTAGAGTACCATGTCACCAATGTTATGTAAAGCGTCCAGATGCCCGCCGCAAGCGCAACGGGCCCGGCCAGAAGCGCCGCATCCATGCTGAACACGGTGTTCGCCGCCAGCACACCGCACAGGAGATTGAGTCCGCGGCAGACGCCCATCGCCATGCTCCACTTCGTGCGGTTGTAGAGAATGACGGACACAACAAGCGAAAACGCGGCCGGCCACCAGAGTCCAGGCAATTTCGCCAGACTGGCGACAACCATCGCTGCCGCGAGGCAGACGAAGCGGGCGATCCGCACCGCGAGAAAGGATATCTCGCCGTCAGGAATCGGACGGTCCTTGTCCGTCTTCGCGCCAACGATGTCGTTGTCGACGAGGCCGAACATATAGAGGAAGACACCCGCAAGGGACGCGAGAAGAACCGGAAGGATGCGCAGCGAACATCCGGCAAAGCACGGCCACAGTGCCGCTCCAACAAGAACATCGCCGGGAACGGTCGGCAAATTTACGACGCGGAAAAGCTTAAGCCACGAGAGCACACGCGAACCGCCCCGCCCTTCTACACGTTCTACACGGCTACCATCTCCCGCGCTTCCACCCCCCAAGATCGCTTTCACCTTCTCCAGCGCCCTTCCCCGGTGGGAAATCGCGTTCTTCTCGTCTGCGGAAAGCTCGGCAAAGGACTTGTCGTATCCATTCGGGATGAAAAGCGGATCATAGCCGAAGCCCTCAACCCCTGCCGCTTTCTCCGCGATATGCCCGGGGCAGTGCCCGTGAACGACAAGTTCCTCGCCCGACGGATCGACAAGCGCACAGCAGCAGGTGAAGCGCGCGGCGCGATCCTCTACGCCTTCGAGGTTCTTCAAAAGAAGAGCATTGTTCGCAGGAGTGTTCGTCGGCTCGCCCGCGTAGCGCGCGCTATGGACACCCGGCGCGCCGCCAAGTGCCTTGACCTCAAGACCCGAGTCGTCGGCCATGCACCACTCGCCTTTGTGCTTCTCGGCAATCGCCCGCACCTTGATAAGCGCGTTGCCGGCGAAATCGGGCGCATTTTCCTCGACGCCCTCCGGATCGTCGGGAACTATCTCGAAGCCAGGGAGAATCTGCGATATCTCGCGTATCTTGTGCTGGTTGTGTGTCGCGACAAAAAGCTTCATATCATCATGTAATCTTTGATTGCGAATATTTTACCATAAATCGACGACTTGCGCCGTCAGACCTCGAGTGCGCCGTAGTCGATCTTGGAGGCATGGCGCGGATCGCGCGGGATGCGGGCGACCACGCGAACCTCGTCATGCGGCACACGAGCGGGGTCCAGCCTGGCGGCTTCGGCGACAGCGGCCGCTGGGTCCCCGCTCTCCAGCACGAGCACCGCCCGGCCATCCGCAGCGCGCACCACCGTGCCCGCCGTGCACGACGACAGACCCTCCAGCGCCTGTTCCACAAGCGCCGGATAGCACCAGACGCCCGATGACGTGCGGAATACGCGGCTCGCGCGTCCGAGCAGGAAGAGTTTCCCGTCAACTAAGCGCCCCGCATCGCCCGTGCGGTGGTAGATGCGGCCGCCAACGCGGACCTTGTTCGACTTCACGGCCTCGGGGTTGCGGTAGTAGGTCTTGAGCACATGGTCTCCTGCCACGCATATCTCGCCCGCCTCCCCTGGCGCCGCCAAAGCCGCCTGCCATTCGGCCTCGGACATCTCGTGCTCGAGCTTCGCGTCGAGACGCAGGACGGCAAGATCGACGAAACGGTTAACCATGCCAGCGGGTATCCCTGTCGACAGGTCCTTCGCCGCCGCCAGCTCCTCCGCCGGAATCGCCGCGATCGGCTCGACTTCCGTCGAACCGTAGACGGCGCTCACGTGCGTCCCAGGGAACGCCGCGGAAAGCTCCGCCGCAAACGCTGGGAAGACCGCCGCACCGCCTACGTGGAGCGCCCGCAACGTCGGAATCGGATTCGCCCCGTGCGACGCTTCCGCAAGCCGACGATAGAACGCCGGCGAACCGGCAGTCGTGGTCACCCCATAGCGCCGCGCCTCGGCGACAATCTTCTCCGGGTCGATCTCGGCGGGTTTTGCCGGGTTGAAGTCGGGGATCAGCGTCGACACGCCGCAGGCGATGTTATTGAGCGCGAAGATCGGGAGCGTGGCGAGGTCAACGTCACCCGTCTGAACGTCGAGGGACGCCTCAAGCGCCACATGCTGCGCCCAGAGAAATCCGCATGTCCTGAGCGCGGCCTTGGGGACGCCCGTCGACCCCGTCGTGAAAGTGATGAGCGCAGGATCATCGGGGCAGCACTCCGCAGACGCAAAATCCTCCGCCACGCGCTTCAGTCCGAAACCAGGAAGACACCGGACTGGAATCCGCCGCAGCGCCCGCGACTTCAGAAGAAGGAGATATGCCTTGGGAATCGCGATGAATGCCTTCGCCTCCGAGAGCTCGGCGGCATAGTCGAGCCGCTTCGGATCCGCCCAGGCATCAAGGAACACCGCAACCGCGCCAATCGCGAAGACAGCCAGCAGTATTTCGTAGAGCGGGATGCCCATCGGCACGAAGAGGACGACTCGATCCCCCTTCCCGACTCCTCGCCGGCGCAGCTCCGCCGCGCGCCGTTCGACGCGCATGCGCAAGTCGCCGTAGCTCAGTGTCACCCCGCGGTGAATGATCGCCGCACGGTCGGGCGCCTCGTCCGCGAAGCGGCGGAGGCTTTCAAAGAGATTGGCGTTCATCCGAGCTCCTTTGCATAGAGGCGGTAGCGGCGGCAGACTTCTGCATGGGCATGGTTTCCGATGTTGGAGGAGATGTTGTCCTCGTGCATCAACGCATGGTACGCGAACTTGAATCCGTCCTCGTACGCCGCCTTCGCCATCCGCTCGACAAGGATCCCGCCGAGTCCGCGGCAATCCGAATCCGGCAGCACGGCAATCGTCTTGAAGACGTACTCGTCGCCTGTGGAGGCGTAGGGATTCGGGAATCCGAAGACAAAACCGATAGGCGTGCCGTCCGCGCGGCGAGCAATCGCAGCATCGTGCGGACGAAGCCGAGAGACGATCGGACGGTACTGCGCAAAGAAGGCCTCGCGGGTAATCGGCGCATAGACGAAGTTGTTGCGGAAGCTCACGACGGACACGTCGTAGATTGCGTTCAGGTCGTCCTCGAGACGGTCGGGGCGGAAGTCGTAGATGGTTATCCCTCGCTTCTCCATGATGCGCGTCGCCTTCTCGAGACGGCAGAAGGAATCGGGTCCTATCGGGAAACACGACGAAGTGTAGTTCGCGATGACCTCGTAGCCGAGCGCTTCCCACAATCCGCAGTAATAGGCGGGATTCATCGGTTCAAGCGGGAAT
Source organism: uncultured bacterium (assembly GCA_902780865.1). Classification (GTDB taxonomy): domain Bacteria; phylum Verrucomicrobiota; class Kiritimatiellia; order RFP12; family UBA1067; genus UBA1067. Next base: position 23,255 of record CACZHC010000041.1, read on the forward strand.
CGGCACGGCGCGCCCTCGGGAAGCGCCAGGCGGTACGGCGCCCAGGTCGTGCCGTTCATCGGACCCACCACGCGGCGAAAGCCCGCCGCGCGGATGCTCGCCTCGGCCGCCCCGAGGACGGACGCCGCACACGCCGCGTCGTCGGCGCATTCAAAAGAGCCGATGAGTCCAGGCGTCTCACCACGATAGACGACATCGGGATTCGTCCATATCGCCGCGCGCGAGAGGACTTCTCCGCCTTCGCCGCGCACGGCGAAGAACGGCAGACCGTCCGGCGCTCGCTCCCCGCTGTACAGCGAACCGTACAGGCGGCGCGGGAGCTCCTCGAAGAGAGAGCGAGTCTCAGGAGACAAGATAAATTGCTCAGCGTTTCTCATAGGCCCTCACGGAAATGAATGAGACGATAAGCGACAAGGCGTAGACGGGCGTCGACACCGCAAGGTCGAACCATCCGCCGAGCTTCTCGGCGAGATTGAAGCCCATGACCGTCAGGAACGGCAGCGCAGCAAGGGCCAGGACAGTTCGGACCTCGGCCAGGCGAAGCGTCCTGCTGTAGTGGATCGCAGCAGCGCCAAGGACAGTCATCACGCCCCACCACGGCGAGTGGAGTCCGCTTGCCAGGTAGACGAGCAGCGCGGTCACGACGCGTCCGGAGCCCTGCATGACGTGCAGAAGGCGCATCGATATGCATACGGCCGCGACAGACCCCACGAGGCAGACGATCTGGTGGATCATCGCATGCAGATCGGGATGCGCGTTCTTGATGAGGATCGCCATCACGCCGATCGGTATCGCTAGGTTGTCCGCACCGCCAAGGGAGACGCTCTCGAAGAGCGTGACGATGACCCCGATCATGAAGGCGAGAACGGACGCCTCAAGGGGCGCCATTCCAATGCCGAGCAGGAGGATGTGGTGCACCAGGGCATACGTGACGAGGAAGAAGAAGAAAGAGCCTTCGATTGAACGGTAGTCATCTCCGTCCACACGGTAGCGGAACCGGCCGTACCGCTCGCCGACGAGCGCCGCCGCCGTATCGGACAACGCCAGCACGAGAATCGCGATCTCGTAGAACGCGAAGCATCCATAGAACGTCGCCAGCAGGTAGCAGAGGTAGAGCGCCACCGGATGCAGGGCTCCGCCGTACGAACGGCGCTTCACGTCGTCGACTGCGTGAAGCTGTCCGCGCCGGCTGAGGAAGAGGATAAGTGCGAAGAACCCGCCGCAGATCGCCAGCACCGACCAGTGCGAATGGAAGAGCACTGGAAACAGGAGAGCCGTCCCGCATCCGCCGACGTGCAGCAGCTTGCGCGACTGCTCGGGCGAAAGAACCCCGCGACGGCGAAGGAACTCGCCGAGGCCGAAGACCGCTCCAGTCAAAAGCGCCAGCACCAGGGCGCCGAAACACTCACGAACGAAGAACATCCACATGGTATGCTCCGTAGAAAAACGCCTGGTTGTCCGCAAACAACCTGTCGGCGAGTTCTGTCTGCCGCGCAAAGGCCTCGGGCATTACGTCCGTCAGCTTTCGCGGCAGCATCATGTTGTAGTAGGCGTATACGGCGCCTGGCGCTGAGCGGGATGCCAGCTCGCCCGCCGTCGCGCGGAAGATATCCGGTCCCATGTACTCGAAGATGTCCGAGAGGTTGAAGAAGCCATACCCCTCGCTCTCGCGCGCAAGGTCGCCCGGCGCGCCCTGCACGAACTTGATCCGATCAAGTCGCGAACGGATCGTCTCGAAGTTCTCCGCCCGCGCATAGTGCGGCAGCACGCCGTCGAAGGTGCCGAGGATCGTGTAGCGCAAGTATGGATTGTCGTCCGTAGGCAGTTCGGACATCGCACGCTCGGCACGCTTCCAGATCTCACCCGAGATCGCGACCGTACGGACGTAGCGAAAGAACTCCGGGTCGCGTCCGTAGCGCCCCATGACCCACTTGTTGAAGAAAAGCTTGAAGAGCAGGCGGTAGCGGAGGTTTGCCCATGTCTTTCGGAAGAACTCTCGGCGTTCCTCGAGGCTCTTCGCCCGCAACAGCTCCCGCCGCTCTCGCATCGTGTGCGTCAGCGGCAGGATGCGGTTGGCGAAGATGCGGAAATACGACTCGAACTTGCCGGCGTCGATGACACCGCCTTCGACAAGGTCCTGCCGGACGTCGTACCGCTCGCGCTCCGACCCTTCCAGCGCCTCGCGCACCTTCTCGTGGTAGAGCGCTGCGCGCTCGCCCGGCTCGGCCGCGACAAAGCCGAGGAACTTCAGGAACGCCTCATGGTCGAGAGTGCGGAACGCCGCGGCCTTGAGGGCGCAGAGGTCGAGCTGCGCGCGGTTCAGGTCGAATGCCGTGACCGACGCAGGATCGCCGCAGAGAAGCGAGAACGAGTTGTCGCCAGCCGATGCGATCGAAAGGCACTTTGCCCTTGCCGGCATCGCACCGAGCAGCAGCAGCGGGTCTTCCCAGCAGTTGGCGTAACGGACGAAGTCGAACTTCGCGCGGTCCTGTATCGCCTGAGCCTTACTCATGCCAGATCCTTTCCGATGACGCGCACCGTTCCGGCCGCGCCGTCCAATTCCACTTCTTCGCCGTCTTTCACCGCGGCGAGAAGCCCCTTCACGCCCACGACGCACGGGATGCCGAGTTCTCGCGTGAGTATTGCCGCATGCGAGAGGACGCTTCCTCGCTCGACAAGAACGCCCTTCGCAAGCGGGAAGAGCGGACCCCACCCGGGGTCCGTCCGCTCCGCCACAAGAATGCACCCCGTGACGTCAGACGCATTGGAGAGATCGCGGATGACGCGCGCCCGGCCCCGGACGGTCCCGCGGCAACAGCCGATTCCGACGAGCTTTCCCGACGGCGCCTCGTCACCGGAGGACGGCGCGGCTTCGGCGATTACGGGCACTCCGCCGCGAGTCTCGAAGCGCTCGGGCAACGCCTCCATCTTCGCGTATGCGTCGAACTGCGCGCGTCGCGCGGCCACGGCGGCGCGGAAACCCTTGGCGTCCGCGCACCCTCCGGCATATCCCAGCACCTCGGGGAATGTGAGGTAGAAGACGTCGCGCGGCGCGTCGATGAATCCGCTCGCGACGAGTCGGTCTCCGAAGGCAAGCATGATCCGGCGGATGACCGCAAAGAGACGGGTCCGCTCAAAGCGCAGGTTCTCGCGGTTCGACACATAGCGCCTCGCCGCCGCGCGCAGGCGGTTGAAGAGAAACCTCCTCAGCGGATGGCCGTTGAGCGCGGAAAGATCCGGGCTCGGAGGCTTCGAAGGCTGCGGCGGCGGAACGGCGACATAGCCGCGAAGCATCTCGAGAAGCGGCGTCGAGTCCATGTCGTAGGTCACGGTCTCAATCTTCAACTCGCCCATGCACCGGCTGCCGAACTTCTTGAGGTACGCGCGCCACGCGTCCGCAAAAGCCGGATGGTCGTCGAGCCGAGAGAGGAACTCTCCATCCGACGAGCTCTCGAGCCGCGCACGGAGCGCGGAATCGCCGCGGACGATTTCCGCGAGTTCCGCGAGGCGTCGCATCGGCTCGGCGGAGATGATGTTGCCGACACCGACGAGAATGTCGTTCTGCATCGTGCCGCCAGCATCCACACCCCACTGGACGAGCTTCTTCTTGAGGAGCCCGTAGGCTATCATGGCGAAGAAGTCGTTCACGAGCGGCGTCCGCCAGCCGACGATGAACTCGCGTTCGAGCCCGTCGTATGTCCGCGCGAGATCAGCCGCGGAGCACTCGGAGAAATCGGCCGCCTCAAGCGGCGCAACAACGGCGTCGAAGCGCTCGCGGAACTTCCTGACCCGACGCGGCAGCGTGAAGGCATAGCCGAGGATGCCGCAGAGGGTCGAGAGGACGCGAAGGAACTCCGGACGGCGCGAGGGCCGGATCGTCGGCTTGTCCTTCAGCGGCTCCTTGACGCCCATCATCGTCTCCATGAACGGCGCGTTGATCCGGTATCCGGGCAACATCATCAGCAGGCGATACCAGTTGCGGAGATTGTAGTAGAAGCGTCCGTGCCAGTGTCCGAGCATCTCGAAAGCGTCAGAATTCGCCGCGATGAGCGACTGCTCCACGCCGAGCGCGCTGCAGAACTGGCGGTAGACCGCCGAATAAACGCCGCGGGCGAAGGAGAAGGTGAGCGGCAGCGTAATGCCGGGATAGCTCTCGACGATGTTCGAGTTGTCCCAGAGAATCGCCTCCTCGTCCGGATCGGGCAAGGCGTCGAGCGTCGTGATGGGTCGCGTCTGCAGAACGCGAAGCTCGCCCTTCGCGGTATATGCCCACTCCACGTCCTGCGGACGTCCGAACGCCTTCGAGATCGCCTGCACGGTCGCGGCGACCTCATTTACCTGGGCTTCGGACAGGACTGGATCCGTCCGCTCGGCGTCGCTCAGCGTCATCCGGACAGTTCCTCCGTCCGCCGCGTAGCGGACGGCATGCTCCTTCTCCGTCACCGTCGCCTCGACCGTCTCGCCGCGGACGACGAACGTATCCGCCTCCGCAAGTTCCGAGACGAGCCCTTCGCCAAGTCCTCGTACGGCCGACACGGTCACTGCACGACGCGAGCCCGTCTTGAAATCAACGGCGAAGGCAACGCCCGAAGTCACAGACTCCACCATCTCCTGGATGATGACGTTCATGCGGAGGTCGGAGGGATCAATCCCATGCTCCCGGCAATAGGCGAGGACGACATCCGAAGAGCAGGAGGCACGAACCTCGCGCACGGCGTTGGGAAGCCCTTCCCACGGCACAGCAAGGAGCGTGGCGAACTGCCCCGCAAACGAACACGCACTCCCGTCCTCGGCCGAAGCCGAAGAACGGACCGCGAACCGCGAGACGCCGTCGAGCCCCGCCTCGTGCAGGAGCCGCGGCAGATCGTCCTCGCCGGACTCGGGTCCAAGGACGATCCAGGCAGGCACAGGGAAACCGAGATGCGCGAGGCGCGCGAGGTTGTCAGCCTTTCCGCCGTTCATCGAGTCCCCCAGCCGAGCAGATGCGGCACCGCGCCCACGAGCACATACATGGCGACGGTCCAGAGTCCTGAAGCGATCTCGATGGCGTGTCCGGTCTTGCGTCCGAAGAGAAACGCGACCGCAGGGGCAACGCACAGGAGGAACGATAGCGTCAGCCAGGGGGCTCCCTGCAACAGGAATCCACGAGTCCAGCAGCAGGCGAGCGAAAGTCCCCAGGTCAACGTCAGGAGTACGGCCCAGACTGCCGCGGCTCGGAACCGACCCCACAGCGCGGAATAGGTCTCTACGCCGGGCTCCTCGTCTTCGGGGACGCGGATCTTGCGTCCGATCTCGATTATGCAGCCGTTGGTAAAGGTGAGCGCGAGGAAGAGGAACATCCCCGTCGGCAGCCGCACGCCTTTGACGATCCAGTCGAGTCCCGAGGTGTAGAAGTCGATGAGCGGCATCACCATCATGTGCGTGAGCATGTAGGTAATGGGATGGCGGCGAAGCCACGCGGGGACGAAGAACTCCTTCCACATGAGCAGAAGATAGCCGAGGGAGAGTGCCAGCGGCGCGAGCAGCCAGGGCGCGACGCAGGCGTTCGCGGCGAGAAGGAAGGCGATGACGCCTAGGATCAGTCCGCGGAGCTCGCCGAATGTGACGAGCCCTCGCGGAACGGCGCGGTAGGGACGGTATTTCGCGTCGTCCTCGGCATCCTTGAACTCGTCGAAAAGCCGAAGCAGAAAGAATAGTCCGAACGAGGTTGCCACGCCGACGGACATCACAATGCCGTCGATCAAGCCGGAGCGGCCTCCGCTCAACACCGAGTAGCCCGAAGCCGAGAAGGTAAACGCCGCAACAAGCGGCAGGTACTGCTGCAGCGGGAAACGCTCTTTCTGGTAGATCCAGAAACGGACGGGGAGCGAGCGCTCGTTATCCCTCAAATCAATGGGACGATCTTGTTCACGTGTCATAAAAGCTTGGAATCTTGTCTTAAATCCTCTCCAGCACCAGCCCTGCGTCTTCAGGCGCATCGCGTCCAATCGTGAACGCCTTGAGGAGATCGGCGGCGCAGCGCTCAAGTCCGTCGGGCTCGCGCGAGCTCTCGAGCGTCGCGAGAGGCGTTCCCACGGAGACGCGGTCTCCGCGCTTCACCGCAAGAGTGATTCCGGCGAGCGGGTCGATCTTGTCGGTCTTCTCAAGACGTCCCGCACCGAGCGCAAGCGCGACCTTTCCGACCTTCTCGGCGTCGATCGCGGTGACGAAGCCAGACTTCATCGCCTGAATCTTGAACTTGAACGTCGGCTTCTTGAGCCGCCGCGCGAAGGCGTCGAGATCGCCGCCCTGCGCGGCGCACATTGCCTCGAACTTGGCAAGCGCCGAACCATCGGCGAGCTTTTCGCGGCACATCTGCCGCGCATCATCGAGCGGAATCTCCTTTGTTAGCGCGACCATCAGCGCCGCCAGCTCGACGCAAAGGGAGACAGCGGGATCGTCCGATGACTCGCCTGCGAGCCACCGAAGCGCCTCGGCGACTTCGCTCGCGTTGCCGACGGTGCGACCGAGGGGAGCCGACATGTCGGTCACGAGCGCCGCGGCCTTTCTTCCCGCCGCTTTCGCACCGTCGACAAGCGAGTGTGCAAGCGCAACCGCCTCCTCGCGCGTCTTCATGAACGCGCCAGAGCCGCACTTCACATCGAAAACGAGAGTGCCCGCGCCCTCGGCGAGCTTCTTCGAGAGGATTGATGCCGTGATGAGCGGAATCGACGCAACAGTTCCTGTGACGTCGCGAAGCGCGTAGAGCTTCTTGTCGGCGGGCGTTATCTCGTCGGTCTGCACCGTCATCGAGACGCCCACTTCCTTCACGACCTTCTGGAAGTCGTTGAGCGAGAGCGAAGCATTGTAGCCGGGGATCGTCTCAAGCTTGTCGGCCGTGCCGCCCGTGATGCCGAGGCCACGGCCGGTAAGCGATGGAACGGCGACACCACACGCGGCGACAAGCGGCTGGATGACGAGCGAGAGCTTGTCGCCGACGCCGCCGGTCGAATGCTTGTCGGCTGTCTGGATGTCCCATTTGAGGCAACGGCCCGACTTCATCATCGCTTCGGTGAGGTCTGCCGTCTCGCGCTCGTTCATCCCGCGGCAGCACACGGCCATCGCAAGCGCGGACATCTGGTAGTCGGGGATCTCGCCGCGCGTGAAGCCCTCGACGAACTCCCGTATCTCCGCGCTGCCGAGCGCATGCCCTTCGCGCTTCTTGTCCAATATCAGCTTTGCAATCATGCGGACATTATACCAAACTTGGAAGTTGAGCGGGCTATTCGTAGCGGAGGCAGTCGATCGGATTGAGCTTCGACGCGCGCCACGCGGGGTAGAAGCCGAAGAAAAGACCGACAACGGAAGAAATGACAAACGCGTAGACTGCCGAAGTCGCTTCGACGAGGACAGGCCAGCCAGCCGCCGCGCCGACGACGTAGGACGCGCCGATGCCGATCGCGACTCCCGCCGCGCCGCCGACAGTAGAAAGGACCATCGCCTCGAGAATGAACTGAACGAGGATGTTGCGCGGTGTCGCGCCTATGGCCATCCTGAGACCGATCTCCCTGATGCGCTCGGTGACCGAGACGAGCATGATGTTCATGATCCCGATGCCGCCAACGACGAGCGTGATGACGGAGAAGATGAGAAGCAGCATCCCGACTATCCCCGTCACCGAACCGATCGTGTTCATGATTTCGGTCGTGTCGCGCGTCTCGAAGTCGTTGTCCTGCCAATCTGCGAGATGGTGGCGTTGGCGAAGAAGCGCCGCGACTTCGCGCTTCGCCTCGTCGAGATCGTCCATCGATACGAGCGAGAGGTTCATCATGTTGACGGTGTTGAACTTCGAGCGCTGGAGATAGCGATGCACCGACGTATAGGGCGCCATTATGACGTCGTCCTGGTCCTGGCCCCAGTTGTTCGCGCCCTTCGAGCCGAGAACGCCGACGACGCGGAACGTCATGTTCTTGAGCCGTATTATCTTTCCGATCGGACTCTCGTCGTCGCCGAAGAGATTCGACTGGACCGTAGTGCCGATTACGCACACGCGCGCGGCGAGCCTCGTCTCGTCGTCCGTGAAGAAGCGTCCGTCCGTCACCGTCCAGTTGCTGATGGTGAGGACGTCGGGCGAAACGCCCTGGACGTTGCCCGCCCAGTTCTTTGCGCCGTACATCATCTGCACAGTCGTTCGCACCTGCGGGCTCACGCCTTGGACGAGGTGGGCGAGCTCGCGCTTGATCGCCTCGGCATCCTCGGCCGTCATCGTCTGGCCCTGACCCATGCCGCCGGAGACCGGCCCGCGGTTGCGCCGCTCGGGGAACACCATCATGAGGTTGTTGCCCATCGACGAAATCTCCTTGACCATCATCGTCTTCGCGCCCTCGCCTATGGCCATCGCGAGAATGACGGCGACGATGCCGATGCCGATGCCAAGGCACGAGAGGAACGAACGGACCGGGTTGCGGCCGAGCGAGCGGAGCGACACCTTGAAGATCGTAAGGAAGCTCATGCAAGCGCCTCCTTCACAAGCCGCGCCACCTCGTCCTGGCTCTTGCGGCCGGTGCCGTCGTTCAGGTCGTCGCGCATCACCTTGCCATCGCGCATCACGACATGGCGCTTCGCGTATGCGGCGATGTCGTCTTCGTGCGTGACCATGACGATGGTGATGCCCTCGTTGGAAAGCTCGGTGAAGAGGTTCATTATCTCGATGGAGCTCTTTGTGTCGAGGTTTCCCGTCGGCTCGTCCGCAAAGACGACCGGCGGGTTGTTCATTAGGGCACGCGCGATCGCGACGCGCTGCTGCTGGCCGCCGGAGAGCTGTGCCGGCGTGTGCATCTCGCGGCCCTTGAGCCCCACACGCGCGAGAAGTTCCATCGCGCGCGCCTTGCGCTCGCGCCTTGATAGCCGCCCCATGTAGAGGTCGGGCAGCTCGACGTTCTCGAGCGCGCTCGTGCGCGGCAGCAGGTTGAAGTTCTGGAAGACGAAGCCAAGCTTCATGCAGCGGATGCGGGCGAGCTCTGCGGGAGAGCGCTTCGCGACTTCGAGACCGTCAAGGAGATACGAGCCCTTTGTCGGAACGTCGAGGCAGCCGAGGATGTTTAGCATCGTCGACTTGCCGGAGCCGGACGAGCCCATTATCGCAACGAACTCGCCGTCGTCTACCGAAAGCGACACGCCGTCAAGCGCATGCACCGGCTCGTCGCCGATGGCGTAGATCTTGTACATGTCGCGTATCTCGATAAGATGGGCCATATTTTCGTTACACTTGCGGTCGCCTCGGAGAGGCGCCCTTACCAATTGCCATTACCTACTTCTTCGGCTCGGGCGCGGTGCCCTTGTTCTGGTTGCGCTTCGGGAACTTCGGCATGAAAGGATTCGTCGCGTCCTTCCCGTCGTCCGACGCCATGTTCGCCGTCTGGTAGCCGACGACCGCCTCGCGGCCCTCGAGCGCATCAACGCCCTCGCAGACGATGGACGTGAACGAATCGTCCGTGACGCCTTCTTCAACGAGGACATACTCCAGCGGATCGCCCTCTTTCCGCGGAGCAAGCCAGATTTTGCGCCCGCGCGGTATTTCGCCGGCGATGCGGTCGCGATCCTCGTCCTTCGGGCGGAACCTGAACGCCGCTGCCGCGACGGCAAGCACGTTCTCGGCGCGCGCCGTCTCGATCGAAAGCGTCGCGGTCATTCCTGGGAAAAGCTTCTGGTCCGGGTTCTCGGCCTCGACGATCACGGGGAAGGTAACGACGTTGCTCGTAGTCGTCGACGCCTTTCGTATCTGCTTCACCTTGCCCTTGAACCGCGTGCGGTACGCGTCGACGGTGAACGTGACGTCCTGGCCAACCTGGATGCCGCCGATGTCGGCCTCGGGAATGTCGGCCGCAACCCAGATCGTGTCAAGATCCTCCGCAATGGTGAGGACAGGCACGGCATTCATCGACGAGACGACCGTTTCGCCCTCCTCGACCTTGCGGTCGATCACTATGCCGTCGACTGGAGAGACGATCGTGCAGTAGCTCAAATTCGCCTCGGCCTGGTCGACGCTCGCCTGCGCGTTCTCGATCTCGGCCTTGGCGCTCGCAAGCGCGGCCCTCGCACTTTCCACCGCGGCCTTCGCCTTCGCAAGCGACTCCTCGGCGCTGTCGAGATCGGCGACGGGAGCCATCTTCTTCTCCGCGAGCGCCTTCTTGCGGTCGTACGTCTTCTGCGCGAGGACGAGCTCGGCCTCGCGCTGGCGCAGGGAACACTCGCTCGTCATGACGCCGGCATTCGCCATG
>CACZHC010000042.1 GCA_902780865.1 uncultured bacterium
CCGATGCGGCCTTCCGCGTTGCCGAGCGAGGGCAGATTGCGGATCGTGCCTCCCAGGGTGATGAGCTTCCCGTAGTAGGAGGGCTTGAAGGTGATGGAGCCGGAGGGACTCTTGGCGATGACGTCTGCGAGCGACATGAGGCGGACAGGGGGTCGCGGCGGCGAGGTCTCGGGCGCGGATGAGGAAATCGTCGCCGTGCCGAGAATGATGTTGAACTGGTCCGTCTCAGGATATCCGCATATCGTCGCGTGCAGGCCCGGGCGCGGAACCGCCTCGTTGCGGTGCGAAAGCTTGACGCGGACGATTCGTCCGTCGTAGTCTCTGAGTAGAAGATTGCGTTTTTGCCATACGGCGATGATCTCGCCGCTTATCTTCCGCTTGCCGAGCGAGCGGACGTTCTCGGGCGTCTGGTAGATCTTGCGTTCGAGGAAGGGAATGCTCTGCGGCGGGGGCGGCGGGGAGAGAACCTTGATGTCTTCGATCTGCGACACGATCAAGGGCCTTGCGTAGCGGCGTACGGACGGAAGCGCCCAGTTGAACGTGCCGACCACAGACACCTGGGACTCCAGAAGCTGGTTGACGGCGTCCGGGGCTACTGAAGGGAGGAGAACCGGCATTGTCGTCGGACCGTCTTTGAGGGTAAGGCAGATGAAGTTGGGGTCGTCTTCGCTTGTGCGCCAGTCGATGACGGTTCCAGTAGTCCGTATGAGGAACTGGCTTGACTACGGCGCCGCTCCCGAGAAGCTGAATTTCATGTGCGACTGCGTAGGGCTCGTTGCCGTAGTCGTGTTTCTGGAGGCCGAAGATGCCGGAGATAAAAACGCGGTCTCCCTGCTGCAGCGCGACTGGTGATGGCGCTCTGTTGAACACAGATACGAGCAGTTCGCCGTCGTCGACGACGAAACACGCGATGGTGGACGGATCGCTTTCGGCCTTTTGGATTGTATGGACGGTGCCGGTCAACGCGAAGTAGTTGTGGATTGCCGGCGCAGTGTTGTCCAGGACGTTCATCATCGACCTGATGTCCGTGTTGGTTACGGCACCTGAGAGATCGGCAAACGCGATTGACGTGGCTGCACATAAAAGCATCCGTGACCATTTCTTCATGGCGAGAATTATATCATATATTGATGAATCGAGCCCGCAAATCCCCACCCTCCAGTTGGAGGGGTTTCCAAAAGCGAGTGGTCGGGTGTATAATCGTGGTGACGCTGGACATATAACAATCTGCAAAAAGGAAAGCATGAAAATCAAGACAATGTTGGCGATGGCGCTCGGCGCTCTGGCAGCGGGCTTTGCGGCGGCGGGAGATCTCGCGGTCTCCGCATACTGGCAGGACCACATGGTCCTCCAGCGAGGGAAGAACATCACCGTCTGGGGCAAGGACGCCCCGGGCCGCACCGTGACCGTGTCGTTCACCAACCAGACGGCTACCGCCACGACGGGCTCCGACGGATTCTGGGAGACGACGTTCGCGCAGCCGTTCGCGCTCTCGGCCACGCCGCAGGCGCTGACGATCACCGACAGCGCGAGCGAGTCCATAACGCTTTCGGACGTCCTCGTCGGCGACGTGTACCTCGCTGCCGGGCAGAGCAACATGGACCGCCGCCTGAAGGACAAGGACAAGGCCTTTGACGAGCCTCAGTCGACGACGACGGCATCCGCTTCCTCCGCATTGCGCGCAGCGCAGAGGACGCGACGGAGGAGAAGCTCTTCGACTTGCCCCCCATCAAGCCCGTCAACGACACGATCAAGTACTACGGCGAAGGATTCGACTGGGCTCCGGCGACGATGGGCGGGGCGGCAAGCAACAAGTACCACGTCAGCAGCGTCGCGCTCAACTTCGCCCACTACATCCGCAGGGCGAACGAGGAGAAGGGGCAGAACATCCCGATCGGCATCATCCATGCCTCGTCCGGCGGAACGTTCATCCGCGAGTGGATCGCCCCGTCGGTCCTCAACGATAACGGCATCTATTCCCCAGGCTCTGCGTCTTCCTCGGACGGCTGGTTCTGGAACAACATGATGGCCCCGATCCTCCGCGCGAAGATATGCGCCGTTCTTTGGTACCAGGGCTGCTCTGATTCCAGGCCGGATTGTGTGCCAGTATACAAGACGATGATGGATATCCTCGTGAGGGATCGCCGTGAGCGCTGGGGGGAGAACGGCGATTTGCCGTTCTATGCCGTGCAGATCGGCGCGCCCAACTACAATTCGGCCTCCGGCACGATTGGCCTTGATCAGTATCCGGCGCCGACCGAGGTCATAGCCGGAGAGAACTACGCCACCATCCGCGAATGCCAGCGGCTCTGGAACATGACCGACACGGGCAGGCACGGCCTCGTCACCATCGTCGACTGCGTCGACTGCCTGAGCAACGGGGCCCTTCATCCGGCCGACAAGAACTTCGTCGGGCGTCGCCTCTCTCTCCTCGCGCGCAGGGACATCTACGGCGAGACGGACCTTCCGGCGGAAGGGCCGACCTACACCCGTGCCGTGAGGGAGTTCGACGGGTCCGTCCGGATCTTCTTCAAGCCGGGCACGGCTAAGGGACTTACGGCGGGCCGCATGAAGCCGGCTACGGACATCACGGTGAGCCGTTGGATCAAGAAGGACACCGACCCGATCCGCGGCTTTGCGGTCTGCGGCGGCGACAGCGTCTGGAAGGACGCGGTCGCGACAGTCGACGGCGAAACAATCGTCCTGCGCGCGGACGGCGTCGCAACCCCGACGAAGTTCCACTACGGCTACTGGTGCGTTACCCGCGAGACCCTGCAGGAGGACGGCCAGCGCCTGAACCTCTACAACGACGCCGGGCTCCCGATGTCGCCCGTCGCGCCGCAGATGGTCGAGGACGCGGCAGCGTCGACGAAAGTAGTGGAACCCGTGATTGTGCCTGGCTCTTGCTTCTTCTCGCCGTCGACCAACGTGACGATCACCTGCGCGACTTCCGGCGCGACGATCCGCTACACGCTCGACGGCAGCGAGCCGACCGCGTCGAGCACGGCCTACTCGGCGCCGATCCCGCTCACCGCGACGACGACGGTCAAGGCCCGCGCCTTCGCCGCGAACAAGGATCCGAGCGACGTCGTCTTCGCGACATACACGCTTGGCGAGCCTCCGGCGGTGACGGCCGATCCTCAGTGGACCGTATCCTCCTACGACCCGTCCTTGTGGTCGAAGCTCTCTGGCAACATTCTCGCGGGGAAGACCGGCACGATTTCGGGCAGCGTCGCCTTCACGAGCAGCGGATACAACAACAATCCGGACAACCTGACCGACGGTTCAGTGCCGTCCACGCCGGACAACTCCGCCTACGTCGGCTTCCAGGAGAACTCGTCCATCTACTGGACGTTCGACGAACCGCAGACGATCGAGGCGATCCGCTTCACGACGCAGCGGACCGCCGGTACTGACAGTGATGTGTCGAGGGCCTACGGCGGGCTCCACATCGAGGACGTCTACGTCCGGACGAGCGGCTCGTCGGAATGGGAGCCGCTGGGCACGCCGATCTACCAGAAGGGCGGGACGGTCGGCGGTTTCATGCTGGCTACCCTCGCGGATGACGGCGTCGGGATTCTGGCCCAGAACGTCGTCGCCCTGAAGGTCGTATTCCTCCGGAGCGAATACTTCTGGTTCAACGTCGCGGAAGTTGAGGCGACCGGCTACGATTCGTCGGGCGGAACCGTCGGACCGGTCGATCCGATAACGCCTGTCGCGGGTTCGCTTGTCGTCGATACGACGATTTCCGACCACTGCGTCCTGCAGCGTGGAACGAACAACTGCGTGAAGGGCACTGCGACCGTCGGCTCTACAGTCACGGTGACCTTCGGCGGAGTCTCGGCGTCGGCCGTCGCGGGGTCCGACGGAAGCTTCTCCGTCTCCATCAATCCCGGCGCCGCGAACGCCACGGGACGCGACCTCGTCGTCTCCGACACCGTCAACACGGTCACGATCACCGACGTCGTCGTGGGTGACGTGTGGTACATTTCGGGACAGTCCAACGTCCGCTACACCGTCGATGCACTGGCGAAGTCCAAGGCTCTCGCGGACTGCGACTATCCGAGCCTCCGCATGATGATGCTTCCGTCCGCGAACCCGGGACTCATCTCGGCGTCCGATGCGGAACTTCCCTGCGCATGGTCCGTCTGCTCGGCGACGACATGCACTAACATGTCCGCCACCGGATTCTTCTTCGGACGTGAATTGGTCAAGGCCGAGAACGTCCCCGTCGGCGTCGTGGTGGCGGCGATCAACGGATCCTACATCGCGAACTGGCTGCCGAACGCCAGCTGCGACAATTACATGGCCTCGCGCGCGAACCACATCGCGTTGAAGGGCGCGGTCTGGTATCAGGGCGAGTCCGATGCCTTGAACTACAGCGACCGTAGCTATCCGAACAGGCTCAAGTCCCTCGTCCGGCACTTGCGCACGCGCCCCGGCAACGAAGGCCTGCCGGTCGTGGTGGTGCAGCTCCCGCGCTACCGCGACACATACATCAACTGCGGCAACCAGGCCGCGATCAACTGCTGGGGAATCTTCCGCGTCGACCAGGACCTCGCCGCCGCCGACATGGACGGCGTCGTCTGCGTGCCGACGATCGAGTACGGCGCGGAATACAACATCCATCCGTCCGACAAGGACCTAATGGGCGCGCGCATAGCGCTCGCGGCCCGCAACCTCGCGTACGGCGAGAACGTCGCCTACCGCTGCCCCTATCCGACTAGCGTGGAGAAGAACGAGGCCGGCACGACGGTCACGGTGACGTTCCCAGAAACGACGACGCTCGTGGCCACCAACGATACGGCTTCCGTCCTCTTCGGAGAGGACCGGGAGATGTTCTCCGTCAGCGGAGCGAACGTAATGCCGGCAATCTCCGCCGACGGACATTCCCTCGTCTTCACCGGATCCTTCGCGGACGCCACGAGCGTCGAGTACGGCATCTGCGGATATCCGAAGATCCTCTTCGTGGACGCCAACGGATTCCCCATGCCGCCGTTCAGCCTGGAACTCACCGGTGGTGGCAGTGGCGGCGAGCCAGTCGAAACGGCCGCGACACCGACCTTCAGCCCCGCCGCCTGCAGCTTCTATCCCACGACCAACGTGGCGCTCTCCTGCGCGACGTCCGGCGCGACGATCCGCTACACGCTCGACGGCAGCGATCCAACCGCAGAGAGCGCTATCTACACTGCTCCGATCGCTCTTTCCACCACGACGACGGTGAAGGCTCGCGCCTTTGCGGGCGGGATGAACGCGAGCGCCGTCGCATCCGCGACATATACACTGACAGAGCCCGTCGATCCGCCGGATCCGCCTCCGTCTGGCGACAAGATGTTCTACGTCGACGGGACGGGGTACGACAGCTGGGCGGCTGCGATGAATGCGGCATCTGCCGGCGGCACTGTTTATCTCGGCGCGGATGCGGAAATTTCCGGCACCCAGCTGAAGTCGCTCACGATCGATCTCTGCGGGCATACGCTGACGGCGAGCAGCTCGGCTAGTCCTTATATCGGCGGCGTCGCCATTACCGTGATCGACAGCTCCGGCAATGGTATGTTCACGGCGCCCAATGGAATGAATCTCCAGGGAACCATCGATCTCTCGGCTTTAACCCACGATCAGTTCTCCATTGCCGGCAACCGGTTTTGGACTGGCTCAGGCACTGTCGCGAAATTCCCCGCAGGCTGGACTCTTGACGAGTGCAAGGCCACGTTCAGGAATTCGGTCGCAGGTGCGAAGATCGTCGTGCAGGGCGTCACATACACTTGGGATGGATCGAACTGGGTGTCTGATGACCCTGGCCATGCCATTACGATCACGGCGCCTCAGAACGGCACGCTCGAGACGTCTGTGACGAACAATGTTGCGGCGGGAACGACTGTGACTGTAACCGCGACCCCGGCGTCGGGATATCAGCTCGTATCGGTGACTACGAATGGCGCGGCGCTTGCGGGCAATTCGTTCACGATGCCCTCCGCGAATGTGACGGTTGCGGCGACGTTCGAAGAAGTGGAACTTCCGCCGGATCCGCCTCCGTCGGGCGACCATGCGTTCTACATAGGCGAGACGGGCTACGACAGCTGGATGGACGTCTATGCCGCGGCGAAGGCCGGCGATACGATTGTCGTTGGTGTAAACGCCGAGATCAGACAGTCGTCCGGGACGTTCAGCAAGTCCGTCACGATCGATCTCCACGGACATGAGCTGAACTTCATACAGGGATGGCTGACAGGCTGCAGCGTCGACGTTGTCGACACGGGCGCACCGGCCGGACAGTTTGTGGTTTCGGCCTACTCGATGAATGTCGGCGGCGGCACTCTCGACCTTTCCTCCCTGGCCAGCGGCCAGGTGACCGGAAGGTTCCAGATGTCCGCTACAACGCTTCTGTCGTTTCCCAGCGACCGCCCGCTTGCGGACTGCACGTCCGCCATCAATATTAAGGCGGAAGGCTCGCGTATCGTGGTTCAAGGCGTTACATACACCTGGGATGGAACGAACTGGGTGCCCGAGGGCAAAAGCTATCCGGAGTGGATCGATTCGACGAGCCAGACGCTTACGGACAAGTACGACGCGTGGGCGGCGAAGTTCAACGTCGCCGATCCGACGGCGGCCCAGAAGGACGCGTATCTCCTGAACTGCGCGAACACGGCGGAGGCCGTCGCCGCGGCGAAGGCTTCGTTCACGGTTACCTCCATTGCGGTCAATGCGGACGGCACGGTGGATGTCGGGCTTCCGGCCGCCCCGGAAGGCGGATTCAACGGAACGGTCACGATCCTCGGCTGCGAGACGGTTGATGGCGAATATCACGCCATGACGACGGGCAATCTCCTTGATGCCTTGTACCGCATCCCCGCGACATCGAACGTCCATTTCTTCAAGGCGTCGCTGGATATGTGAGGCAACCACGAAACACACGAAGCACACGAATAGCTAAGATAACGATTTGGACGGTTGCGCGGCAGAGCCGCGCAACCGTCCAACTATTTCACCCTCCAGTTGGAGGGGTTTTCAACGGCGGGGGGCTGATGTATAATTTTGGCAAATAATTTACAGCCCAAAAAGCGATTATTTCAAGCACTAAAAAAGGAGTGATTAAAATGAGTAAAAAAATCGTACGTTCCTTGTTGGTCGCAATCGCGAGCGTCTTGGCCCTAGGCCTTCGCGCAGACCCGGAACCGATGTTCTATGTCGGCGATACGGGTTACGACACCTGGATGGGCGCATACACCAACGTTGATGCCGGCGGCACGATCTTGGTCGGTGAGAATGCCGCTCTTGAGCAGACGAATGGGGAAAATGTGGGGGTTATCGGCAAGTCCGTCACGATAGATCTTAACGGACGCAATCTGCGCTACGTCAAAGGATGGCTGACTGGCTGCACCGTCAAAATTGTCGATACTGGCATGCCGAGCGTGACTGGTCGGTTCGAAATAGCGTCTGGCAGAATGAACATGTCCGGCGGCACGTTGGACCTTTCGGCTCTTTCCGGCAGTCAAGTCAATGGGAACTTCCAGATGTCCTCCACGTCGCTCTTGAAGTTTCCCAGCGACATGGACCTCGACCAGTGCACAACTCGCATCGTGATCGATTCGGTAGACCAGCAGACGCCCAAGGGGAAGGGTGCGCGCATCGTGGTGAAAGGCGTCACGTACGTCTTTGACGGAACGAGCTGGGGCGTAGCGTTCAAGATCACGAGCATCTCCGTGTTTGACGAGGTGGTCGAGTTCGGTGTGATGGTCCCGGCAGACGGCGAGGTTACGATCCTCGGCAGTGAGTTTGTCAGCGGCACGTATAACGCGCTGACGACAACTAAGATCAGCGATGGTCTGTATCAAGTTCCGGTGTCGAACGCGCGGTTCTTCAAGGCGGCGATGGAGTTGTGAGGTAACCACGAAATACACGAAAAGCTAAGATAACAAGTTGGACGGTTGCGTAGCAGGGTTGCGCAACCGTCCAAATCGTATACCCTCCAGTTGGAGGGGTTTTCAGTGGTGGGGGTGTGGATGTATAATCTAAGCGAACAAACAACACGAACTCTACACTGTCATGCCTAGATAAAGGAGTGATAAAAATGAGCAAGACGATTGTGACTTCCCTGCTGCCCGCCCTCGCGGTCGCCATTACTCTGAACCTCCATGCCGCACCGGCGTGGACAATAGAAGACGTCGCGCCTGGAGACTGGACGTCGCTTGCGGGCAATCTGCTCGCCGGACTCACCGGCACGAAAACAGGGACGATATCAACTGGATACGGGACGACTGACATGGGGGTCCTGACGGACGGCGTGGCCCCTACGGTGAACGGCAACGAATCCAGGGTTGCCTTCCAAAACACTGGCGCGGTCGAATGGTCGTTCACGACGCCGAAGACGCTGGAGCAGGTTCGCGTGTCGGGTTGCTACCTGGGCGGTTCGACATACACACGCATCTCGATCAGCGCCGTCTACGTGAAACTCTCCGGCTCGGATACATGGACGGAGCTTGATGGCTCCAGCTTCCTGGACAACAGCGGCAGAAGCCAGAACGTCGTGATTTGCGCGTCTCTTGCCGATCCTGCCACCGGGTATCTCGCCCAGGGCGTCGCCGGTTTGAAGGTCGCCTTCGGGGCTAACGTCCCGCTCGCCAGTTACATCGTCGAAATAGAGGCCGTCGGTTCCACGGAGGCGACAGGGCCCGTCCTCGGGTTTTTCGCCGTCGCCCCCGCGAAGACCAAGGCAACCGTCTCCGGCACAATCGCAGATGTCGGTACGGACGCGACCACCTGCGATGTCTATCTCGCGCTCGACGGCGGTGCGGCGACGAAAATCGCCGAAGACGTGACGGGTGTGTTCGAGTACTTGGTCCAGGGCCTGACTGCGGGAACGACTTATGCCTACGAACTCTCGGTCTCCAACAATGCCCCGACATCCAGGGGAACGGTGCAAAGCGGCGACTTCACGACGCTGGCCTCTGATGCGTCGACCGCGTTCTGGACGACGAGCGAGGGTGTTCCGGGCGACTTTTCGCCGCTTGCGGACAATCTGATTGCGAACAAGACAGGCACTGTGTCTGGGGGGAGCGTCTCGGGATACGGCGGCGGCGTAGAACTGCTGACGAACGGCGAGGTTTCGGGCGTGACGAAACAGACATGTGGATTAGGTGAAAATCGGGCGATGGAATGGTCTTTTGACGGGCCGAAGACGCTGGAGAGAATCAGATTTACGACGTGTGACATTCCCGATGGTCGCCAGTACGACGACATCAAAATCTCCAAGGTCGAGGTGAAGACAGCTGGATCCGACTCCTGGGCGGACCTTGGTGTCGTGCCGCTGGACTATGCCGGGAGCAATGCGCAGGGCGGCGCACTCTTCGCGACGCTTGCGGACGCGGAAACCGGATTCCTTGGTCAAAACGTGACGGCTATCCGCATCACATTCGGCAAACCCAATAATGTTGCGCAGTACTATGCAGAGATCGAAGCCGTTGGGCACGCGGCAGATCAGAAAAATGGCGTGATAATTTATGTCTTATAAGGACTCCGCTGGCAAATGAAAAACGCCTTGTTTATGGCTGCCGCCGTTGCATGTCAATTTGCAAGCGCCGCGAGTTCTTACGGGAGCTACATCGGCTCCGGGCCCGGGAAGGTCCCCGGCGCGGTAACGATCGGCTACGCCGACGGAAAGCTCACGACGCAGTGCTTCGGCTTCGCGGATACCGAGGCCAAGATACCGATGACCGCAGACACTGTTGGATGGCTCGCGTCGAACACGAAGGCCATTGCGTGCGCCCTCGCTCTTTCGTATGTCGAAGAGGGCAAGCTCGCTTTGGACGAGCCGATCTCCCGCTATCTTCCCGAATGGAAGGGCGAGAAGGTTCCGACGTTGAGGCAGTGCATGTCGCACACGTCGGGGCTGAAGTTTTTTCCCGAGATGCCTATCGACAGGCGCCCTGTGCAGCTCCTGTCACGCCTTGCCGCGCAGAGCGAACGCGTGGCGGCGCCGGGCGAGAAGTACCAGTACTCGAACTGGGGAATCGACGTTGCGATGGCCTGTGTCGAGGCCGTGACGGGACAGCCGTGGGAGGTGCTCTTGAAGGAGAGGATCCTCGATCCGCTGGAAATGCGCGACGCTACTTTCTTCCCGACCGAGGAGCAGTGTGCGCGGATGGCGAAGGGGTACGTGCTGACGGACGACAAGCCGGCGAAAGAAGTCGCTGTCAATCAGTTCCAGTACCCATATTCTCTTCACAGCCGCTATCCTGAGGCTGGCGGGGGGCTATTCGGAAGCCCGATGGACATGATCAAGTTCTTCGCCATGGTCGCGAACGGAGGCGTCGGACTGAACGGAAAGCGCGTCCTGAAAGAGGAGACTGTGGCGCTCTGGTTCAAGAAACAGACGCCGGAATGCGTCGCCGAGAGATATTCCTTCGGAGCGTGGGTGTCCGAGGACGGACAGATGATGTCGCATGGCGGCGCCTGGTCGACATGGGGCTGCGCCTATCGCGAGAGCGGCGTTGCGCGCGTATTCTTCGTGCAATACGCCGGCGGCGAGTCGAAGGGATACGAGAAATTCAGGTCTTTGGTGGACAAGGATGCGGAGACGAGCTATTCTCCGACAAAACTGTAAATGGCGGGTGACACTATGAAACGCAGAGCTCTTGTTCTTTCACTTCTGGTTGTCGTGTCGGCCGTTCCGACGCTGGCCGGCGTGACCTGGTGGTCTGTGCCGGCGATGAGCGGCGTCCAACGTCTGCCGGATGCAATTCCCGCCGATGGCGAGCAGGGAGGGACAGTCAGAATTGTCGCCGCCCACGATGAATACGAGCCTGGCTCGTTTGTTGTTCGCTCCGACACCGACCTCGGCAAGGTGCAGCCTGTCGTGGAAAAGCTTGTGAACGAGAATGGAAACGTCTTCCCCGCCAACGCGCTTGACCTCGTCGTCGTCAAGGTCTGGTATCAGAACAAGAACGGATGGTTCAGCTATTTCGCCGACACGGGCATGAAGCTCTGCCCCGAACTCCTTCTCCACGACGAGGACCTCATTCGCGTCGACACGGCGAAAGAGGCGAACTACGCGCGGATCACGAGCGCGGACGGCAAGATTGCGGAGTGGTGGCTAAACCCGCTTTTCAAGGAGAAGAAGCCGTTCCCCTCGATGCGCCCCGGCTTTGCGGACGCGAAGTCGATACGCCCCGTCGCGCTCGAGAAGAACGTCAGCAAGCAGTTCATCCTCACCGCGCATGTCACGCCTGACATCCCCGCCGGCCTGTACCGCGGCAAGATATCGTTCTCGACATTCTCTGTCCCCGTCGCAATCAAGGTCCTTGATTTCGGCTTGCCGAAGCCGATGGCATACATCCATCCCGAGATGGACTTC
Source organism: uncultured bacterium (assembly GCA_902780865.1). GTDB lineage: Bacteria > Verrucomicrobiota > Kiritimatiellia > RFP12 > UBA1067 > UBA1067. The sequence goes on from CACZHC010000042.1 coordinate 11,354, forward strand.
CGCATCTGCTCCTACGATTATATCGGAAAGAGTCATATCCTGGAGTTGAACGGCGGCGACGAGAATTTGATGTGGAAGCAGATGGAGGCGATTCTCGCGAATTTCGTCGCGCACGGACAGGACATGAAGTGGGTCAGGTGCAAGACTGGTTCGGAGGAGGCCGAGCGTACGATTGAGCTGATGAAAAAAGTCGGCATGCGGACGGACGTCATTGTCGGCCCTGTAGACTACAAGTGGCAGGAACGCGATGCCAAGGCCGCACGCGAACGCGCAGACAGCATCGTCGCCTACTATGACAAGAAGTACGGACACCACAACGTTTACTGCGGATACGGCGACGAACCAGGGGTGAGGTTCTTCCCGGAGAACCGTCCAGTCTTCGACGCATATCAGGCCGCGGGGCTCAAGTTCATCATCGCCTCGCACGGGCACATTTTCGATCAGGCGGGATACCGCTGGAACTGGCACAACGCCGCGCAGAATCCGGCGGACGCGTCCAGTCCGTCCGTTTGGAACCAGATGGGGACGAACACCTACTGCGCATGGTATGCCAATCAGCATGTCGGCGCGGAGGATCCCGAGCTCAACCGCCGTCAGAACGGACTCGCTGCCTACCTGAGCGGCTATTCCGCGCTTTGCAACTACGCCCACCACCTGGGACCGTACAACGATGTTTCCGAAACCTACAAGCCGATGGTCTTCGTGTATGGAACTGCGGATGGTGTCATCGACACGCTTCAGTGGAAGGGTTTCCGCGAGGGCGTCGACGACATCCGCTATGCGACGCTGATGACGGCGCTTGCGCGTGAGGCGGAGATGTCAGCCGACATCGAGGTGCGCTATCTCGCGGGCAAGGCAAAGCTTCTTCTTGCGCGGTTTGACAAGAAGACTGGCGACCTCAACGCGGCACGCGGCGAAATGATCGGCTTTATTGAGCATCTCCGCGCGGCGCTTGGCAAGGGAAAGAATAAAGTTGGGAGTTATGAGTTGGGAGTGGGTGAGTCAAACAATCTTAATTCAAAATCCCAGGTATACAAAACGCCTTTGCCGTCTGACATTTCGTGGGTTCAGGAGGGCCCGAGCGAAGGAGAGGCCGCGCCGAAGGGGTTGCCCGACAAGACATATACTGTCCGTATGAGCCCCGTGCGCATTCTTGGTCTCGGCAGCTGGGATGCGGCCGCGAAAGTTGTGAAACCTGGGACGGAGAAACTTGATCGCGGCTACGGCGGCGATGCCTCGTGTCTTTGGACGGATGTTGCGACCCAGCGCGGGGCGGTTGGCGCCGATGCTGAGAAACGCTACGCACGCGCACCCGAGTGGCAGGCGATGGCGGACGAGTGGGGGCTTCATTTCCGGCTTGAGGTCTTTGACGAGAAGGCCGCGGAAATCGCGCAGGGTTTTGGCTCGGTGGGGTCGCTCGAGGCATATCTCGCGCCTGGAGCAAACACGCCATACTATGCGTTCATTCACTCTTTCGAGACTGGCGGCATGACCGTCTACAATCCCGTCTACAGCCAGCCGGATCACCGCGAGATCGACGAAAAGGACCGTGCGAACTGCCGCGAGGAAGTCATGTGCACCGACAAGTCGGTCGTGCTTTACTTCGCGGTATCCTGGAAGTCCTACGCGACGCGCATCCCTACGGCGAAGTCGGTTTGGGATTTCGAGCCGATGTTCTGGGGCCGCAAGGGGAACTGCTCGTGGAATGGACTCAAGACGATTCACGGTCGTTCGTCGTGGGGTCATCTGGGCTTTGCGCTGACGGACGCCGAACGTCGCCTGATTTTGCGTTCCGTTATCGTCGCGGCGCGCAAGGCGTATGAGGCCGAAAAACGCCCGACGGGAGCATGCGGACGCTGGCAGAACGCCGAGGTCGGCGATCCCGCGTTCTACGAAAGCGAGCTGAAGCCGGTCGTGGAGAAGCTGGATGCGGCGGCAGCGCGGGTTTCGGCGGATATGGACGACGAGACTGTCGACGAACTCGCGAAGACCGCGCTTCCTGCATGGCACAACTTCAAGTTCGAAGTGCAGCGCCTGCGTGCCGATTACCTGCTGCGTAGGCAGGTGCTTGGCGAGACGAGTGCAAGAATGTTATAACACAACCTTAACAGGAGTTAAAATGAAAGACGTCAGGATTGGTCTTATAGGATTCGGTTTCATGGGAACGACGCACTGGGGCGTCTACAAGGGCGTCAAGGGCGCGAAGGTAGTTGCGCTTGCCGACGTCGATCCGGCGAAGCGCAAGGGCGACATCTCCAAGGTCGTCGGCAACATCGGCGGAGGCGACAACTCTAAGCCGGTCGACCTCTCTGGCGTCAAGGTCTACAAGGACGCGATGGACCTGATCGCCGATCCCGACGTCGACGTCGTCGACATCTGCGTCCCGACGGCGATGCACATGGCGTATGCCCTGGCGGCGCTGAAGGCGGGCAAGCACGTCTTCAGCGAGAAGCCGCTCTGCCGCACCGAAGCGGAACTTCGCGCCTTCGTCGCGCAGGCGAAGCGCGCCAAGGGATTCTTCAACGTTGGCCTCTGCGTCCGCGCATGGCCGGAATACCGCGCCGCCTGGGAATACTTCAAGAGCGGGAAGGCGGGGAAGATGCTCACCGCGACCTTCAAGCGTATCTCGCCCGGCGTGGACGGCAACTCGTGGAAGAACTGGTACATGGACGACAAGATGTCCGGCGGCGCGCTTCTCGATTTGCATGTGCACGACACTGACGAGGTCAACTACTTCTTCGGCAAGCCCAAGGCCGTCCGCTCGGTCGGTTCGAGTGTAGTCTCGAAGAACGGCGGAATCGACCATGTCGTGACGACGTACGACTTCGGCGACGGGCGGCTCGTCATGGCCGAGGGCGGCTGGGAGCAGGCGAAGGGCGCGACCTTCGAGATGAGCTTCACCATCGTCTGCGAGAAGGCGACCTTGAAGCTCGACTCGACCGGCTTCAACGTCTTCCTCAAGAACGGAAAGAAAGTGACGCCGAAGCTCGACGTCAAGAACGGTCCAACCGGCTGGCACCAGGAGCTTGCGTATTTCGTCGGCTGTGTCCGCAAAGGTATCAGGCCTACGAAGTACCAGACGATCGACTCGATTGCCGACACCATGAAGATCATCTTTGCCGAGGAGAAGTCCGCAAAGTCCCGCAAGACGATGAAGATTTAACCTCAATTCTCCAACTCCAACTTTATACTCCAACTATTATGTACAAAGCTCTGAACTACTGGGTTTTCGGCGGGTTTGGTCCGAACAGGACGCCGTACGAATTCATCGACTTCGCGAAGGCGCAGGGCCTCGACGGCGTCGAGCTTACGGTCGGCGACTGTCTCTCGATCGACATCGACGAGGCGGAGTGCCGCAAGATCGCCGCCTACGCAAAGGAGAAGGGCGTGGGACTTAGGACGCTCGCGAGCGGATACTACGGCGCCGAGTCGCTTGGCGCGGCGAATGAAGGCGAGCGCATTCGCGCGGTGGACTTCACGAAGAAGTATCTGCAGATTGCCGCGTGGATCGGCGCGGAGACGATTCTCGTCGTCCCTGGATCGACGCATGTGACGTGGGATCCTTCGCGTCCGGTCGTTCCCTACAAGACGGTCTGGGAAAACTCGACGAAGTCGATCAACGAATTAATCCCGCTTGCCGAGAAGCTTGGCGTCAACATCGCTCTTGAGAACGTGTGGATGCGCTTCCTTCTCTCGCCGATGGAATGGAAGCTTTTCATCGACCAGTTCAAGAGCGATCGCATCGGCATGTATCTTGATATCGGCAACTGCCTCATCTACGCGCCGGCGCAGGACTACGTCGAGACGCTCGGCGCGAAGCGCATCAAGGCCGTTCACATCAAGAACTGGAAGGGCGGCGACTGCGGCGGCACGCTTCACGGCTTCGGAGACTCGCTGCTGTCCGGCGACGTCGACTACAAGGCCGTCTTCGCCGCGCTCAAGAAGGTCGGCTACAGCAAGACGTTCACGGCGGAGATGATTCCGTTCTCTCGACTGCCCGATCTGGTCCTTCCAGACCAGGCCCTTGCCGAGAAGACCGCGGCCGAACTAAGGGAGCTCTGCGTCTGAAGCGCGTTTGCCGCAAGTGATTCTGTCGTTGCGGCTTTAAGTTCGCTTTGATATACTGCCCAAAACACGAAAGGGAAGTGGTGTAGAACAATGAGATATGGTGTTTTGGGTGTTTCGCTTCTGGCGGCGTTTGCCGCGTCCGTCTGGGCGAACGACGCGGCGGACGCGCCTTTGGGCGGGGAGCAGCGGTTTCGGAAAGTCTTCGCGTTCACCGACATCGGCGACGACGAACACGCGGCGAAGCTCGCTGAACTGAACGTCTTCGCCGCGAACTGCTGCGATGCCGCGAACCGTCCGGACCCTGAGAAGATCGCACGGGCGAAGCGGTTCGGCATCGTGCCCTATGTCGCGTTCGGTCCGTTCTGCGATTCGCATGTCCAGGTGCTTTCGTCTGAGGAGGCGCGGCTCCAGTCCGAGCTGCAGAGCAGGTTCGTCGCGTCCGAGGCAAAAGGCGAGGCGGGAGACCGGGGGCGGACCGATCTCTGGCGGACGCGGCACTACCGTCTCGGCGGCGAACCCGAGCCCGGGAACACGGAGGTCTTCGTTGAGAACGTCGGCTGCTTCGTCGGAACTAACGCCTGCGCGAAAGGGGCCGCCAGTCTCGTGGAGCGGCTCAAGGCGAACCCTGAGGCGAAGGCGGTGTGCCTCGACTACATCGGTTACGCCAACTACCGTGGCTGCCGCCATCCCGACTGCCTGCGCCTGCTGAAGGCGTGGCTGGAGCGGGAGGGGCTCGCCGACACCGAGGAGAACCGCGACCGTTTCTTCGAGGACCAGATCGTCGCGTACTATGCCGCGCTCTACGATGCCGTGAAGGCATACGATCCGTCCGTCGTCGTCTACGCGCACCTCTATCCCGTGTTCCTGCCGGATCCGCTGTATGGCAGCCGGCTGAAGCTCGACTATTGCGCGCAGACCTGCGCATGGTATTTCCGCTGGCCGGCGGAGAAGGTCCGGAAATACGCCGAGACGGTCGTTCGCGGCCAGCGCGAACACTGGCCGTTCGCCCACGGCGTGCCGTTCGTCGCCTACGGACCATGGGCGAACGACATCGACCCCGATTTCAGGAAGACGCCCGAGGACCTCGACCGCGAACTTCGCGCGGTGCTGGAGTCCGGCGCCGAGTACCTTTCCGTCCATGAGATTGATTCGATAATCGCCGACCCAGTCGTCTTCGCGGTCTTCAAGAAGTACTGCGCCGACCCAAGTCGCTGATGTGTGATTTGACCGCTGTCGGACAGATTCTGTATAATGTTCGTCACATGAATCTGAAAATGATTTTGCTGCACGTAAGCGTTCTGCTCGCCTGTTCTGTTGGAGCGGTTCAGTTTGACGCCGCCGAGCCGATCTGGACGACGGCGGAGAAGGGCGAGGTCAACTCGTCCGTCGCCTTCACGACGCATTTCGAGTGGGACGGTAGGGCGCCGCTCAAGCTGCGGCTGGCGGGCTGTTCAATCTTCAAGGTGTTCGTGAATGGCGAGTTTGCCGCGTATGGTCCGGCGCGCGGCCCCCACGGATGGTTCCGGATGGACGAGTGGAACCTTTCCCGCGTCGCGCGCAAGGGCGACAACCGGCTCAGCATCGTGGGCGTCGCCTACAATACGACGACCTACTACATCGTCGAGCACGAGCCGTTTCTGCAGGCCGAGGTGCTGTCTGGTGGAAAGGTCGTGCGGGCCACGGGCGACGGGAAGTGGGGCGCCAACTTCACGGAGCGCGTCCGCAAGACCCAGCGCTACAGTCTCCAGCGCGCGCAGAGCGAAGTCTACGAAGTGCCGCGGCACGACCATTGGGAATGGTGGAAGCGCGACGGGCTTAAGGGCAAGTCTCTCATCATCACAAATGCGCCGTCGGTGAAGCTTCTCGAACGCGGGGCACCTTATCCGAAGTTTAAAATTGACGGCACCTATCGTCCGACAGACGTTCTCGCCGTCAGTCTGCAAACTGGCAATCTTGGCGAGGCGCCGCATCTCTGGGACAAGAAGGGGAGCTTTCTTGGACGCACTTATCAGACCGCTGAGTTGAAGTACACCCCGTCGGTCGATTGGTGGAAGCGGACGATCGAGTCGAAGGCGAAATTCGAAGGCGGGGCGGCGAGGGTCGATGCGTCGCGCGGCGTCCGCTACGAGGGCGCGATAAACGACACTGGTTTTCTTCGCCTCAAGGTGAAGGTAACGAAGCCAGGGCGCTTGCTCGTCGGGTTTGACGAGATTCTCGTCGATGGCAAGCTCGATTTTCTAAAACGATTCGGATGCAACAACATTGTTCTATGGGATGTTAAGGAGCCGGGCGAGTACGATTTCGAGTCGTTCGAGCCCTACACCTTCAAGTTCGCCGAGGTGATCATGCTGGAGCTGAAGGATCCGGCGGACCGCAAGATATTCGAGGCCGCGCGCGAGACTTTTGCGCAGAATGCGGTCGACGTGTTTACGGATTGCCCGAGTCGCGAGCGCGCTGGCTGGCTTTGCGACAGCTACTTCACTGGGCCTGCCGAGCATTTCTTTACGGGGAAGAACGAAATCGAGCGCACGTTCCTTCGAAACTTCGCGCTTGCCGAGAGGTTCCCGCATCTTCCCGATGGGATGGTGCCGATGTGTTATCCTGGGGACCACATCAACAAGACCTTCATTCCGAACTGGTCGATGTGGTTCATTCTCGAGCTTGCAAACTATTTCGAGCGTACGGGCGATCGTGAAACCGTCGATCTGCTTCGTCCTCGCGTAGAGGGACTTCTTAAATTCTATTTGCAGTTCTTGAACGCGGATGGCGCGCTTGAGAACCTGCCGGGATGGGTGTTCGTGGAATGGAGCCACGCGAACGACACGAAGCTCGTCAAGGACGGTGTGAACTGGCCGTCGAACATGACGTACGCGGATGTCCTCTCGAAGGCGGCGCGGCTTTACGGACGTCCCGAACTCGCAGAGCAGTCAAAGAAGCTGAAGTCGCTCATCCGCGAACGTGCGTACGACGGCGTATGGTTCCGTGACAACGCGAAGCATCCCGACGTTACGGAGACGTGCCAGTACTATGCGTTCTTCCACGGTATCGCGACGCCGAAGACGCATCCCGAGCTGTGGCGGCGGATTACGGACGAGTTCGGCCCCGAGCGCAAGGCGAAGGGGCTCTACAAGGAAGTCTGGCCGTCGAACGCCTTCATCGGGAACCTGATGCGACTCATCGTCCTTAAGCGCGAGGGCCGCGACGCGCAGGTTTCGCGTGAGATACGCGGCTACTATCTCAAGATGGCGGAGACGACTGGAACGCTGTGGGAGCACGACCGTCCCGAGGCGAGCTGCAACCACGCATTCGCTTCATACTTAGCAATTCTCCTTGACGAGACGAACAAATAGCCAGGAGAGGGAACTCCGAGCGTTAGGGCTCCCGCTACCGCTCCGCTGCTTCGCGATGTCTCAACGGTGATTCCGTGCGTTGAATTGTCTTTTGGGCTGCCTTCGGCAGGCTTTGAAGGCATAGTAACCATTCCGTCACGGCAATGAGGAGGTCTGGAGGACACGTCCTCCAGCTTTAAGACGATCTGTATCATTCAGCGAGACACGAATGATGGGCGCGAAGCAAATGAGATTCTGCGGAGCGGTAGCGAGAGACCTGCTGATCGGAGTTGAAAATCGGCGCCTTTTGGCGAGTGTCAGATCTGTGGAAGTTAAAAATGGATAAACACCAGACCGAACTGTGGCTTGTCCTCGTTGGTGTGTAAATATGGTATACTATGTCCACAACTGAAACCTGAAAGGAGATTCAAAGATGGCGAAGAGAGTGATGCTCATTGGCGCTGGCGGAGTTGCCGGAGTTGCGGCGGCGAAGATGGCCCAGAACCCTGACGTGTTCGGCGAGATCCTTATCGCCTCGCGCACGCAGTCGCGTTGCGACGCCATCAAGGCGGACATTGACCGTCGCGCGGCCGAAGGAAAGGGCGCGTGGGCAAAGGCGACTACGGCTCCTGCGAAGATCACGACTGCGCAGATTGACGCGATGGATACGCCGCGTCTCGTCGCGATGATCCGCGAGTTCAAGCCCGACCTCGTCATGAACATCGCGCTTCCCTATCAGGATCTCGCGATCATGGACGCGTGTCTCGCGGCTGGCGTGAGCTACCTGGACACCGCCAACTACGAGCCGCCGGACGAGGCGCACTTCGAGTACTCCTGGCAGTGGGCGTACCGCGAGAAGTTTGAGAAGGCGGGACTTACCGCTATCCTCGGTTGCGGTTTCGACCCTGGCGTAACGCAGGTGTTCTCGGCCTACGCGCAGAAGCACTACTTCGACACTATCGAGACGCTCGACATTCTCGACTGCAACGGCGGCGATCACGGGTATCCTTTCGCGACGAACTTTAACCCCGAGATCAACATTCGCGAAGTCGCCGCGAAGGGCAGCTACTGGGTAGCCGATCCTAAGGACGACAAGCCCGAGGTCGCCGTCGAGAACAAGAAGGCATTCGACAAGGGCTATTGGGTCGAGACCGCGCCTATGGCTATCAAGCGCGAGTATGTCTTTGACCAGGTTGGCAAGAAGGACATGTACCTTCTCCACCACGAGGAGCTCGAGTCGCTCGGCTGCAACTTGAAGGGCATCAAGCGAATCCGCTTCTTCATGACTTTCGGGCAGAGCTACCTCACTCACCTCAAGTGCCTTGAAAACGTCGGGCTTACGCGCATCGACCCGATTGACTTCAAGGGCCAGAAGATCGTTCCTATCGAGTTCTTGAAAGCGCTTCTTCCCGACCCCGCGTCGCTTGGCCCCCGCACGAAGGGCAAGACGAACATCGGCTGCATCTTCCATGGGTTCAAGGACGGCAAGCCGGTCGACTACTACGTGTACAACGTGTGCGACCATCAGGAGTGCTACGCCGAGGTTGGCTCGCAGGCGATCAGCTACACGACGGGTGTCCCCGCGATGATCGGCGCCAAGATGTTCCTCGAGGGCAAGTGGACGACTAAGGGCGTCCACACATGCGAGGAGTTCGATCCCGATCCGTTCATGGCCGAGCTCAACGTTCAGGGTCTTCCGTGGCAGGAGACGTTCGATCCCGTCAAGGTTCCTTGATGCCAAGATACGTCATCGACGAAGCGGCGCTTGTGCGCAATCTGGAGATTCTAAAAAGCGTCTCCGAGCGTGCGGGCGTTCGCATCCTCCTTGCGCAGAAGGCGTTTTCGTGCACAGCCGTGTATCCGCTCTGTGCGAAGTATCTCGCGGGCACGACGGCAAGTTCGCTTTTCGAGGCGAAGCACGGTCACGACAATTTTGGCGGCGAGACACACGTTTTCGCTCCGGCGTTTATTCCCGAGGAGATGGACGAACTCTTTGGGCTCGTAGACCACATCGTCTTCAATTCGCCGCGCCAGGTTGCGCTCTACGGCGAAATGGCGCGCAAGCGCGGCGTTTCAGTTGGGCTTAGGGTCAATCCTGAGGTTTCCGTCGCGACGACGCCCGCCTACGATCCTTGTCGACCCTCGTCGCGGCTTGGCACGACGCGTACGGTGCTGGATGAGTCGGGGCTTTTCTTGGCCGCAAAGGACGCAAAGAGCGCAAAGGTTGATGGTCTGCATTTTCACTGTCTCTGCGAGCAAGGACTTGACGAACTAAAGAAAGTCCTTGCCGGTTTTGAGGAGAAGTTTGGCGAGTTCCTCCCGCAGATGAAGTGGGTGAACTTCGGCGGCGGGCATCATATCACGCGCGAGGGCTACGACGTCGAGGGGCTTGTTGCGCTTTTGAACGATTTCAAGGCGCGTCACCCGCATCTCGTCGTCTATCTTGAACCTGGCGAGGCGATTGCGCTCAATGCGGGAACGCTCGAGTCGCGCGTCCTCGAAATCCAGCCGAAGGGTGCGGACGGCATTTTCAACGCGATTCTCGACACGAGCGCCGCGTGCCACATGCCCGACGTCATAGAGATGCCATACACCCCGCCACTCGTCGGTGCCGAGAAGGGGGCTGGCGGGCCATACGCCTACCGTTTCGGCGGGCCGACCTGCCTCGCCGGCGATGAAATCGGAGTATATTCGTTCAAACACGAGCTGCATGAGGGCGATTTCGTGGTTTTTGGCGACATGGCGATTTACACGATGGTCAAGAACAACACGTTCAACGGCGTAAACCTGCCCGACATAGTCGTGCGTCATGTGGATGGAAGCGAAGAACTCGTCCGAAAGTTCGGCTATGACGACTTTGCTTGCCGCCTCTGATATCCAACAACTGACGCCGTATTTTTGGTATAATTAGTACTTCACATTGAAAGGACAAGACAAGTGAAGATTGACACACTATGCGTTCAGGGCGGCTGGTACCCCAAATGCGGCGAGCCGCGCCAGGTTCCCGTGTATTCGTCTACGACGTTCAAGTACGATACGACGCAGCACATGGCGGACCTCTTTGACCTGAAGGCGCCAGGATATTTCTACACTCGACTCGCGAACCCGACGAACGATGCGGTGGCGAAGAAGATTGCCGCGCTTGAAGGTGGTGTCGCGGCGATTCTCACGAGCTCCGGACAGGCGGCTTCTACGTTCGCGATCCTTAATCTCTGCAACGCTGGCGACCATGTCGTCTCCTCGGCACAGATCTACGGCGGCACGTTCAATCTCTTTGCCGTATCGCTCAAGAAGCTCGGCATCGAGTTCACATTCGTCGACCCCGACGCGACGCCCGCGGAGATACAGAAGGCGTTCCGCCCGAATACGAAGTGCGTTTTCGGCGAGACGGTCGCGAATCCCTCGGGCTGCGTTCTCGACATCGCGAAGTTCGCCAAGGTCGCGCACAAGAACGGCGTGCCGCTCATCGTAGACAACACCTTCCCCACCCCGATTCTCTGCCGTCCGTTCGAATTCGGCTGCGACATCGTCACCCACGCGACGACGAAGTACATGGACGGCCACTCCTCGCAGGTTGGCGGCTGCATCGTCGACTCCGGCAACTTCGACTGGTCGAAGCACGCCGACAAGTTCCCCGGCCTCGTCGAGCCCGACGCCTCCTACCATGGTCTCAGCTACGTGAAGGCGTTCGGCAAGATGGCCTACATCGTGAAGTGCACCGCGCACCTGATGCGCGACTTCGGCTCGATCCCCTCGCCGTTCAACGCGTTCCTCCTGAACCTCGGCCTCGAGTCGCTGCACCTCAGGATACGTCGCCACGCGGAGTCTGCGCTCAAGATCGCCAAGTGGCTCAAGACCCAGAAGAAGGTCGCGTGGGTCAACTTCGCCGGTCTCCCCGGCTCGAAGTACAACAAACTCGTCAAGAAGCAGTTCAACGGCAACTCGCCGTGCGGCGTGATGACGTTCGGCATCAAGGGCGGCAGGAAGGCGTCCATCAAGTTCATGGACTCGCTGAAGCTCATTGGTATCGTGACGCACGTTGCCGACGCCTGGAGCTGCGTCCTGCATCCTGCTTCGCACACGCACCGCCAGCTTACGGACGCGCAGCTCAAGGCTGCCGGCATCCCGCCGGATCTCATCCGCCTTTCGGTGGGCCTCGAGGATCCAGACGATCTCATTGCCGACATTAAGCAGGCACTGGCGAAGGTGTGATGTTTAAAGTTAAAAGTTTAAAGTCTGAAGTCAAGGAATAACGGAGAGGATTCGTTCTATGGCAGGTTTCAAAAATGCCGACAATCGCAGAGTTGACTGGCTGATCGCGCTTGCGCTCGGAGGCGTGGCTGCGCTTCTCTACTTCTGCACAATGGCGTCGTGCGCATACCCGGGCGAAGGCGCGCACCTGATGACGTTGTGGAAGGGCCTCGACTCTGCGGCGGTCAACGTCCATCCCCTGATGGCGATATTCGCGCGCCTGTTCGGGTGCTCGAACGTCCTTGGTCCGCTTTGCGGAATCGTCTCTGTCGTTGCACTGTACCACCTGACGTCTTTCTTCGTCAGGGAGCGCATTGGCGGCGAGATGCTTGCCCAGTATGCCGACCCCATGGGGCGATTGGCGGGAATCGTCGCGGCCGTCGTGTTCATGGCGACTCCAGCCGTCCAGCAGTCGTTCGTGCACTTGAGCTCGTTCTCCTTTGACGCTGCATGGGCTCTTGTCACTGCGACGTTTCTTATTCCGTATGCCCGTGCCGGAAAGGGGTCTGGGTGGATGTATCCGATCCTCATCGGCGTCTTCGCCGGTCTCGGGTTCGCCGACTCACCGCTTTTCGGTCTCCTTGCGCCGCTCTACTTCGGCGGTGTCTGGGCCGTTTCGGGCAAGCGCGGCGGCAAGCCCTACGGCGCGGCGTTCGGGTTCCTGCTCGTTGCAATCGTCACGCTCTTCGTCTACGCTCCCAGCGCCTCAGGCAATTTCACCGAGCACATGCGCGCTCACTGGAACGAGACGAAGATGTGGTTCTCCGCCGAGGGCTGGTTCCTCGTCGGCGCATTTGCGGTGCTGCCGTTCATCGTGGCGCTCTACTCGAGCTTCGGCGCGTACAACCGCGAGAGCGGGCTTTCCCAGTGGATATACCATGTCGCGATGAGCTTCGTTACGATTCTCGCGCTTGCTACTCCGCTTTCTCCTTCGACGCTCATGCGTCCCTACGGGCTTCTCCCCGTGGTGCCCTGCGCGCTTGCGGCGTTTACCGCCGCCTATCTCGTGACGTACTGGTGGCTTCTTGCCATGGCGAAGGTGCGCAAGAACGAGTCAATTGAAGAGGTGCCCGTTGCGATGAAGGGCCGCACGCTTGCGCTCGCCGTCCTGCCTGTTCTGTCGCTCGTGATGTTCATTACGATTTTGCTTAACCTGTTTTCATTCGACGGTTCGCGCGGTGACTTCGCGGACCGCACGGCAGAGAAGCTTCTCGCGGACCTCGGCGACCGCACCTGGTTCATAACGGACGGGCTTCTTGACGACCACCTGCGCCTCGCCGCGGCCAAGTCCGGAAAGGAACTCAATCTCGTATGCCTCCAGCGCGATCTCGACGAGCTCTATCTCGGCGATCTCGCGAAGCTCGTCGAGAAGAAGGGGATTGGCGGCGACAAGAACCGCGAGCTTTCGATTTCGCTTTCGCTTGGCGTCCTCGCGTTCGTCCAGGACTGGTTCGCTGCAGATCCCGACATCGCGAAGAAGGCCGCAATATTCGGCGCTCCTGACCTCTGGTATGCGGCCGGGATAAAGGCGGTGCCCGAGTTCCTCTTCTTTGGCGCCGATCCCGAGCGCAAGCCCGACTGGAGCGCGTGGGACGAGTTCGACAAGGTCCTCGCCCCGCCGAAAGACGTAAAGGAATGGGGCAGCTACCGTCTCTGGAAGGAAAACGACCCTATCGAGCTGATGCGCCTCCGGCTTCGCCGCCATCTCGGACTCGTCGCGAACGACCGCGGCGTATGGCTCCAGGACACAGGCGACGACGATGGCGCGTTCAACATGTACGAGCTCGTCCTCAACTCGATCGACAAGGACAACGTCTGCGCTCTCTTCAACGAGTTCGAGATGGCGCGCGCCGGACATCCAAAGGCGTCGCGCAGGAAAAACGACATCGAGAAGGAGTTCAAGGCGATTGTAGAGGACAGGGAGCGCCGCTATGTGCTCTGGAAGCTGGCCAACGTCTACGGCTACATAAGGAACCCAGAGATATTCGTCCGCCTCGGCTATGCGTGGGCTAAGTCTGGCCGTCCTGGCGAGGCGCTGAACCAGATTCGCCGTGCAATTGACTTTGTCCCGACCGAGCGCCGCTCGAGCCTGCTCAACATGATGGCCGCGCTCTATGCGAGCGACAGCGACGTGAAGAGGTCGAGGGCGACGTACGAGGAAGTGCTATCCAAGGACTCCGAGAACCACGACGCTCTCGTAGGCCTCATGCGCCTCGAGCTTCTTGAAGGCAACAGCGCAAGGGCTATAGAGTATCTCGAGCGCGCGACGAAGGCGGCGCAAGACGATCCTCGCGTTGCGATCGAAGTCGCGATGCTCCACCTCATGAAGAACGAGCTCGCCGAGGCCAAGGCGATGCTCACGAAGTCGACGGACCTCGATCCGGCGAACCTCCAGGCGTGGTCGCTTCTCGCAGCCGTGTCCTTCCAGCAGTTCGACGCGTCGAAGGATCCTGCCGAAAAGGCGACGCTCCTCAAGAACGTCGAGAACGTCATCCTTCCTGAAATGGAGAAAAACGCCAAGGACTCCAACGACTACAACATCCAGTCCACGCGCGCGTTTTTTATGCTGCGCCAGGGCAACGAGAAGCGCAAGGCCGCGCGCGACATGTTCGCCGCGGCGATCAAGACGCGCCCCGACGTCCAGGCGACGCAGGACATAGTGCTTGGTCTCGACATTTCCCTCAACGACACGGCTGATGCGGAGTTCCACGCCAAGGAAGTGCTGCGCCGCAACCGCAAGGCCCCGCTTGCCAACTACGTCATGGGCTCGCTCGCGCTGCAGAAGGGCAAGTACGAGGAGGCCGAGATGTTCCTCAGAAGAGCGTGCGACACCTCGCGTCCAGTCGTGCTTGCGCAGAACGACCTTGCCGAAGTGTTAAGGCGCACGAAGCGACTCGAAGAGGCAGAGCGCTACGCCCGTCTCGCGGTCCGCACCTCTCCCGAGCTCTATGTCGCGTGGGAGACGCTCGGGTCCATTCTCCTTGACGCCAAGGGGGACCTCAACGAAGCCGAGCAGTGCATCTCCAAGGCGTGCGAGCTTTCGAAGTCCGAGTCAGGCAAGGAGGAGGACGTGCGCATGCTCATCGCCCTTGCGAGGGTGCAGGTCGCGAAGGGCGATCGCCAGCGCGCCAACATGACGATCCGCAAGGTCAGGGGCCGCGTAAAGGAATTGTCGGATTTCGAGCGTGCGGAATTCGAGGAGCTCAGCAAGAGTGTTCGCTGAACTTCTCCTTGCCGCAACTTTCCAGGTCGGGCCGTTCTACGAACAGCGACCCGCCGACGACTATCTCGCCGTACGCCCGTTCTACGCCCACGAGGGCGATGTCGACGACGTCCTCTGGCCGGTCTTTACCTCCCACCGCGACTGGTGGCGGTTTTGCTTCTTCCTCCACTACCAGAACCAGGACGACGGCGGCTGGCAGTTTGACTTCATGCCGCTTTGGTTCAATGGGCACAAGCCGCAGCGCGGCGAATCTGCCGCGGAGGACTACTGGGGGCTTTTCCCGATCTACGGCCACCATCCGCATCTTCTCCTGATGTACGACATCGACTTTGCGCTTTGGCCTGTCTGGACGCGATACAAGATGCCGCGTCCTTCCGAGGGGAAGTGGCTCACGACGAACACGGTGCTTTTCCCGTTCTTCAGCTGGCGCGACGATGGCGCCTGGAGTTTCTGGCCGCTCTACGGGATAAACCACCAGCGCGAGAGCGACCATCAGTACGCCCTCTGGCCGATCGTCACTTGGGCTAATTACCGTGAGGATCGCGACACTGCTGGAGAGGGAAACTCGTGGATGGTCTGGCCGCTTGTCGGGCGCGTTGACCGAGAGCGAGAACGCCAGTGGCTTTTTATCCCGCCGTTTTTCTCGTGGACTGAGGTTAGGAACAGGGGCTGGCTTGGCGAGCCAGGGGTGCGTCTGCGTTGCCCTTGGCCGATTGTCGACATCGAGGCGACGTCGTCGCGTGATCGCGTGTCGATCTTTCCTCTTTATGAGCATGTTACGCTGAACTCATACGCCCAGGAGAGCGGTGGCCAGGTTTCGTCTTCTGTCACGCGCTTTGGCTGGAAGCTTGTAGAGCTCTATGACGACGAGACGCGCGTCTTTCCTTTCTGGACAAGCCGCAAGGACGATTCGTATTTCCGCCTTTGGCCTTTCTGGGAGACGGAGACCATGAAAGACGGCTCGTCGAAGTCTAGGCTACTTGCGCTTTTCCCGATGCGCTGGGTTCCTTCTGTAGACCGCAATTGGTCCAAGTTCTGGACGTTCTATGAGAAGGAGAGCAATCCCGTCTGCACATACCATTCGCTCCTGTGGGGAATCATAAGATGGAGGACGGTCAAGTGACGCAGCGAATCAGTGCGTGGCTTCGAGCCCTGAGGGTGAACCAGTGGACGAAGAACGGGATCGTCTTCCTCGCGTGGTTCTTTGCCGTCGCAGACCCGTCGCAGGCGGCACTGGCACGCGGCATAAGGCCATTCATTCTTGTCGCCGCGATGGCCGTCGCATTTTGCTTTATCTCGAGCGCGTTCTATCTTCTCAATGACGTAGCAGACTTCGAGGCCGACCGTCTCCATCCGATAAAGCGGCTGCGTCCCGTCGCGGCTGGGCTTGTGTCGCGCATCGACGCGGTCAGGGTCGCGCTTTCGCTTTTTGCCATTGCGCTGATGTTCCCGTGCTATCTCGTCTTTCGCCATCCCGACCGCACATGGGGCTTTGCGGTAATCCTAATCTACTCCGTGATGCAGTGTGCTTATTCTGGGTTCCTGAAGCGTCTTCCATACATCGACGTCGTTGTTATCGCGGCGGGCTTTGTCCTTCGCGCGATTGCCGGTGCTGCGGCGATGAACGTGCGAATCTCGCCGTGGCTTCTTGCCTGCGCGTTTGCGCTTTCGCTCCATCGAGTCGCGCGAGGCGCTCAAGGGCTACCATCCAATTGTGCTTGACGCGCTGATGTTCGCGTCGGCTCTTGCGACGCTTGTCGTCTATACGTGGTACACTCTTTCGCCCGACACGGTGGCGCGCTTCGGGACGCGCTATCTTGTCGTCACCGCCGTCTTTGTCGCGCTTGGGCTTGTGCGCTACATACGGCTCGTATACTCGAAAGCCGACGTTGGCCGCCCCGAGAAGATACTCCTTTCCGACTGGCCGATGTGGATTATACTTGCGGGCTACGGCGTTTCAGCCGTCGTCGTCGTCCTGTTGCGTCACGTCGTTATCGTCTCGAGTGTCGGCTGATTCCTCGGTGATGCAAGTTTGTGGCATAATGCCGCCATGTCGAACTTTGGCGAATTCGATGTGGCGGCGGGTGGCTCATATTTGGTATAATTAGCACATGAACGAAAATCAAACTTCAAGGATGTCCAATTTTCGCTGGGCCATCTGTGCGTTGCTGTTTTTTGCAACTACCGTAAACTACCTCGACCGTCAGGTCCTGTCACTCACGTGGAAGGACTTCATCTCGCCCGAGTTCAACTGGACCGACAACGACTACGGCACGATCACGGCGGTGTTTTCGATCATATACGCCTTGTGCAACCTCTTCGCCGGCAAGTTCATCGACAAGCTCGGGACGAAGAAGGGGTATCTCTGGGCGATCTTCATCTGGTCGCTCGGTGCGTGCCTCCATGCGGCGTGCGGCGTCGGCACTTCCGCGCTCAAGGCCGCCGGCTTTGTCGCCATGATGGGCATCACGGCGTCCGTGTGGCTCTTCCTCGCGTGCCGCGCTGTGCTCGCACTCGGCGAAGCGGGCAACTTCCCTGCGGCGATCAAGGTGACGGCGGAGTACTTCCCGAAGAAAGACCGCGCGTTCGCGACCTCGATCTTCAACTCCGGCTCTTCCGTCGGCGCACTCGCCGCGCCTCTCACGATTCCGATTATCGCGAAGTTCTGGGGCTGGGAGATGGCGTTTATCGTCATCGGCGCCCTTGGCTTTGTGTGGATGGGCTTCTGGATTTGGCTCTACAAGAAACCCGCCGAGAACCCGCGCGTCACGGCAGAGGAGCTCAAGTACATCGAGTCGGACGATGCAACGGACGGGGCCTCGGGCGGCCCCGCACCCTCGCCCGAGGAAAAGAAAATCTCTTATGGCAAGGCGTTTTCGCTTCGCCAGACGTGGTCGCTCGTCTTCGGCCGATTCCTCACCGACGGCGTGTGGTGGTTCTTCCTCTTCTGGACCCCTGGGTACTTCTCCGACCAGTTCGGCTACAAGAGCGACACCCTTGCGGGCATGGCGCTGATCTTCTCCCTCTACGCGATCGTCACTTTCGTCTCGATAGGGCTCTGCAAGATTCCGACGTACATGGTCGACAAGCGCGGCATGAACGCCTACGAGGGTCGCATGGTCGCGATGTTCATCTTCGCGTGCTTCCCGCTTCTCGCGCTCGGCGCACAGCCCCTCGGTGTGTTCGGCAGCTCCCTCGCGGTCAACGCTCAGAAATTCCTCGCCGCCATGGGTGTTGCGATCTTGATCGGCCTCGCTTGCGCTGGTCACCAGGCGTGGAGCGCGAACGTCTACTCCGTCGTCGGCGACATGTTCCCGAAGTCGACGATCGGTACCTTGACCGGCATCGCGCAGTTCGCGGCGGGCTGCGGCAGCTTCATGGTGAACAAGTGCGCGGGCAAGCTCTTTACATACGCGGCGGAACAGGGCGATGCGTTCGCGTTCTGCGGCTACACCGGCAAGCCCGCCGGATACATGATTCTCTTTAGCTATTGCGCCGTCGCCTACATTGTCGGCTGGTGCTTTATGAAGGGCCTCGTGCCGCACTACAAGAAGGTTGAGCTGTAAAGGAGAGAGCATGAAAGTCAAGAAAAACGCAAAATACGCCGTGGCATGCGTGTCTTCCATGGGGCTTCGCATAACCCCCGAAAACCGCATGGCGGTCCACAACTCGAATCGTTTCTACCTTCAGGCGACGAGTGCCGAGACGAATGTCCTCAACGTGACCAGCTCCCTCGGGCGCGAATGCCTTGTGCTGACGCGTTTCGTCGAGGGTTCGCCGATGGCGGCGTTCATCAAGGCGCAGCTGCGCTCGCGCAACATCGCGTACGTCGGGCCCGACGTGCCGCAGGGCGGGCCGTGGGGCTTCCGCCACCAGTTCAACATCGCAGACTCCGGCTTTGGTCTCCGTGCGCCTCGCGTCTGGAACGACCGCGCCGGTGAAGTCGGCCGCACGCTTGACGCGAAGGACTACGACACGAAGAAGCTCTTCGGCAAGGACGGGGTTCAGGTTCTGCACCTCTCCGGCCTCATCGCCGCGATGTCGCCCGAGACGACGAAGTGCTGCCTCAAGCTCGCCGCCGAAGCGAAGAAATACGGCGTACTGGTTAGCTTCGACCTCAACTACCGCGCGACGTTCTGGAAGGGTCGCGAGGCGGAACTTTCCAAGGCGTTCCACAAGATCGCTTCGGTCGCCGACATCCTCGTCGGAAACGAGGAGGACTTCCAGCTCTGCCTGGGATTCAAAGGTCCTGAGGCCGGCGGCAAGGACCTCAAGGGCAAGATCGACCGTTTCAAGGAGATGATACTCCAGGTGACGAAGAAGTATCCGAACGCGAAGATGTACGGCACGACGCTTCGCCAGGTCGTTGCGGCTGACGAGCACCTTTGGGGCGCGATCGTCTACGCCGGCGGAAGGTTCTACGTCGAGGAGCCGCGCACGATCCAGGTGCTGGACCGCATCGGCGGCGGCGACGGCTTCACGGGCGGGCTCCTCTACGGCGTCGTCAACGGCTGGAGCGCCGAGAAGTGCCTCCAGTTCGGCTGGGCGTCCGGCGTGATGGCGGCGAGCTCGCTGAACGACTATGCGGAACCTGCAGACGAGAAGCAGGTGTGGGATGTGTACGCGGGGAACGCGCGCGTCCAGCGCTGACAATACAAGGCAAGGAAAAACATGAAAAAAGCAGACATTGGTTTGATCGGGCTCGCCGTCATGGGTGAGAACCTCATCATGAACATGGAGTCGAAGGGCTTCACGGTTGCATGCTTCAACCGCACCGTGGAGAAGGTCGACAACTTCGTGAACGGACGCGCGAAGGGCAAGAACATCATCGGCTGCCATTCCATCCAGGAACTCGCCGACAGTCTGGAGAAGCCGCGCAAGGTGTTCTGCATGGTCAAGGCCGGTGCCGCGGTTGACGCGATGATCGAGCAGCTGCTCGGCGTCTTGGAGCCTGGCGACATCATCATCGACGGCGGCAACAGCCACTTCCCCGACACGATCCGGCGCACCAAATACGTCGAGTCGAAGGGCCTTCTCTACGTCGGCACGGGGGTTTCCGGCGGCGAGGAAGGCGCACTTAAGGGGCCTTCGTTGATGCCGGGCGGCTCGCCTGCGGCGTGGCCGTTCGTCAAGCCGATCTTCCAGGGGATCTGCGCAAAGGTCGAGGACGGCTCACCGTGCTGCGACTGGGTCGGGGAGAACGGAGCCGGACACTTCGTCAAGATGGTGCACAACGGCATCGAGTACGGCGACATGCAGCTCATCTGCGAGAGCTACCAGCTCATGCGCGACCTCCTCGGGATGTCCGACGACGAGATGCACGAGGTCTTCAAGAAGTGGAACACCACCGAGCTTGACTCGTATCTCATCGAGATTACGCGCGACATCCTCGCGTTCAAGGACGAAGACGGCTCGCCGATCGTCGAGAAGATCCTCGACACGGCGGGGCAGAAGGGCACGGGCAAGTGGACGGGCATCGCGGCGCTTGACGAGGGCGTGCCGCTCACGCTCATCGGCGAGGCCGTGTTCGCGCGTTGCCTGTCGGCGATGAAGGCCGACCGCGTGGAGGCCGCCAAGGCGTACGGCCGCAAGATTCCGGCGTTCACCGGCGACAAGGCGGAGTTCGTAGATGCCATACGCCAGGCTCTCTACGCCTCGAAGATCGTGTCCTACGCACAGGGCTACACGCTCATGCGCACTGCGGCGAAGACGTACGGATGGAACCTCAACTACGGCGGCATCGCGCTCATGTGGCGCGGCGGCTGCATCATACGCTCGGTCTTCCTTGGCAAGATCAAGGAGGCGTACGACAAGAACCCGCAGCTTTCGAACCTGCTTCTGGACCCGTACTTCAAGGGGACGGTGGAAAAGCTCGTCCCGGCGTGGCGCAAGGTCGCGTCCGCGGCGCTCCAGTACGGCATTCCGGCGCCGACCATGACTTCGGCGCTTAGCTACTTCGACGGCTACACGACCGAGCGCCTTCCGGCGAACCTCCTGCAGGCGCAGCGCGACTACTTCGGCGCACACACGTACGAGCGCCTCGACAAGCCGCGCGGCGAGTTCTTCCACACAAACTGGACGGGACATGGCGGCAGCACTTCTGCCGCAACCTACAATGCATAAGCGGGGTGGACGCAACGATGAAAGGTTCTGACGGCATGGGAGAGATACGCATCATCGCGCTCGACCTTGACGGCACGTTGCTCGATTCCGAGAAGAATCTGCCTGCCGCCAACCGCGCCGCGCTTGAACGCGCGGCGGCGGCCGGCATCCACGTCGTCCCCACGACGGGGAGGTTCTTCGGCATGATGCCGCAGGCCATACGCGACCTTCCGTTCGTCCGCTACGCGATAACAATAAACGGGGCCCAGGTGTACGACCGCGAGACAGACTCGGCGATCGTGCGCGACGAGATACCCCTTGCGACGGCGCTTGAGGTAATGGAGATACTCGACGGATGCGACGTTGTGTACGACTGCTACCGCGGCAACTGGGGGTGGATGACGGCGTCGCATCAGGACAGAGCCGAGGCGTACGCCACGAACGTCCACTACCTCAAGATGGTGCGCGAGTTCCGCAATCCCGTCCCGGACCTCAAGACGCACCTCCGCAGCACTACTGCGGACGGAGACGTCCAGAAGATCATGCTGTTCGCGAGGAAGGACGATCCGGAAGCGGCGGCTGCGACGCTTGACGCCGTGAGGCGGGCCGTGGCTGGGCGCTTCCCGGAGATACGGGCTACGTCTTCGACGTGGAACAACATCGAGCTGAACATAGCCTCCGCCCACAAGGGCAATGCGCTCAGGCGTTTTGCGCAGCATCTTGGGCTCGGGCTCGAGAACTGCATGGCGTTCGGCGACGGCATGAACGACTTTACGATGGTGGAGGCGGCGGGCCTTGGAGTGGCGATGGAGAACGCCGATCCCGAGGTGAAGCGCGTCGCCAAGTACGTTGCGCCGTCGAACGACGACTGCGGCGTGGCGAAGGGAATCGAAAAATGGATATTTTCAAGATAGCCGAAGAGGGAAGCGTCATTTCCGACGAGGAGATTGCGAAGCTGCTGGAACAGGCGCTCCGCGACTGGGAGTCGCGCAGGGGCGCGGTGAAGAACGCGCTCGTCATTCCGCCGGACTTCACGCGCTTCCACTCCAACGCCGGCTTCATAACTCAGGTGTTCTACCGGCTTCTGACGGCGAAAGGCGCGAACGTCGACGTCCTTCCGGCGCTCGGCACGCACGTGCCGGTGTCGGAGTCGCAGTGGAAGACGATGTTCGGCGACATCCCGTACGGGAAGATGCTCGTCCACAACTGGCGCACCGACGTAGTCCGCCTCGGCGAAGTGCCTGCGGCGGAGGTCGAGCGCATTTCCGAGGGACTTTGGAAGGATCCGGTGTCAGTCGAGGTCAACCGCAGGCTGATGGACGACAAGTACGACTTGATCGTCTCGCCTGGGCAGGTCGTCCCGCACGAGGTGATCGGAATGGCCAACCACGCGAAGAACATCTTCGTCGGCATAGGCGGCAGCGACATGATAAACAAGTCGCACATGATAGGCGCCGTGTGCGGGATGGAGAAGGCGATGGGACGCGACCACACGCCGGTCAGGCAGCTGTTCGACTATGCGTTCGACCACTATGTCTCGCACCGCCCGATTCTCTGGGTGCTGACCGTCAACACCGCCCCCGGCGGCAGGATCGCGAGCCACGGCCTCTTCATCGGCGAGGGGCGCAACTGCCTCACCGAGGCGGTGAAGCTCGCGCAGCAGCGCAACATCGACTACGTGGAGCACGGCCTGCGGAAGTGCGTCGTGTACCTCGACCCGTCCGAGTTTTCGTCTACCTGGCTTGGAAACAAGGCGATCTACCGCACGCGCATGGCGATGGCCGACGGCGGAGAGCTGATAGTCCTCGCGCCGGGCGTGAAGCAGTTCGGGGAGGACAAGGCGGTCGACGGGCTCATCCGCAAGTACGGCTACCGCGGGCGGCTCCACACGCTCGAGGTGTTCAAGCGCCCGGATGCTGACGACCTGCGCGCGAACATGGGCGCGGCCGCGCACCTTATCCACGGCTCGTCCGACGGCCGCTTTTCGATTACCTACTGCGTGAGGGAAATATCACGCGAGGAAGTGGAAGGTGTCGGCTTCAAGGCCGCCTCGTACGACGAGATGTCCGCCAAGTACGATCCGACGAAGCTGAAGTATGGCTACAACGTAGTGGACGGGGAGGAAATCTACTTCATCCCGAACCCTGCGCTCGGACTTTGGATCAACAGGGAGAAGTTCAATGAGCAGAAAGGAGCATGAGACAATGAGGAGCATACTGTTCTTTGCCTTTGCCGCGCTGTTTGCGGCACCGGCTATTTCCGCCGCGCGCCCGGTCGCGCATTGGGACGTCATACCATGCCAGCGCCTCAAGGAGCCGTTCAAGGCGGGCGTAGTCGCGTTCTACGACAAGCCGTTCTACGTCGAGTTCACCGTAAACGGCAAGAAGGCCGCGAAGGTGACCGAGCCCACCATGAACGACAGGACAAAGGTCGTCGAGCACTGGTTCACGATCGATCCTGCGTCGTTCGATCCCTCGAAGTTAAAGGACTACAAATTAGTCGTCGGTGCGAAGGCGGTTGCCGAGGACGGCACGAGCCACAAGCTCCCCGACTTGCTGCTTTACTGGGACAAAAACGACAACCTCGGCTCGAAGAAAGTCGTCTGGATCGACCAGGCCGATGGAATCGACTACAACGACGGTTCCAAGGAGGCGCCTGTCAAGACGCTTAAGCAGGCGGTCAAGAGAGCTGGCGACGGCGGAACGGTATACCTCGCGAAGCCGGGCGTCTACACGGCCGAGCGCATTGGCGGCGGCAACGACCGCAAGTACTGGACGACTATCATGCCGGCACCTGGGCTCGCGCGCAAGGACGTCCGCATAAAGGGCGGGCGTACGGGTTGCGACAAGCTCAGGTTCAAGGACGTGAACGTATTCTGTGACTGCGAGGGTGGTCAGGGATATGCGCTCGCTGGTGTAGACGGAAACTCGAGCTGCTGGCTTGATGACTGCATTGTCCGCAACAAGGGAGGCCGCTCTGTCGCACGCACGTTCGTTTTCGGCAACAAGCTCGTCGGCTACGTGACGGGCGGCGCGACTACCGAGATGGCGAACGGCCCGTGCTGCAAGCTCGTCCGCAACCACATCATCAAGTCGATTTCTGCAGACGCGTTTACCGCCGACGACTGCCTTGCCATCAACTGCAAGGTGATCGACGTCGAGTCGTCAGGCGTCGTCGATGAGCCGGCGTTCCACCGCTCGCAGGGCCTGGGCGGCGCGTGGGTGCACGACGTGATTCTCGCGAACATCACTGCGACCGACTGCGGCTGCAACGGCTTCATCGGGCTCAAGCTCCGCGACTCGGTGTTCTCGAACATTACTCTCGAGACGACCGGGCCCGAGCGCCGCTTCGTGTCCCGCTACGCGTGGGAGATGGAGAACGTCTGGTTCGACCGCGTGAAGGTAACGGGTCAGGAATGGGTCTGGTTCAAGGCAGAGAACCACAACGGCGACTTCACGCCGACGGACGTCCGCGTGACAGACTGCTCGTTCGAGCTGCCCAAGCCAGAGGAGGAGTGACGCACACTTCACGCGAACGGGTGGAACACGCGGAAATTCTACACGATCTACACGTTCTACACGGCTAAAAAAATTACAACTAACTCATAAGACAAGACAAAGGAGGACCTCGGCAAGATCGCGATCTCCCTCCATTGCTGGCAGGGCGACGACGTCGGGGGCTTCGAGACTACGGGCGGAGCATCCGGCGGCATCGCGACGACCGGCAACTACCCCGGCAAGGCGAGGACGCCCGAGGAGCTCATGAAGGACCTCGAGTTCGCGCTCGCGCTGATCCCAGGGAAGCACCGCGTCAACCTGCACGCCTGTTACGGCATCCACAAGGGGCATATCGACGACCGCGACAAGCTCACCGCAAAGAACTTCGAGCCGTGGGTGAAGTGGGCGAAGAAGACCGGCGTAAAGCTCGACTTCAACCCGACGTTCTTTTCCCACAAGAACGTCAAGGACGGCCTCACGCTCTCCTCGCCCGACAAGAAGATCCGCAGCTTCTGGATCAAGCACGGCATCCAGTGCCTCAAGATCGCCGAGTACTTCGCGAAGGAGCTCAAGAGCCCGTGCGGCATAAACTTTTGGATGCCCGACGGCTACAAGGACGAACCTTCCGACCGCCTCGGGCCGCGCCAGCGCATGGCCGACTCGCTTGACAAGATCTTCAAGTACAAGTACAACAAGAAGGCGGTGATTCCGTTCCTCGAATCGAAGCTCTTCGGCATCGGCGTCGAAAGCTACACCGTCTGCTCGCACGAGTTCGTGATGGGCTACGCGATGAAGCAGAAGATCCTCGCGCTTCTCGACATGGGCCATTTCCATCTCTCCGAGTCGGTCGCCGACAAGATCAGCTCGTTCCTCATGACGTTTGGCAAGGTCGCGTTCCACATCTCGCGCCCCGTGCGCTGGGATTCCGACCATGTCATCCGCCAGAACGACGACCTCCGCGCCTGTGCGCAGGAAATCGTCAAGATGGGCCCTGAGAACTTCATCATCGCGCTCGACTACTTCGACGCGTCCATCAACCGCGTCGCGGCGTGGGTGCTCGGCATGCGCAACATGCAGAAGGAGCTCCTCAAGGCGATGCTCGTTCCGTGGAAGGCGCTCAAGGCCGAGCAGGAGACCGGCAACTTCACGGCGCAGCTCGTCCTCCAGGAAGAGTACAAGAACTATCCAGTCGACGAGGTCTGGGCTGAGTTCTGCAGGCGCAACGGAGTCGTTGCAGACGAAGCGTGGTTCAAGCAGGTCGAGAAGTACGAGAAGGACGTTCTGCTCAAGCGGTAACGCCTGGAGGTAAATTGGGAAATTACCAGAATACACGGCACCACAAGGGCCCGCGCGAGCTGGTGACCGGCGGCGAGTGGATCTACGGGAGAAATCCCGTTGAGGAAGCTCTCGCCGCCGCTCGCCGCACCGCGTCCGAGATCATCTTGCCGCCCGCGTTCCCCGACGAGGACGACCAGATCGCGCGCATCCGCGCCGAGGCGCAGTCGCGGCGGCTGATGATCCGCACGATGGACCGCGACCAGCTAGACCGCCTGACGCGCTTCGGCCACCACCAGGGTGTCGCGCTAAAGACGACGGGCTACCCGTATGTCGGCATCGAGGACATAGTCCGCGACGTCGAAGCGGACGAAAACGCCCTTGTCCTCGTCCTTGACCATCTCGAGGACCCGCAAAACGTCGGCGCGATTCTCCGCACGGCCGCGGCAGTCGGCGCGACAGGAGTCGTGATTCCCGAAGACCGCGCGTGCGGCATCACGCCCGCGGCCGTCCGTGCTTCGGCTGGCGGCGCGGAGCACATAAAGGTCGCCCATGTCGTCAATCTGCCGCGTGCGATTGAAGAGCTAAAGGAGGCCGGGCTCTGGTTCACTGGGCTTGACTGGGGCGAGGACGCGAAGAACTACACGGACATCGACTTCAAGGGGCGCGTCGGTCTCGTCGTAGGCGCTGAGGGGAACGGCATCTCGCGTCTCGTGCGCGAGAAGTGCGACTTCATAGCGGTCCTCCCGATGCCCGGCGGCTTCGAGTCGCTGAACGCGGCGACGGCCGCATCTGTCGCCATGTACGAAATCCTAAGGCAGAGGGGTAAATGATGTTGCGGGCCATAGCTGTTTTACTCGTGCTTGCGGCGCTTGCGGGGTGCAAGTCGTCCGGTGAGAAGTCTGACGTTCCGCAGGATCCTTTCGAGCAGTCGTTGAACGTCGAGGAGCGCGAGCTCTACTGGCATCAGCGCGGGGCCGATGCGACAAAGGCGATATGGGAAAAGTTCCGGCTGCGCGACGACACCGCCCTGATTGGCGACGGCGTGCGCGGCATGCAGCCTTCTTATGCATTCTCCACCCATACGTTCAACCTTCTTCTCGACAACGTGTCGATTTTTTGGCGAAAGGATCTTGCCGCAGAGGCGGTGAGCGCGTTTTTCTACGACTTCTCCAAGGTGTATCCAGACCGTTCGGCCAATTGCAGCAACGAAGAGGTGCTTCGCTGGGCAATCGTATGCACGCGCGCCTCCCGTGTCACGGGAAACAAGGTGTATCTCGAAGAGGCGCGGACTCTCTACGACTCCCTTTGGCAGTCGCAGGTTGACAACGCCCTTGACGGCGGCATGTGGCACAGAAGCGACGAGAAGGTGTCTAAAAGCGCGGCGGCCAACCTTTGCGCAGTCGTTGCTGCGCTCAACCTGTACCAGGCCACGCAGGACCTCAAGTATCTCCTTCAGGGCACCCGTCTCTACAAGTGGACGGAAAAGCACCTTTTCGACAAGGCGACTGGTGCGATAAACACTGCGATCGACGCCGAGGGCGTTCGCTCCGCCGATGCCGAGTCCGTAGGCGATGTAGGCGTTTTTATCTGTGCGTCGATGCGGCTCTATAGGGCCACGGGGAAGGGCGCATACCTTGTGAATGCGAAGAAGGCGGCCGAGAAGCTTGTCGGGCAGTCTGCCGCAATACGCGTTGCCGAAAACTCCGAAGAGAGTCTTGCAAATGGCGTTGCCATGCGCTATCTCGCGGAGCTTGCGAGCCGTCCGGGCTGCGAACGGTATCGCGAGTACATTCTTTCCAACGCCAGGTCTGCCTGGACGTCCCGCCGTCTTTCCGACGGGCTTAACGGCCCTGACTGGGCCAAGGTGCCCCTTGCCACCGATAGCGTGAAGCCGCAGACTGCGCTTTCCGCGGCAATTCTCTACTTCGCCGCTTCCCGCGCCTGCCGGTAATGGCGCTGCGCGCGACCACAGAAATCCTACCCGTGCGGGCGTTCTTTTTGGTATAATACAAAGAATGAAATTCAAATATAAGTCGATGTCGGAGTACTGCTCCGAATACGTGCGCTATCTGGGGATCGCGAAGACCGAACGCCGCAGCTATGCCGAGAGCGTTCGGCTTCTCGAAAAAAGGGGATTCAAGGACATCTCCAAGTTCAAGACGCTGAAGCCCGGCGACAAGGTGTATCGCGGCTACGAAGGTCGCACCGTCATGGCCGCGGTGATCGGCAAGAAGAAGATTTCCGAAGTCGGTCTCAAGGTCGTCGGCGGCCATACCGATGCGCCGCGTCTCGACCTCAAGCCGAGGCCACTCTACGAGAAAGGCGGCTACGTCTACTTCGACTGCCATATCTACGGCGGCATCAAGAAGTACCAGTGGCTCGTCCTTCCGCTCGCGCTCTACGGAACAGTCGTCCGCAAGGACGGCAAGAAGATCGACATCGCTGTGGGCGACGCGCCCGGCGACCCCGTCTTCATGATTAGCGACATCCTGCCCCATCTCGGCAAGGATCAGGCGAAGCAGACGCGCGACGAGTTCTTCCCCGCCGAAGATCTCGATGTCTTTGCGTGGACGACTTACGCGAAGCCCGAGAAGGGCGCGAAGCCAGGCGAAGAGCCCAAGGCCGGCAAGTCCGATTTCGTCGCCTATTTGAAGAAGACCTACAAGATCGACGAAGAGGATCTTCTCTCGGCCGAGCTCGAGATCGTCCCCGCGGGAATGCCGCGCGAAGTCGGCTTCGACCGCGCTCTCATCGCCGGCTACGGCCATGACGACCGCGTCTGCTCGTTCGCCGGCCTCCAGGCGCTTATCGACGCTTCCGACCACATCCCCGACGTCACCGCGTCGATTCTCATGTGCGACAAGGAGGAGATCGGCTCTATGGGCTCCACCGGCATGCAGTCGAGCTTCTTCGAGAACACCGTCGCCGAGATGGTCGAGCGCCAGGAGAAGAACGCGCGCGACATCCTCGTGCGCCGCGCGCTCGAGCACTCCACGATGCTCTCCGCCGACGTGTCGGCCGCGTCCGATCCCCACTTCCCCGACGTCGACTCGACCGGCAACCGTGCGCGCTTCCACGCAGGCCCCGTCGCCTCTAAGTACACCGGCGGCACGACAAAGGGCGGCGCGAGCGACTGCGGCCCCGAGTTCATCGCCGAGATTCGCCGCATTATGGACGAAGGCGACGTCACATGGCAGATGTGCGAGCTTGGCCGCATGGAGAAGGGCGGCGGCGGCACGATCTCCCAGTACATGGCGAGGTTCGGCATGAAGGTGCTCGACATGGGCACACCTCTTCTCAACATGCACGCCCCGTGGGAGCTCGCATCGAAATTTGACTGTTGGCAAACATACCGCGCATACAGCGCATACCTAAGGAGTAAATAAAATGATCGACATCAACCGCAGGAGTTTTCTTTTTGGTTCGGCCGCGGCCGCAACGCTCGCCGGCTGCTCGACTGCAAAGGTCGGGGCTCGCGAACTCAAGCCGGGCGAGAAGCGCAACGTCGCCATGATCGGCATCGGCATCCAGGGGCGCTTCCTCCTCACCGAGTTCCTGAGGCAGCCCAACGTCCGCGTCGTCGCCATCTGCGACGTCGACAAGACGCGCCGCGAGGACAGCGCGGGGAAGGTCAATGCCCACTACAAGGACGGCTCCAAGTGTGCGACTTACGCAGACTTCCGCGAAGTGCTCGCCAATCCCGAGATCGACGCCGTCTGCATCGCGACGCCTGACCACTGGCATGCGTACATCTCCGTCGAGGCGATGAAGCACGGCAAGGACGTCTACTGCGAAAAGCCGCTTACCTACTCGATCGACGAGGCGAAGAAGGTGATCGAGGCCCAGAAGAAGTACGGTCGCGTCTTCCAGACGGGCTCGATGCAGCGTTCGTGGCGCGTCTTCCGCATGGCGGCATCGCTCGTTCGCGGCGGCGTCATCGGCGACGTCAGGTACGTCGACGCCAACTACGGCATCGGCGGCAAGAAGCTCGGCGGTCCTTCCCACCCGATCCGTTTCTTCGACGATCCCAAGAACGCCGCCAAGGAGTCCGAGGGGTACGACAAGCTCGGAGAGTGGGGCTGGGACATGTGGCTTGGGCCTGCCAAGTGGCGCCCCTATTCCAACCAGCTTGCGCCTGTCGGCGTAAACACGTTCTACCCGATGTTCTGGCGCTTCGACGACGACATCGGCTCGGGCTACAACGGCGACTGGGGTGCACATCACCTCGACATCGCGCAGTGGGGTCTTGACATGGACGACTCCGGCCCTTACAAGATCATCCGCTCCGACGAGCCCTACTCGACCGACCTCTTCCACGGCGGCCGCCGCCAGTTCGGCATGAGGATGCTCTTCAAGTCGAAGAAGGACGGCAAGGACATCGAGCTCTACCACGGGCCGTTCGGCGTGTGGGGAACCGTGTTCTACGGCACCAAGGGCGTCGTCGCCGTCAACCGCGGCAAGATCGCCGTCTGGGCCGGCTTTGACGCAACGACCGTCCGTCCGACCGAGGACATCCGCAAGTCGC
This sequence comes from uncultured bacterium, assembly GCA_902780865.1. GTDB lineage: Bacteria > Verrucomicrobiota > Kiritimatiellia > RFP12 > UBA1067 > UBA1067. Next base: position 41,627 of record CACZHC010000042.1, read on the forward strand.
TTCAGGACGTCACCTACATGAAGGACCACATCGTCGCGGAGTCCGTCGGCAAGGACTACGGCACCGACGCCGCGGTCAAGAAGGACAACAAGCTTGACTCGGCCCTCGACCTCCTTGAGAAGAAGTACGCCGCCGAGATCAAGAAGGCCGGCCTCTACGAGAGCCCCAACCAGATCCAGAACTTCTGCGAGTGCATCGACTCCCGCAAGATCACGATCTCGCCTGCCGAGGTCGGCGGCCGCAGCTGCACGCTGTGCCTCCTCTGCAACATGTCGTACATCTACGACACCGGCTTCGACTGGGATCCCAAGAACATGCAGCTCGCCGAGGGCGAGAAGAAGGGCATCTCCACCAAGCGCGAAGTCTACCGCAACGGATGGGAGATCGTCGTCTGATGAAACCTGTAAGGGCCATAATACTCGGCTACGGCATACGCGGACGCGCGTACGCGTCCTATGCGAAGACCCATCCCGACGAGTTCGAGATCGCGGGCCTTGCCGACCCCGTGGCCGAGTTCCCCGCAGACGCGACTTATCCGACGTGGAAGAGCTGGGAAGCGGCGCTTGACGCCGGCGTCGACGCTGATGCCGTCGTCATCTCGCTCCCCGACCGGCTTCACCACAAGTCGTGCCTCAAGGCGCTCGAGAAGGGCTACCACGTCCTTCTCGAGAAGCCGATCGGGTGCACTTGGCAGGAGTGCGTCGACATTGCGGAGGCCCAGAAGCGCACAAAGCGCCTCGTCCTCACGGGCTACGTCCTCAGATATGCGCCGTTCTACAAGAAGCTCCGCGAGGTGATCGCCTCGGGTGCGATCGGCGAGCTTACGAGCGTCCATCACCTCGCGGCCATTTCATACGGCAAGGCGGCCCACGCCTACTGCCGCGGCAACTGGTCGGTCGAGGCGAAGGGCACCGGCATGCTCGTCAACAAGTGTACGCACGACTTCGACCTCATCGAATGGTGGACGAAGGGCAAGCGCTGCAAGAAGATATCGAGCTTCGGCTCGCTCATGCACTGGCGGCCCGAGAACAAGCCGGCAGGAGCTGCGGACCACTGTAAGGACTGCCCCGCGTCCGTCCGCGAGAAGTGCCCGTTTGACGCGTACAAGATCTACTACGAGCGCACCGATCTGAGATATCACTTCGCCGACGAGTCCGACGAGGCGATACTGAACATGATAGAGAAGTCTCCGTACGGCCGCTGCGTCTATGCCTGCGGCAACGATTCCGTCGACCACCAGACGGTGCTCATGGAGTACGACGGCGGGCTTACGATCATCCTTGAGATGGAGAGCTACTCGCAGCAGCGCACGCGCGTCACGCATTTCTACGGTACGCGCGGCGAGGTGATTGCCGACGAGCACAAGATCGAGATACTTCCGTTCCTCGGCGACTCGACGACGATCATCCCGCAACAGTACGGCCATCACGGCGGCGGCGACCGCGAGATCATGACCGAGTTCGTGAAGCTCGTGAGGACCGCGTCGCCTGAACGCTATTCCGCGGTGCTCGACGCCGCTCTGGAGTCTCACAGGATCGCCTTCCTCGCCGAAGAGTCCCGCAAGACCGCCCGCACGATCTGCGATTGAGGTTGTCAACCACGGAATACACTGAACACACGGAAGCGATTCCGTGTGTTTTGTTTTATGCCGGCAGCAATAGCTTTAGGATGCCGACAACTGTGCCTTTCAGGTAAGACCAGGCAATGTCTGGGCGCTTGTTTTTGATTGCTACAAGTCCGTAGTAGACGGCAGACAGCGGAGCGAAGGCTAGTGCAACGGAAGCAATCTGCAGCAACGAGAAGTGTTTGCGCGCAAATCTAAGACGGTTGCGCGCAAAACAGTAGGTGCGATAAGGCTTTTCTATGCCGAGCTGCCGAAGCTCTGGCACGCAGCCAGGCTCAAGAAAGCCGTGGTGTGCTGTTCGTGCCGTTGTAAGGACGATTTCCTCGTAGCCGGCTTCGCCGATTTTCCAACCAAAATCGGATTCTTCGAATATCTGGACATACTTCTCGTCAAATCCGCCGACGGCATCGAAGACCTTTCGCGGGACCATGAAGCCGTTTGGATAATAAGACGTCGGATATGACGCTGGATTTTCTGGAAGTTCGGCGATTGGAAGGTTTGGGCAGTGGTCTTTTGGCTGAGATGTCCATCTATTGAAGTTGCTTCCGAGAGACCAGATGACGTTGTTCTTCCCCGGCCGCGTGTGGATTGCCATTGGCGCGACGAGTCCAAGTTTTGCGTTCTCGCTGAACGCCTGAGTCATCTCAATGAAGATTCGCCTGTCAACGACATTGTCGTCATCAAGGAAGAAGAGATAGTCGCCAGTCGCAATCTTCGCGCCGTTGTTGCGCGACACCGCCTGAAAGGAATTACGTTCGTTACGAATGTATTTTACCTTGTCGCCAAACAGCTCCTTGATTCTTGTTCCCGTGTCGTCTGGCGAACAGTCGTCGACGACAATGACCTCAAGCTCAGGCCATTCCGTGTCCAGCACGCTCTGGACGCAGCGGCAGACCATCTCCGCGCGGTTGAACGTCGGGATTATGACGGAGATTATATTGGATGACCTCATCATGTATGATTATGATTTGCTATGAAGATACAACATAAGCTCTTTCAGCGGAGGGATACGAACAATGGTCTTGAAAATTACTTTGTCTGAGACTTTCCGTATCCGTGAAATCTGTCTTCTAGCGGCACTGATTCTTGCGCGTTCGTTATGGGTAATGAAAATGGCGTGCCAATCCCCCTTGAATATGTCGATATGTCCCTTCAGAAGATGCAGAAGCGAATGGCAAAGCAAAAGGGTTTTGCAGACTGTTAGAATTCGCAGCCTACTCCCAAACGACAAATTTGCACTTAGAGAGAACAAAACATTCTTTAGATATCTTGCCATCACATCGGAATGTCGGAATTGATTAGTTGTAGCTCCGCATAGGTGATCGATGGGAGGTGTCTTAACATACCAAACCTCGTTGCCCGATAGCCAAATCCTGTGGCAAAGGTCTGTCTCTTCGTAGTAACACCAGAAGTGCGACCTAAAGAGGAATCCACCAACACATGTCAGAAGTGATCGGCGAAATAGCAAAAAGAATCCACTGACGGTATAGCATGGATGTGTCTCGTCAAAGATAGATTCTTTTTGATTAAACCCAGGGGACCACATAAAGCCTATTGGAGTAAGAAAACTTCCGCAGCCGGCGAGGGTGTTTCCTTCGCGCGGAAGTTGGCCAGACCCCTGTGCTGCTCCGCATCGTGGATTGTTGTCGAGGAAGGCGATGAGTTGATCGATGGACTCGCGTGTATGGACGATTGTATCGTTGTTGAGAAACAGGATGTATTCTCTGTCGCAGTATGGAAGTGCGCGGTTGTTTCCTCCTGCGAAGCCAGGATTGCCAGCGCTTGGCAGATATATTGCGTTAGAATGAGACGCGACGATTCGCCGTGTTGCTTCGGAAGGGGAATTGTCTACGACTATGATTTGTGGAGCTTGCCCACATGTTTCTTTCAATGAATCTAGACAAAGTCTTATCAACTCGTCGCCTTTATAGGTGACAAGTATTATTGAAACATCATTCAAAGTATGTGTCACTATTGTTGATTATCGGAATTTGGAGAAGCTGCTATGGCAATCAAATATGGCTTTTTCATATTGTGCCTCCCTTTGCGTAAATATTATACCATAAAGAGAGGAGGGATGTGAGCGCGTTATATGCGCCTCCTTTGACGAAGTGCGGTGAATTACGAACGGGCGTTTAATTTGGTATAATATCCGCATGGACAATGAGATGTTTGAGCGAAACCTACCGCCATATCTGGTGCACGAACGCGATGCCAGGAAGAAGGGCGTTCGGCTGCAGCTCTACAGGATCTATCTCGCAGCCAGGCAAGACGTGATGTTTAAAAGGACTGGAGTATGAGTGGGAAATCTGCGGATTTTGTTGAGGATCGTTTTGGATATCCGATGAATCTTCGAGCGTATGTGACGCGCGGAATCATATGGGGTCAGCGCATAGTCTTTTCTCGTGTCCTTAACGGGATAAACGATCATCGCCCTATTCCGCCTGATTATGTTGGACAAGCTGCTAATGACATCATCCGTGAACTGCTTGAACGAGATGCCCCATGCCTGATTGCGCGTTTCGGATGTGTGGAACTTGATGCAATTCTTCGTGGTTATGACATTGCAATCAGGAAAAATAACTTGATTAAGTTCGTTAGGCTCTTTACAGGCGCGTCGGGGCCATTTTGGTGGGATAATTCAATCCGAAAAAATATGCTTTGCACAACCGGCGTATTTCCTGTTGATGATGATACGTTGATGCGGTTCTCTAAACGATGCTTGGAGGATTGTGCGCAATTAGATGTATTGGGATCGTGGAATGCACGAGAACTTGAACTGAAACGTGGTTTTTTCCCCCATGTAAAAGGAATTTCGCTCATTGATCTGGAACCGTTTTTCAGGAACGAGCCATGGACGCAGGCACTTAAAGGGAAAAAGGTGCTTGTCGTGCATCCGTTTGACGCAACCATCCGGGAACAGTATGCGCGGCGGGAACGGCTGTTCAACGATGCGCGAATACTCCCGGCATTTGAACTTATCACTTACAGGCCGGTGCAGTCATTTCTTGGGTTAAAGACGCCGTATCACGATTGGTTTGAAGCTCTCGGCAAGATGTGTGACGATATTGCCAAGATCGATTTTGATGTTGCCTTGCTCGGCTGCGGGGCTTATGGCATGTCGCTGGGCGCGTTCATCAAGCGCGACATGGGGCGCAAAGCCGTCCATCTTGGCGGGGTGACGCAAGTCCTTTTCGGGATTAAAGGTGGCCGCTATGACCCGAATCCGTATTACAATCGACTGTACAACGAATTCTGGGTGCGACCAAATGACAGAGAGCGTCCGATAAATTTTAGACAGCATGAAGGTGGTGCTTATTGGTAATGGTATGTATAAGCAAGTAACAATCTTGATCTACACGTTTCCCGAGAAAGGGAACGAAGCGACTGCATTTACAAAGATTGTAGCCTCCATAGAACGCACTTGGGAAAATGTCGGGAAGCTAAAAACGGTCATTGTGGCAAGTCATCACTTCGCTGATGTGGACAACTTCGCATCGCAGCATTCCAATGTAGAGCTTCAGATAGAGCCATCGCTCGTCTACGGCAGCATCACCACTATGTCGATGGACTGCATCAAGCGACTTTATACAAGATTTACCACGCCTTATGTCCTCATTATCCAGGATGACGGCTATCCGGTTCGCCCGGGTCTTGAGCAGTTTGTGGGCAAATGGGATTTCATCGGCGCGCCGTCGGTGCGTGACGGCCGTCGCCGCTTGATGAACTTGCTTGGCTTTCCTTGCCTGAACGGAGGGTTCTCGCTGCGTTCTAAGCGCATCTGCATTCGCGCCGCAAACGCATGGAACAGATGGTGGCGTTTCTTTTTGAATCCTAAATCACGCTTCTTTTTTGAAGATACATTCTACACTCTGACTGCATGCCTAGGATGGGGCTATCGGCATGGGCTAAAGTTTGCGGGTGAAAAAGACGCCTTCGCATTTGCCTTTGATTCGCTTAAGGGCCTGATAGTAAAGCCGAAGGACATTGACTCTTTTGGCATTCATGGACGTTCTACAGTTGATATGTTGAGGCGCGGGATAGAAAACACAACAGTAGGATAGGAGTCCGGTTGATGAAAGTAACTGTAATTATCCCATGCTTTCACAATGAGTCGACGATATCTGATGTGCTTGCGGACATTAGATGCCAGACCTGTTCCGATTGGGAATTGCTGGTTGTTGGAAATGGTTCTTGTCAAGAAGCACAGCGGAAGATTGTGGAGGCCGCCGCATCTAAAGATGGCCGCATAAAATACTTGTCCATAGAAGAGGCTGGTGTCAGTCGGGCACGAAATTTAGGAATTGAAAAGGCATCTGGCGAATGGATCGCCTTTGTTGATGCGGATGACCGAGTGCCGCCGCAGTGGTTGGGTAATTTTCTTTCTCATGTTTCCCTGGAGCCGGATGTTGTCGCTGGCGGTATCAGCTATAGAGACGAGCGCTCTTCGAATGTGCATCGTACTGACTTGAAGCTCGACTCGGAAGAAGTGTATTGCACTGATGCCAAAGAGTTTGTCTCTGTATTTTTAAGCGATATGGCGGTAACTTATTCGCCGTGTACAAAAATATTCAGAACTCAATTTCTCAAGAATTCGGGCATAATGTTTCGAGAGGATATATCTGTCTATGAAGACGGCATATTCAACCTTGAAATTGCCATGGCCTGTAGCTCGATGTGCTTCATAAGGCAAACGGGATATGAATATTGCCTGCATCCTTCGACATCTGCCATAGGTCGTTATCATGCATGTATGAAAGAGGCTGTCGATGCGAGAAGAAAGCTAATTGAATCCGTCATGCGGCGTGGCGGGCTCAAGCAGAATGACATAGAGCGGCGCATGTCTGTGCAGCTTGAAGCCGACATGCTCGATGTTTTTCTCAATCTCTACAGACCTGGTTCATCAACGAAATTCTCTGGCAAGGTCAAACTAGCCAGGGAGATTTTTGCAAATGAAGACATTGCACGTGCTTGGAGAGTATCACGTCCGACAATGAAGAACCTGCCTCTACTGGCGTTTTGGTCCTTCTATGTCATGCGGTCGCCATTCTTGTGCGTTATGGCGTTCCATTTTCTTTTTCTTCTACGAAAGCTTTGGAGGTGAGGCCGTGAGACGTCCCGATTCACCAGAAGACCTGAAGCTTCTTTCCTTGCATCTGGAAAAAAGCAACGCGCTCGGAATGGCTGGGCTTGGAGATGTCACGCCAAGGAAAGACGTCACGGTGCTGATGTACTTCTTCTGGGCAGAAGACAAAGCCGCAGAAAAGTGGCCTGAGTTCAAAGGTGCCATCCTGGAGACGTGGAGAAAATGCGGATTACTTAAGACTGTCATTGTAACAAATGCCTTGTGCCAATGTCTAAGCGATTTTGCTGGAGTCTTTGATAATGTTGAGATTCAGGTAGAGAAGCGTCTCGTTCCCGGTGATATTGTTTCAATGAGCTATGATTGCAACTCACATCTTCACGAACGATTCTCAACTGACTATGTGCTCATAATCCAGAATGACGGTTTCCCGCTCCGCACGGGATTAGATGAATTCATTGAGGCTGGATACGATTTCATTGGGGCGCCGCACTGCAGGCCGTTATTTATACCGAGTCTTTTGACTCGTCTGCTGCGCTACTGTCCGTCTAACGGCGGCTTTTCTCTGCGGTCAAGACGCCTTTGTCGGCTTGCCGCCAAGCTTTGGGAATCTGGGCATTTCGCTTCAAAGCCGTATGTTGAGGATGTCATTGCAGAAGACTACTTCTATACAAAGACATTGCCTTTGTCCGGCTTAGGGAATTGGCTTCGTCGCAGCCAGGCGTCCAGTGCTTTGTCGGACCGGTTTTCGTATGGCGCGGCATTCCCATTGACTGCGAAGTCATTGCCATTTGGATTTCATACTGCAACTGCATTTGGCGAGCTGAACCGGAAGCTTGGATTTGTTGGTGCAGGATAGACGGCTAGTTATTCCTATAAGAGTTTATAGACTTTAGAGAATGATAATTCAAGTTCGGTGCAAGATGTTGGGACAGTTGAATATCATCGTGATCTCATGTAGCATGGAGTGCTTTAGGGGCACTTGCGCAATCGAAAGGCAATTTGCATAGACTTAATCTCAGGGATGAATAGCTTGATGCAGTTCAAAATAAGATTCTTTATTGGCTTGAATGGCATTGGGGGCAGTGGTCTGCACAACTCAACGTGCCATCTGCTTTCCTCGGCCATTCGCGCAAAGCTTTTCTTCGTGAAGAGATGAAGATGCGTATAGTCAAGAACGCCGGCATCTACGTATTGAAAGTCGCCTTTGATCAGCAGCTCAAAAAGCGTGACTGCGTTTCTCACGTTTGGCACAGAGACAATCATCGCGCCATTATCGCAAAGCTTTTCACGGACATTTCTGAGAAAACTTTTCGGGTCCGGCATATGCTCAATGACGTCGTTGCAGACAATTAGATCGAAGTGGCGGTCGGGAATCTGTGCGCTTACATCGTCATAAGCTCCGTTGAGCACATGCGTGAGCGACGAAGCTGCCAATGCGGCGGCGGATGAACATGGTTCTATTCCCCAGTACTCTATTCCATCCTTGAAATTGTCTCTAAATCTCCCTGCTCCACAACCGATTTCGAGAATGCGCTGTGGAGTGCCATTGATGAACGCTGCCATTTCTGGACGCAAATTGTTATAGTAGGACAAAACGTTGTCATTCATAGGGGGTGCCGCTAGTTGCGTGTTGTAATGTTTAATAGGCAAGGCACGGCTCTCAGCGCATTGATACCTGTCATACACCAGAGCATGGTGTCAAGGGATCGGATGTTGTGCGCGTCGAGAAACGCTGCCCATGAGGCAGGAATATAGGCGGCGTAATAGCCGTAGCCCGTAACGAGAAGGAGCAGCGCGGGATATGCTAGGTCAAGAGGCATCATCCATTTCATAAAACCGAATCTGTTGGCTGAAATCTCAGTTGTCGTGAAGAACCCGATGATTGATACGAGGAAAGATATTCCGATGAGCCAAGGGACAGCCCACCAATAGGCCGCATACTGGTCTCCATGTGGTAGCAGAGACAATATCCACTTCCCGCAAAACAGGAAGGGCACGGACAACGCGAGGCAAAAAAGGGCGTTTGCACCGATAACTTTCAGCAAAAGAGGACGAGTATCTTCACCTGCGGCGGATTTCTCTGCTGTAAACGGGAAGATGGTGAACGCGAGAGTAGCTGACAGAAAGCTGGCGATCTCCGAGAATCGCGTTGCCATGTAATAACCGGCAGAATCTAGATCGGGCAACCGCTGTCTAAGCACCATTGATTCGACGAGAAGGAAGAATCCGCCGGTAAGTCCGCTTGCCAAAAATACAGCGAGCAGTGCGGAGAATTGCTTGACTGTGGCGCGGTTCCAGTAAGGAGCGGCTTTTACGGAAAGTTCTTTGCGGAGAGCGACGACGGAGGCGGCGATGGAGAATGCGGGCGTCGCGGCCTGACCTACGAAGTAGCCGGTTATGGCGCGAAAGGGCATCGCGAGAAGCATTGCTATCAGGCGCACGGGCGCGCCAACGATGCTAAGGAGCGATTGTGCCTTGAACTTCTTCAGTGCTTGTAGCGCGTTCGAGTAGATTGGCGCGACTGCTCCAACGAACGACGCGGCGATGATGACTAGGCCGAGCGAGCCTTCGACGATGCGGATGCGCTCGAGAAAGGCGGGGAGAAGGAATCGCGCGACGACGATAGCGACGAAGAGAAAAACTGCAGTCGCGGCAAATACGCCGCGCATTAGGGTTTTGAGCTTGCCGAATTCCTTGCCGATGGAAAGACGAGTCAGTTCATTGCGGAATGTGTTGGCGAACGCGGCGACGGGAATTGCGAGAAAGTTGGCGAACTGCGTGAGCGGCATTACTGCGCCGAGTTCCGTCGGGTCGACGTACTTCGGGACAAGCCACAGACCGACAAAGGCGTTGAGCAAGTCCGCCGCGCGGCAGGCGCAGAAGAGCATCAGCGAATACCACCAGAAGTCGCCGAGCCGGGCATGGAGTTTTGCAAGCATTGACGCGTATTATACCAAAATACCCGCTGGTAAGCATTGCGCGATGCGGACCCGATTCCAACGGCGGCGAGAATTTGGTATAATATGCAGCATGAAGCTTTCAGGTACGATTACAGCCCTTATAACGCCGTTCTCTGGCGACGGCTCGGTTGACTATGGGGCGTTGCGCTCTTTGGTTGAGCGCCAGACACAGGCCGGCATCGAGGGCATCTGCTCCGTCGGCACGAGCGGAGAGTCGCCGACTCTCTCGCACGAGGAACACCACAAGGTCATCGAGAAGACGATCGAATTTGCCGCGGGGAAGTGCAAGATCATCGCCGGCACGGGCGCCAACTCCACATCCGAGGCCGTGTCTCTCACAAAGGCCGCGATAGCGGCTGGCGGCGCGGACGCATGCCTTCAGGTGACGCCATACTACAACAAGCCGAACCCAGAAGGGCTTTACCGCCACTTCATGACGGTCGCCGACCTCGGGCTTCCCGTCGTCCTCTACAACGTGCCTGGCCGCACCGGACGCGAGATACCGCTCGACGTCGTCGTGCGCCTCGCGAAGCATCCCAACATCGTCGCGATCAAGGAGGCCGCGGGCTCTGTCGAGAGGGTGAGCGCCATCAAGAATCGGCTTCCCGACTTCACCGTCCTCTCCGGCGACGATTCGCTCGCGCTCCCGATGGCCTCGGTCGGCGCGGAAGGCGTAATCTCCGTCGCGTCGAACGTCATCCCGAAGGAGATGGGCGACATGATCCGCCTCGCGCTCGCCGGCGACTTCGTTGGCGCCCGTGCGATTCACGCGAAATTCTATCCGCTCTTCCACGACCTCTTCATCGACGTAAATCCCGTCATGGTCAAGGAGGCGCTTTGGCTCATGGGCATCATTGAGCGCGCGTTCCGTCTACCTCTCTGCGAGACCGACGACGCAAAGCTCGCGCAGCTCAAGTCGACCCTGTCGGCCTTAAAGTTAATTGGCTGACCCCTGACTCCTGACTCCTGACTCCTGGCCCCTAACCCCTGACTCCTGCCCCCTGACCCCTAATGCGCATCGGCTTTGGCTATGATTCACACATCTTCGAGAGCGGGAAGCCGCTTGTCCTCGGTGGCGTGATCATTCCCGAATGCGACGGCCTTAAGGCGCATTCCGACGGCGATGTCGTAATCCACGCGGTGATCGACTCGCTCCTCGGCGCGGCGGCGCTTGGCGACATCGGCTCACATTTCCCCGACACTGACGACCGCTGGAAGGGCGCCGATTCCGGTGAGCTTCTGAAGAGCGTCGTCTACGAGCTTCGCGGTGCCGGCTACGCGATCGAGAACATCGACGTCACCGTTATCTGCGAGCGTCCGAAACTGAGGCCGTTCGTCGAGCTCATCCGCTCGTCACTCGCCGAACTCATGAGCGTCGGCATCGGCAGAATATCGGTGAAGGGGAAGACTAACGAGGGCATGGACGCAGTCGGCGCCGGGAAGGGCATCGCCGTCCACGCGGTCGCGCTGCTCAAGTAATGCGACTACTCTTCGACTGACTTCGGCTTTACGTCGAGATAGCCCGCGACGCCCGTCGTGTTGGTGGGGAATACGACTTCGACACCTTTGCTCTGGATAAGCATCCTGATGTTCGTCTGTGCGATTTTCATCGAGTCGTATTTCATTGTCAGCGTCTTCTTGTCGAAGTCGAATTTGAAAGAGTCGGTGAAGATGCCTTCGTAGACGCGTGGAGGGCGGCCCGGGCTGCGGATGGTAAAAGCGTCGACGACTTTCGACTTGTCGGCTTCTGTCAGCGACGGCATCTCTACGGTGAATTCGCGTATGTCCTCGCGGCGGCACCCGCAAAGAACCGCCAGGGATACGATTGCAATCAAGGACAAAGTGTTTTTCATGGTGTTTGCTGGTTGTTTCAGACAGGATTTACAAGATTTACAGGATTTCCTGATATTTCAGAGCGCTGAATGATTTTTGATTACTGAAATGTGCTAACGTCCTTGTCGGGACCGAAAGGCGAGAGGTCGCGAAGCCCCTTGATGATGGGCGGCAGCTTCTCAAGCACGTAGTCGACTTCTTCATCGGTCGAGTAGCGGCTTAGCGAGAGGCGCACCGAGCCGTGAATCGCGGTAAAGGGAACTCCCATCGCCCGTATTACGTGGCTCGGGTCGAGCGAGCCCGACGCGCATGCGGAGCCAGTCGAGATGCAGATCCCGATATCGCTAAGGCGATAGGCGATCGCCTCGCCCTCGATGTACTCGAAAGAGACGTTGAGCGTGTTCGGGAGTCGGTGCGCCTTGTCGCCGTTTACGCGGACGTTCGGGCAGGACGCGAGGATCCCCGCCTCGAGCCGGTCGCGGAGGGCCGTCAGCTTCTTCGCCTCGTCGGCCATGCCGAGGCGCGCGAGTTCGCACGCCTTTGCAAGCCCGATGATGTACGGGACGTTCTCCGTTCCCGCACGGCGACCGCCTTCCTGGTGCCCGCCGAGCATGAAGGGCTTGACCTTCGTTCCCTTGCGGACGTAGAAGATTCCGATTCCCTTCGGCGCGTGGAACTTGTGGCCCGACATTGCAAGCATGTCGACGGGAACTTTTTTCACGTCCACGGGAATCTTGCCGGCGACCTGCACCGCGTCGGTGTGGAAGATCGCGCCGCGCGCCTTGCAGATTTCGGCGATCTTCTCGATCGGGAAGACGGTTCCAGTCTCGTTATTCGCCCACATCGTCGAGACGAGGACGGGGCGGTTCGCCGCCTTTGCGGAGTCGATTTCAGAGGAAAGCTGGTCGAGGTCGATCTGTCCGACGCCGTTGACGGGAAGCTCGACAGTCTCGAAGCCGAGCGCCTTGAGTCGGCGGACGGGCTGGAGGACCGCGGGGTGCTCCACGGCCGTCGTGATTACCTTCAGGTCCTTGCCGAACCAGTCGGCCGTGCCGCGGATCGCGGAGTTGTCGGACTCCGTCGCACAAGAAGTGAAGATGACTTCCTCTGGCGAGCAGTTGAGGAATGCCGCGACCTCTTCTCTCGACCGGTCGACAAATTTTGCGACTTGTCCGCCGAAAGCGTGCATCGAGCTTGGGTTGCCGTAGAGCTTGTCGAAAAACGGCAGCATAACGTCCCTCACCTCTGGCGCGATTGCAGACGTGGCGTTGTTGTCAAAGTAGACTGTCTTTTCCATCGGCGCATATTATACCACAATCCGCTGTCCGATAGGAGAATCGCAAGTCGTCGCGCTAGATTTTTGGTATAATTTACGCATGGACATGACCGTGATTTTCGCAATGGGCGGGACTGTATGGCCCTATTGAACGAGACTCCTCAGGCAAATCGCGTTCGCATCGCCTTCTTCGGGCTGCGCAACGCGGGAAAGTCTACGCTCGTAAACGCCTTTACGGGCCAGGATCTCGCAATCGTCTCGGACACTCCCGGCACGACGACAGACCCTGTCTCGAAGGCGATGGAGATTCTTCCTCTTGGACCCTGCCTTATCACCGATACGGCTGGTCTCGACGACGAGGGCGAGCTTGGCGAACTTCGCGTAAAGAAGACTCTGGGCGTTCTCGAAATCACCGACATCGCAATCTGGGTAGAGACGCCGCATGACGCCGATCGCGCCGACTTGCGCGAGCTTTTCCTCGGGGAGTGCCGTCGCCGCAACGTCGTCGTGCTTGACTACAGGCGCGGCGATTCTGTCGACGAACTCAAGCGCAAGATCGCCGACATCAAGCTTGTTGATGTCGTTCCTGGTCTTCTCGACGGCCTTGTCGAAAAAGGTGACCGCGTTGTGGCCGTATGCCCTATCGACGAGTCTGCGCCGAAGGGGCGAATTATCCTCCCGCAAGTGCAGCTTATCCGCGATTGCCTCGACCGCCATGCGACGAGTATAGTCTGCCAGCCAGCGGAACTTCCCGACGCGCTTGATCGCGCAGGAGCAGGTGCGCTCGTTGTCACAGACTCGCAGGCGTTTGGCGAGGTGCGGCGAGCGGTTGCGGGACGCGATGTCCGCCTGACTTCATTTTCGATTCTCTTTGCGAGGCAGAAGGGTGATCTTGCCGAGTTCCTGAAAGGCGTCGCGGCGGTGAAGAATCTCAAGGACGGCGACACGGTGCTGATAGCCGAGGGCTGCACGCACCATCGCCAGTGCAATGACATTGGCGCTGTGAAGATTCCGAAAGCGCTCACGAAGCTCTCAGGAGGGAAGAAGCTCAACTTCGTCTTTTCGTCTGGGGCGACATTCAGTTTGCGCGAACACGCAAATGTCGCGCTTGTCGTCCACTGCGGCGGCTGCATGCTGACGCGGCGAGAAGTCTTGCGACGCATCGACTGCGCGAAGGAAGCGAGAGTTCCCATCGTGAACTACGGCATCCTGCTCGCCGCCGCAAACGGTCTTTCCGATGTCTCCGAAATCGGAATCGTCGCTTCTTCTACATAATCTACACTGTTCAAATTTTAACGCAGAGACGCAAAGTACGCAGAGAAAGGTGGGATTTTAACGGAGATAACTTCAAAAAAGCTATAATGCAACTCAGCGTTCTCTGCGCCTCCGCGTCTCTGCGTTAAAAACTATACACACTTTTGGTGAATTTGGCTAAAAATGAAAGGCGACAAATGAAAGACCTTAATGAGATTTTAGAAGGTGTCCGCGGCAAAATCGCCGCGGCGTGTGCGCGTGTCGGACGCGACCCAAGCGAAGTCGAAATCATCGCCGTTACCAAGACCCACGGCGCTGAGGTCGTGAAGGAAGCGTGGGACGCGGGGCTTACGATCGTCGGCGAAAACAAGGTGCAGGAGGCGGCGTGGAAAAAGCCGGCGAGTGTCTCCGGGCCGTCGTGGCACCTGATAGGCCACCTCCAGTCGAACAAGGTTCGCCACGCGCTTGAGATCTTCGACTTCATCCACTCCGTCGATTCGATAAAGCTCGCGGACAGGATCAACTTCATTGCCGACGAGATTGGCGCGTCGCCTCACATCCTTCTCGAAGTCAATGTCTCCGGCGAGAAGTCTAAGAGCGGCATGAAGCCCGAAGAGGTCGAGCCGACTGTCAAGCACATCGCCGAGTCGTGCCCGCGAATCACTCTTGAGGGGCTTATGACTATGGCTCCGTTCAGCGAGAATCCCGAAGACGCGAGGCCGTATTTCCGCAGGCTGCGCGAAATGCGCGACGACCTCGAGTCGCGGCTTGGCGTGGGGCTGCCGCGGCTTTCGATGGGCATGAGCGGCGACTACGAAGTTGCTGTCGAAGAGGGTGCGACATGGGTCAGGCTCGGCACGGTGCTCTTTGGCGAGAGGCCAAAGGTCAAGCGCGTCGCCGCGTCCGAAGGAGACGACGGCACGACGCCGTGCGGCGACTCCGATACATACGCTGGCTTCGGCGGCCTTGATTCTTACTCTGGCGCCGGCCCGACGGCAAAGGTTCTGGACTGACAAGAAAGGAGAGAACATCATGCAGGCAATAACAACGAGAAGGTCGTTCATCGCTTCGTCTGTCGCTTTTGCGGCCGCGGCTGGATGCGTTTCCACATACGAGATGTTCGGCGCGGCAAATGCGCCGCGCTTCGAGTTTGGCCCCGACGGGACGTTCACATTCTTTCATCTCACAGATCTCCACCTCAACCCGAACGGTAGGAAGCTTCATCCGAGTGTCGAGCGCATAATTCGCGCGGCGCTCGAGAAGTACCGTCCGTCGCTTCTCGTCCTCACCGGCGACAACGTCAACGGACAGAACGGCGATGTCAACGCGCGCGGGAAGTTCGAGGAAACCGTGGATCCGCTGATCGAGCTTTTCAATTCCAAGGAAGTGCCGTTCTGCGTGACGTTCGGCAACCACGATTCGGAGAAGAAGGGTCCGGACAGGTTTTCAAGGCAGGAGCAGTACGACTACTACAAGGCGAAGGGCGGGAAGTTCTTCGTAGACCACGATGTTCCTGAGCTTTATGGCGTTGGAAGCGGCGTCGTGCGGATATTCAAGCGTGCTGCGCGCAAGCCATCGTTCAACCTTTTCGTAATGGATTCTGGCGACTATCCCGAGGCGACAGGCGCGGGATGGCCGGGATACGAGGGATGCCATACCGACCAGATCGCGTGGTATGAGCGCGTTTCAGGCAGCACGCCATGCCTTTGGTTCCAGCACATAATTGTGCCGGACGTCAATGTTGGGGGACTTTTCGTCGATGCTCCGCCATGCAGCGATCCCAAGGCGAAGGAGAACGACGAGAATGGGTACAAGATGGACTGCCCCGATGGCGAGCGGCGAATGCTGCTGTCGAAAGGCGTCGCGGGAGTTCTCAAGGAGCACACGTGTCCGCCTTACTGGAAGACGTACCGCGACGAAGCGCACACGTTCGAGGGTCGGACGCTCTATGACAGCTGGAAGAAGATGGGCAACTTGAAAGGCGCCTACTTCGGCCATGACCACATGAATACCTTCGACGGAACCGACGCAAACGGAATTCGCCTCGGAATGACGAAGTGCTGTACGTACTGGAGCTACAACGACGGCAATCCGGGGCTCCGTGTGTTCAAGGTCTCTGCCGACGGCACATACTCGACCGAGATATTCGCCGAGTCAATGGTATAATCTGCTGTCGAAAAACGGCGTTGGCCCGCGGCGTCAGCGCAGACGGCAGCCGGAGATGTCTTCGCCGATGTGCGGGATTCGCGCGAGGGCGAGGACGGCGAGCGTCGAGATCGCGAACGTCGCGACGGCCGAGGCGATGATGCATACTGGCGTCGTCATTCCGGCGCGCCACGAGTCTACGACGCGCGGCAAGATTAGCATGTGGACGAGATAGACGCCGTAGCTCGCCTTTGCGCACGGCTGCACGACGCGGCGGTAGAATGCGCCGTTCCAGTTGAACTTGCGCAAGACGAGAATGTATGCGAACACCGTAAGCGCGACGCCAAACGATGTAAAGCCCCATGTCGTTTCCATGTTGACGGCGAGCTGGATGTCAGTCTTGACGGGATAGCCCGTGCCGAATGTCGCAAGATACTTGTCGAGCGTCGCCCAGAAGCCGCCCGCTACAATCGACCAGCCGGCGGCGAAGAGGAGAAGGGCTCGGACGAGCGTCCTCGTCCATGACCAGTACTTCAGGAATCGCCTCATGTAGAGTCCGAGGAAGAGGTAGCCAATGAAGCCGCTCACGTAGTAGAATGCGTCAAAGGCGTTCCACGCTGCCTCACCGTACAGCTCCCCGGAAAAACCGGTCTTTCTGGCGAGCACGCGGATAAACGGCAGAAGCGTCGTGAAAAGCCAGAGAAGGATCCAGCCGCGCAGTTCTTTCTCCGACACCTTTTCCGCCCACGGCGAAAGAAGCGGCATGAGAAGGTAGACGCCGACGAGCATCCATACGAACCAGAGGTGGCCGTAGTCTGTCGGAAAATTGAATAGGAGCTGTCGCCAGTCGCCGCCTTGAACCGCCATGTAGACGCATGTCCAGATGCCGAAGGGAATGAGGACGCGCGCGAGACGGCGCTTTAGGAAGTCGCCTGTTGCGCGGCGGACTGGGAAGAGGAGAAACGCAGAGGCGATAACGAAGAGCGGTACCGCGGCGCGCATGGCGCTATCGATGATCGTCACCCATACGGCGTCGAATTTCGATGCGATGGCCGTTCCCTCTGCGTCGAGGTAGAACGGTTCGCAGGCGTGAATCAAGAGGACCATGAAGATGGCGATTGCGCGCAGCCAGTCGAGGAATACAATCCTGTCAGCGTCGGAGTTCATCGATCTTTCCTTTCTTGCGCACAGTTTACCAAATTCCCGTCGTCGTGTAAAAGCGCAACCGTTCGATGGCGGGCAATATTTGGTATAATGTGCGCGTAATTTTTCTGGTGCAATAGAAAGCATGGCGTTCCCAGTTGAAGAGAGGATCGGCGAGATTCGCCGCGCGCTCGCGGCGAACAGGGATGTTGTCCTCACCGCGCCTCCCGGGAGCGGCAAGACTACTTGCGTGCCGCCCGCGCTTCTTGACGAGCCGTGGATTAAGGGAAAGAAAATCGTCATGCTCGAGCCGCGGCGGCTTGCCGCGCGCAATTGCGCGGCATACATTGCGCGTAGACGCGGCGAGGCGGTTGGAGGCACCGTCGGTTACCAGGTGCGGCTTGAGCGCAAGATTTCCGCGGCGACTCGGCTTGAGATCGTGACGGAAGGGCTGCTTACACAGCGGCTTCTTTCAGACCCGGAGCTTTCGGATGTCGGGCTTGTGATCTTCGATGAATTCCACGAGCGCTCGCTCCCCTGCGATACGGCGTTTGCGCTCGCGCTCGAAGTGCGGCGCGCGCTTCGGCCGGATCTTCGCATCCTTGTCATGTCCGCGACGCTCGACGCCGATGAGGTCGCCGCGCATCTCGGAGACGCCGACATCATTCGCGCCGAGGGGCGCATGTTCCCCGTCGAGACGAACTACTTGGGCGACATGTCGATGACGGCCGCTATCTCGAAGGCGCTCAAAGAGACAGACGGCGACATTCTCTGCTTCCTTCCTGGCGAGGGAGAGATTAGGCGAGTGCAGGACACGGTAGGGACGTCTTTCCAAGACGTCCGCGGGCGCCTGGGGACAGGCGCCCCTACCAATGTCGATATAGATGTCCTACCGCTTTACGGCAGTCTCCCCAAGGAGGAGCAGGACAGGGTGTTCGAGCGCGGCGGACGGCGCAAGGTAATTCTCGCGACGTCGATCGCCGAGACTTCGGTTACGATCGAGGGTATTTCGACTGTGATCGACTCGGGGCTTATGCGCGTGCCGAGGTTTCGCCCAGCGTCCGGCATGTCGGGGCTTGTCACGCTTCCGCTGACGCAGGACCGCGCAGAACAGCGCAGAGGCCGCGCCGGGCGCGTTCGCGCAGGCGTATGCTATCGCCTCTGGAGCGAGGGGGAGCAGCAGTCGCGTCCGAAGAAGATGATGCCCGAGATTCTTGACGCCGATCTCTGTTCGCTCGTTCTGACAAGCGCGGCGTGGGGTGCGCTTGGGCGCGAGGATCTGCCGTGGATGACACCGCCACCTGCGTCGAACTGGGATCAGGCGGTAGGGCTTCTTAAGATGCTTGGTGCGCTTGACGGCGATGGGCGTCTCACGAAGAAGGGTGAGGCGATGGCGAAGCTCCCGATGCATCCGAGGTTGGCGAATATGATTATATGGGTCAGGGGTCAGGAGTCAGGAGTCGTAACCGCCCCTTGCGGGTGGGCGCGACCCTTGGGGAAGCGACCGAGCCGAGCGGAGCGAGTGCCGAGGAGTCAGGAGGTAGGAGTCAGGGGGGATGTGGCTTCGCTGCTGGCGGCGATTGTAGAAGAGGGGAACAGAAGCCGCGAGACGGACATCAGGAAGATTGCCGAGGAGATAAGAGAGACGCCGAACAGACCGTTTTCGAAAAGGGTGCTGCAGTTGGCGCGGAAGTTTAAAAAAGGGTCAGACCCCTCTGACACAGTAGCTGATACAGCTAAAGCTGCAATCAGCTACTGCAGTCAGAAAGGTCTGACCCTAGAAGGCTCTCTTCTTGCGCTTGCGTATCCTGACAGGGTTGCGAAGAACCGAGGGAATGGAACATTCCGCATGGTGTCTGGGCGCGGCGCATTTGTCGACGAAACCGATCCTCTCGCGAAGTCGCCGTACCTCGTCTGCTGTGAACTCGATGATCGCCCGGGCGATGCGAAGGTCTTTCTTGGCTGTCCCATTGGCGAGGACGAGATCGAAGACCTTTTCGGCGATCGCATTGTCGAGGAACCGTACTGCGCATGGGACAGGCAGAACGACCGCGTGAAGAGCGTCGTTCGCCGCAAGCTTGGGGAGATGACTCTTGGGGAGAAGCCGCTCGTTGCTTCGTCGCACAACGCGCATCTTCAGGACGGCGTCGATGCAGAAATTGCGACGGCGCTTCTCGAAGGCATCCGCCAGAAGGGAGTCGAGAATCTGCCCTGTTGGACGAAGGAGTCGCGCCAATTTCGCGCAAGAATGACGTTTTTATCGCGTATTAATGGGGGTGAGTGGCCTAATCCGACCGATGAGGCGATTCTTGCCGCATTGCCTGGTTTCATCGGCGGGATGACGAAGTGGAAGGATTTGGAGCGGCTTGACCTCTTTTCGGTCTTTGACTTTATGCTCGCGGAAGCGGGGCATGATAGGCGCGAGCTCGATCGTCTTGCGCCTACGCGCATGGAGGTTCCGAGCGGCAGCCACATGCTTATCCACTACGAGGGTGACGAGCCGACGTGTGAGGTTCGTCTTCAGGAATGTTTCGGGCTTATGGAGACGCCGAAGGTCGCTGGCGGAAAGGTGCCCGTCGTGATGACGCTTCTTTCGCCTGCACAGAGGCCGATACAGATAACGAAAGACCTTGCTGGCTTCTGGCGCGAAGGGTATCAGCTCGTCCGCAAGGATATGCGCGGACGCTATCCGAAGCACTATTGGCCGGAAGACCCGTTCACCGCCGTCGCGACACGTCGCACCGTCAAACGTGCTGGGCAGACCTGACAACGGAACTCTATACGAGCTCTTCGAGGATCGAGTCGCAGACTTCGGTGCCGCGCTCGGTGAGGCGATAGACGGATTCGCCAATTTTGACGAGAAGTCCCTTGGTGACGAATCGGTCGAGAGCCGGTTGCCATTCGGGGAAGTGCGACGAGTCGATTCCGTCGCGAGTCCTCAATCGGAAAAGCGTGCGCTCCTTGATGTCTTCCTTTTCGCTCACCGTTTCGACGGAAGTGGCCGAACCGCAATGTTTATTTGGGTTTTGCGGGGTCTGTCCCCACCAGTTTCGGGTTCGGGATAGGCCAACGCGTCCGCATGCGCCTTCGCCAAGACCTATGTAGTCTTCGCCGCGCCAGACCGCGAGGTTGTGGCGGCACTCGAAACCGGGGACGGCGTAGTTGGAGATCTCGTAACGCTCAAGGCCGATTGATTTCAGGAACCGCGCTGCAGATCGTATGCCGTCCAGAACCGTGTCGTCGTCGGGAACGTTTTTGAGGCCGCGCTCGTTCTGGAGCGAGTAGACGGAACAGTGGCGGAGTCCCCAGGTCGCGAGCGGCGCGAGAAGGGCTTCGGCGTTCTTGGTCGTCGGGTCGCCGGGATAGCCGAGAATCAGGTCGATTCCGGCGTTGTCGAAGCGAGACTTCACGAGCTCGAAGGCGCGCGCCGCTTCGTCAGCAGTGTAGCCGCGTCCCATCGCACGCAGCGTCGCGTCGTTGAGCGACTGGACTCCCATTGAGATGCGGTTGACGCCGATTGACTTAAGCTCGTCGAGCTTGGCGGGCGTGACGTCGAGCGGGTGGAGCTCAACGGTGAATTCAAACAGTGGAAAACAGGTCTGACCTTTTTTCCACTGTTTGAGCGGGGCACGCAGGGGCGAGAGGTCGCAGAGAGCTGGCGAGCCGCCGCCGAAGTAAACAGTGTTTAGGGTCGGCGCAGGGTCGGTGTGAGTTCGGGTGAAGTCGTGCACAAGAGCATCTAACTCGACCCTAAGCGACTCTACATACTCCGCTCGCGCTGCAGGGGACGAGCCCGCGCGCGAGTAGAGCGAACAGTAGGAGCATCTGCTCCTGCAGAATGGAAAGTGGACGTAGAGGTTAGCGGCCAATCTTGAAGAACTTCTTCAGAGCCGCGACCTTGTCCAGCTTCTCCCACGGGAATGCGCTGCGGCCGAAGTGACCGTAGGCCGCCGTGTCCTCGTACTTCCAGCCCTTTGGCTTGAGAAGCCCGAGGTCCTTGATGAGCTCGTAGGGACGGAAGTCGAATACTTTCCCCGACGCGAGCATCTTCTCAAGCTGCTCGTTCGTGACGCCGTGCGCGGACTTGAACGTCTTGACGCAGAAGCTCACGGGCTTATCGACGCCAATCGCGTATGCGACCTGGATCTGGCAGCGGTCGGCGAGCCCGGCGGCGACGATGTTCTTCGCCGCATAGCGCGCGTAGTACGCGGCCGAGCGGTCGACTTTCGACGGATCCTTGCCCGAGAAAGCGCCGCCGCCGTGTGCGGCCATTCCGCCGTAGGTGTCGACGATGATCTTGCGGCCTGTGAGCCCCGAGTCGCCGCACGGCCCGCCGATGACGAACTTGCCTGTCGGGTTGATGAAGAACTTCGTCTTTGGCGTGAGAAGGCCAGTCTTCGAGAGGTAGCCCTTTGCAAGCTTCTTGATCTCTTCGTAGTGCGCCTTAGTCGCTCCCGCCTCGGTAGTTTGGTGGGAGATGACTACGGTGTCGATTGCGACAGGACGGCCGTTTTCGTAGACGACTGAAAGCTGGCTCTTCGAGTCGGGGCGAAGCCAAGAGTACTTCTTGTCAGTCTTGCGGAGCTTCGCGAACATCTTGAGTAGTTCATGCGAATAGACGATCGCGGCGGGCATGAGCGACTTTGTTTCGTTCGTCGCGTAGCCGAACATCATGCCCTGGTCGCCTGCTCCCTGTTTTTCCTTCTTCCTGCGCGAGACGCCCTGGTTGATGTCGGGCGACTGGCCATGGAGGAAATTGTAGTACTTGAACGTCGCGTCGGCGAAATGTTCTTCGGGGATCGTGTAGCCGATTTTCTTTGCTACGCGGCGCGCAATTGCCTCGGTGTCGATTTTCTTGAAGTCCTTGCACGTTATTTCGCCCACGTTGACGACAACATCGGGGCCAACTGTCGTCTCGCATGCGACGTGGGCGCCTTTGTCTTTTGCGAGGCACGCGTCGAGGATTGCATCGGATATCTGGTCTGCCACTTTGTCAGGATGTCCTTCCGAAACGGACTCAGACGTAAAAACGTGGCGATGGTTCTTCTTGGTCATTTTCATTCCCTGTAGACTCAGCTTGTCACACGCCGAGCACCATGCCCAGACGTCACAGACTGAAATGAGTGCCGCATATTATATCATAAATACCGCCGCCTTAATGATAGCTCCACCGCCAACTTCGCCGCGCCGCCCGATGAATAAAGGAAGAAGAAACTCCGAGCGTTAGGGCTCCCGCTACCGCTCCGCAGCTTCGCTATGTCCCAACGGCAATTCAGTGCGTCGAATTGTCTTCTTGAGCTGCCTTCGGCAGGGTTGGAAGACATGACAACCAATCCCTGCACGCCAGAGGAGGTCTGGAGGAGACTTCCTCCAGCCCAAAGCCGACATGCGTCCCTCAGCGAGACGCGAATGAAGGGTGCGAAGCAAATGCGATTCTGCGGAGCGGTAGCGAGAGCCCTGCTGATCGGAGTTAAATTCTGCGGCTTTGGCGAAGGGTTTATCGGTAAAAGCTGAGAAATGGGTAAACTCCAGTCGGGCGCAGGCCTCTGCAATTATGATATAATACACATTTAACGCGCCGGTCATGGGCGTTGAAAGCGAGTTTCAGAAGATGGCGGACGTTTCAAAGATAAGGAAGTTCAAGGACGCGGCAGATTACACGAAGAGGTTCGTGGTTCAGGAGGAGATAGACAAGTATCTCCCCGGCGGAAGGCATTTCATCGACGAGGCGGAGATAAACCGCTGCATAACCGATGTCGCTGAAAAACCGGTAGATCCGGCGCGCGTCAGGGAAATAATCGCGAAGAGCGAGTCGACGTGCGAGACACTGCTCCCCGAGGAGACGGCCGTCCTCATGTCGGCTTCGTCAGATCCTGCGCTTTTCGAGGAGATGTGCGCGGCGGCGGGCCGCATAAAGAAGAAAGTCTATGACAACCGCATCGTCGTGTTCGCGCCGCTCTACATGTCGAATCTTTGCGTGAACGGCTGCCGCTACTGCGGCTTCCGCGAGGGGAACGACCAGCAGAAGCGCCGCGTCCTCACGATGGACGAGCTCAAGGAGGAGATCGACGTCCTCGCGGGCCGAATCGGCCACAAGCGACTCATCGCCGTCTACGGCGAGCATCCGACGACATCGACCGAGTACATAGCCGAGACTATCGAGACGTGCTACAACCGCCAGGTGAAGGCTCCGAAGACAGGCGCGCCAGTGGGGATTCGCCGCGTCAACGTCAACGCCGCGCCGCTTCCGGTCGAGGACCTCAAGGTGCTGAAGTCTGTCGGCATCGGAACGTTCCAGGTGTTCCAGGAGACATACAACAGAAAACTGTACGAGTCGATGCATCCCTCTTGGAGCGTGAAGGGCAACTACGACTGGCGCACGACATGCTTTCACCGCTGCATGGAGGCGGGTGTGGACGACGTGGGGCTCGGCGTTCTGTACGGGCTCTGCGACTGGCGCTTCGAGCTTCTCGCGACGGTCATGCACGCACGCGATCTCGAACGCTGGTTCAACATCGGGCCGCACACGCTCTCGTTCCCGCGGCTTGAACCGGCGAGCGGCACGAAGGTGCCCGAGGAGAGCCCGTGGCTCATCGACGACGACACGTTCGCGAAGATAGTCGTGATCGCGCGTCTCTCCGTTCCGTATACCGGCATCATCATCACCGCGCGCGAAAGCCCCGAGAGCCGCAACCGCATTCTCGGCTGCGGCATGACCCAGCTCGACTGCTCTTCGAACATCGCGATCAAGGGCTACAGCGACTTCGCGGACGAAGCGCATCAGGAGAAGGACCGTCAGCAGTTCATGCTGGGCGACAACCGCTCCATCGACGAGATGGTTCGCTACCTCGCCTCGCGCGGCACGATAACGTCTTTTTGCACGGCGGGCTACCGCTGCGGAAGGACGGGAGGCTGCATAATGGACGCGCTCAAGACCGGGCGCGAGGGAAAGTTCTGCAAGATCAACGCCGTCCTCACCTTCCGCGAATGGCTCGATGATTTCGCTTCCGACGAGACTCGCAGGATCGGCGACGCCCTCATCGAGAAGGAACTTGCCGAAATAAGGGAATGGGTTCCGAAATTCTATCCATCGGTCATCAAGCAGTACGAGGCCACCTGCCGCGGCGAGCGCGATCTGTTCTTCTGAGAGTCGCCTTGAAGCCGTTATTTTTGATATAATATTCGCAATGGCCAAGGTCAAGTTAACGAAAACGGAACTCAAGGCGCAATCGGACGCGCTCAAGCGCTTCCAGCGCTTTCTGCCGATGCTTCAGCTAAAGAAGCAGCAGCTGCAGAGCGAAATCGCCGGCATAATAGCCAAGGCCGAGGCCGTGAGCGCCAGGGAACGCGCCGTCCGCGAGGGCTTGAACAAGTGGGTCGGCCTCTTTGCGACCGACGAAGATCTGCTTCCGGGGCTTGTCAGCGTGAAGAGCATCAAGAAGGGCGAGTCCAACATCGCGGGCGTCGCGATACCGACGTTCGAGTCGATAGAGACCGACGTTAAGGAAATTGACGCCTGGGCGACTCCAGCGTGGGTTGACGATGCGGTCGAGGTTACGACGCAGATACTCTCCCTCCAGTGCGAACGCCAGGTATACGAGGAGCAGAGGCGGCTCGTCACCGAGGAGCTTCGCCAGACTTCCCAGCGTGTAAACCTTTTCGAGAAGGTCAAGATTCCCCAGTGCAAGGAGGCGATCCGCGTTATCAAGATCGCGCTTGGCGACGAGCAGACCGCGGCCGTCACGCGCGGAAAGATCGCGAAGTCGCGCGTTCCCGAAAGCGAGGTGGCGGCATGATAGTGAAGATGCTCCATCTCGATCTCGTGTGCCTTGCCAAGGATAAGGAAAAGACGCTTACGCAGCTTCGCGACCTCGGTGCGGTTCATCTCGACCTTTCCTCCGCCCAGGGCGCCACCGTAGCGGCGGCGAAGGGCGCTGCGGCAGACGCCGAGAAGGCGGTGCGATTGATTCTCAAGGCGCGCGGCAAGGAGAAGGACATAAATATCCACGAGCGCTCCGTGGCGGACATTCTCGCCATTGATGCCGATCGCGAGACGCTGAAGGCCGCAAAGGACGAACTCGAGCGGACGATTCGCACATATGAGCCCTACGGCGATTTCGACCCCGAGCTTGCAGAGCGGCTGCTTAAGGACGTTGAGGGTCTGCGCGACGTGGTGCCGCTTCCGGAGGCGCTTCCGCCAATGCGCCTTTCAAAGATGCGCGAGAAGCTTGAACGCATCGAGAACCGCATCACCATTGACATCGCGAAGCTCGCCGGCAGCGACGAGAACGCGATTCTGAAGAAGTATCCGGCGCTTGCCGACAAGATTGCGTTTGAGTCGGCGAAGGAACTTGTCGGCGAGCAGGGCGAGCTCGCGTATGTCTCGGGCTGGATTCCGGAGCCCGCGCGCGGCACATTTGCCGCGGCCGTCCATGAGAATGGCTGGGGTGCGCTCCTACGCGAGCCAGCCGATGGCGAGATTCCTCCGACGCTCATCGATCCGCCGAAACTCTTCCGTCCGGTGACGGCTCTCTTCTCGGGGCTTGGCATCGCGCCCGCCTACACGGAGTCTGACGTGTCGGTTCCGTTCTTCTGCTATTTCACTATCTTCTTCGCGATGCTCGTCGGCGACGGCGGCTATGGCGCCTTGATTCTCGCGCTCACGATCTTCGGGTGGTTCAAGACGCGCAATCAGCGGACGCTT
>CACZHC010000043.1 GCA_902780865.1 uncultured bacterium
AACATCGCCGGCAGAGAACAGCGCGTTCCGCCGGACAAAGCAAAAAAGGCGTCGTCATACGGGCGCGTTCGGCGGAAGCCGCGGAAACCGACGGGCGAAAGCGGTAAAAGGAAAGGAGAACGCAGAAATGAGCGATGGTTGTAGTCTGACATGAAACCAGGGCAGAAACCCTAAACGCCGACAGGTCACCCCTGCCGGCGTTCTTTTTTCGTCCACACGGACCCAGCCGCCTCGCGGCAAGCGCCCGGAGCCAACAGAGCCAACAGAGCCAACAGGGTCAGACCTGATTGCCACAGTAAATTGCCACAGTAGGTTTTCCTTGTCATAGCGGCGCGACCCTTTCGATTCGCAGCTTGCCCCCTTCCTGGCACCGATTTGGAAGATTTATCCTGCACCGTCTCATGCTGAACAGTATATCACAAACTCCCGCTAGTGTGGTAATTTACTGTGGTAACCATGTCTGACCCTGTAGCCTCTGTAGCCTCCGGAAGATGCTACCGTAGGCGCTGGGCGAAGGCTACGTCGGTGACGACGGGCGTTTCGGGGGTGAGGTCGAGCGTGAGGCGCTCCTGGATCTGCGCCTTGCCGAACGTGCTGTCGATCCCCTCGCCCCTCTTGCCGTCACCCGCTTCGAGCTTCGTGTCGAGCGTGATGGTGAGGACGGCCGAACGGCCGTCTTCGGCGACTTTGAGGTCGAATGTGATCGACGGTTCGAAAAGCAGAGTCTCATAGAGCCCGCTCATCATGTTGCGGTTCACGAAAAGATTCGCGCCCGGCTGTTCGTGCAGCATCTCCACGCCATTGCGGCCTTGGCACGGGACATGGTTGGAGAGCTGCACGACGTCGCCGGGGCCGGCCTGGTTCATGAGAACCGAGAGCGCCTTCTGCGCCTTTTCTTCGGGAAGCGCCCTCTTGAACGCGGCGATGACGGCATCCCTCTGCTGGCCTGATTCCACGCTCGGATCTTTCTTGAAGAACTTGCCGTTGATGATGTATGTGTTGCGGTGCGCATCCTGGAAGAAGGTCTCGAAAATGGGAGTCCTCTGTCCGTTCTCGATGTGGAACTTCGTCTCGTCGGCGAGACTTTTCTCAATGAACGCACTGTGGCGGCGGGCGAAGGTCTGCGCCAGGTCTTTCATCTTGTGCTTGTCCTCGAACGAGAAATCGCGCCAATCCTTGATGCTCTTGGCGAGGTCGGCGATGCGTTTCGCGGCGTCGGCGGCTTTCGGGCCGGCGAGCGGCGACTTGGCGATGTAGGCCGCCAGGTACGCCAGGTTCTTCGCGTACATTCCCGCGCCGTGCTGCGCCAGAAGCGTCGCGCCGGCGGCGAGGGCGGCCTTGTTGAGTTTCACGCCGAGCTTCTTCGCCGCATCGCCGAGGACCTTCTTCGCGGTGGCGTTGTCGAGGTTCGCGACAGGCTTCTCGAACTTCATCGGCGTGCTCGTGACCTTGCCTTCCGTATCGACGGTCGCGGTCCACTCGAAGCGGAACGGCAGCTCCTTGGGGCTCGTGTACTTGATCGTGACGGCGCCGGTCGTCGCATCCTTCGAGAGCGTCATGTCAACGGGGGCGTGCTCGTTCGAGGCGATGCCGTATCCGACGAGTCCGCCGCGCAGATTGCCGTGGCCCGCCTGCGAGAGCATCATGATCACGGACGACGCCTGCTCGCGGTGGACGGCGCCGCAGAGGTTCTCCACCTTGTCGGCGATCGTCTGGATCGCGGCAAGGCCGGCCTCCGACCCGTTCGCCTTGTGGAACGAACCGTCCGGGAAGCTGCAAAGGAAGCCGCGGTCTTCGCCGAGGATGTTCTGCTGGCCTCCGACGATGCTGTAGTTGGCGGGACGGTCCATGTCGGCTGCAAGCTGGCTGCGCGCGCCACGCGTCGTGCCGTCGAAGGCCTCAAGTTGCAGCGTGCCGGTGGCGAAGTACCGGGGAATCGGCGGCTGCTTGCCGCCCTGCGCGGCGACCAACGCCTCTTCGACCGAGCAGCCGGTCTCTTCCAGCAAGGCCAGCATGCGTTCCGAATGCTCAGCAGGGTACTTCGCCTCGATGTCGGCGCCACCGCGGATCTCGGCATTCCATCTCTTGAGCAACGCTCCGACCGCGCCGAGCGTTTTTTCCCTGGCCTCCGGGAAGCATATCTTCACGAACGCCTTCACCGTGAGTCCACCCTTGGCCACGAGTGCGGCAAGCTTGTCGAGGTTCTTCATGACGCGGGCAAGGACAATGCCTTTGTTGATGGTGGAGATTTGGTCCCCAGGACGCCTGAAGAGCGGCAGACGCGCAATGGCGACATCCGTCACGAGCGGGAACGCCGTGTCGAGAGCCGCATAGAATGCGGCGCGTTTCGCGGGCGGGATGTTCGCCACCGTCTGGGTGAAGGACCAGCTGAGACCACGTCCGAAAAAGCGCGTGGCGGCGTTGTTCTCCATTCCGAAAACCTTTTCCGGATCCTGCTCGGCGAGATCGAGCGAGGCGTTGCTGGCGATTTCCTCGAAGATGAATTTTTCCATGCCGCGCTGCATATCGGGCTTGAAATACGAATCATTGGCGTTGAGGATGGTCTTCGGCATGCCTTCCTGGTAGTTCTTCCCGGTCGCGTCGAGCGTCGCCTTGGTCGCGGTATACCAGGTTTCAAAGCTGTCGAGCAGGCGCAGCCCTTCGCGGAAGTTCGCCGCGCTTTTCAGGAAGCGTCCGCCGTAGCCCAGGAGCCGGTTCGCCTTGGAGCCGGGCGTCGTGAGCGCTTCGAGCGCTTCGAACTCTGCGCAGTTGTTCACCTCGGCGTAGAAGTGCGCGGCGCGGGCGAGTTTGGGCAGCTCCGCCTTCGTGTAGCCCATTCCGAGCGCGGCGGCCTTGACCTCCGGCGAGAACGTCTCGAGCCGGATCTTCGCCGCGCGCGCCTTGGCCGTGCCGTCCGCGTCGATCGCGGCCTTGACGGCGAGGATGCGCCGCGCCGTGAGAGGCTTGCCGGCGTTGTAGTCGTCCATGATCATCGCCTCCTTCACCGAGTCTGGTATCTTCGACTCGCCGCCGAACATGCCGATGATCGCCTTCTTGAAATAATCACGCGTGCGGTCGTTCACCCTGTATTCGTCGCGCGTGCGCAGCCACTTGTGGACCTCGTCCGTTTCCGAGCGGGTGACGGCGAGAACCCTGTGGCCGTCGAGCCTGTTGACGTGCGCGTCGGCGACCGCCTTCACCTGGTTCGCGTCGTGCCGCTCCTGCGCAAAGGCCACGAAAGACTTGAACACGCTGTTATATCCGTTGATGTCGAGTGGCATGGTATTTTTCTCCTTAAATGTATTCTGCCTTGAATACACGCCTTCCGCCGAAAGGTTACACGGGCAGGCGTGGTTTTTTGGACCAGTCGGCGTTGAGTCGGCTTCATACTGCCGCTCCCGTGGGGGCAACGACATTCATCTGCGTTGCCGTGGAAGTGCCGTCAAGGGCGATTGCGCACTCCCAGCTGAACTTGATCGGGAAGCCCGCCGGCTCGGAGTAGCGCACCGTGATGACGCCGGTCTCCTCGTTCTTCAGGAGCGTGTAGGTGAGCGGCGTATGCTCGGTCGTGCTGTATCCCTGCCCGCGGAAAGCGTCCAGGAGGATGTTTTCGCCCGCCTGCGTGAGCGCGAAGTAAACCGAGCTGAGCTGCGTCAGGTGAACCGGCCCGCAGAGCTCCGCGATCTTGTCGGCGATGGCGTTCGCCTGATCCTGGTTGGAGCTTGTGAGCGTGGTGCCGTCCGGGAAATTGACTTTGAAGACGTTCTGCTCGTCGGTAAAAATCTCCTTGCCGTCCGAAATCGACACCGGGCTCGCGGGACGCAGCAGGTCGAGGACGCACTGCGCACGGCCGCCATTGGCGGTGCCGTCCAGTTCGGATATGCCGCCGTTCGCCGGAGCGATGTAGGGGGCCCTCGGGAGCCTCTGCCCGTTCAGGATCGCCTCCGCGCACTCCTCGATGGTGCGTCCGGAGGTCTGCATCATGAGGTTGAACTGGAAAAGCTTGCCCACGTTTCCGCCAAACCTGTTGACCATGACTTGCTCCTGAAGCCTGGTCAGCGTCTGGCCGATCTGCGAGAACGTCATCTCCGCCGCGCCAGGTATGTCGGTGAGGAAACGTTCGCAGAACGTCGCCTTCGTGAGCGTACCGGCCTCCTTCATTTCGGCGATGGCGTCCAGGTTGGCGAGGATGCGCGCGATCATTTCGACGTTGGAGCTGCGGTGGTAGTTCGCATCTACGCCCGCCTGCGTCGTGGCGAGCGGCGCGATGAGGTCGAACACCTCATATACGAGGATTCGCTTTTCCGGCGGAATCTGCGCCATGGTGTTGGTGCTGGCGGTGGAGTAGCCGCGGCCGAAGAAGCGCGTCACGGGGTTGTGCTCCATGTCGAACACGGAGTTGGGATCGTCCGTCGCAATGGGCAGCGACTCGTCGATCGCGAGGTGTTCGAAGATGAATTTCTCGTAGGCGAATTCCGCGCTGACCGTGAAGTAGCTCTGATCGGCGTTCAAGGCGGTGAGGCTTACGCCGGCGCCGACACGCCCGTTGAGCACGCGCTTCGGCTCTACTTCCGCATCTCTGGCGGCGAGCCAGGTCTTGAACTGCCCAAGCAGCTTGAGACCTGCCTTGAAGTTCTCCGCCGACGCGGTGAAGCGTCCTCCGTAGGCGAAAAGGCGCCGCGCCGCGCTATGCTGGTCGAGGGCGGCGATTCGCGCCTCGGTCTCGGTGCAGCCTGTCGCCTCGCGGTAGATGTCCGCAACGCGCTGGAGCATCGGAAGCTCCGCAGGCGCGTATCCGAGCGACAGCGCCTTGCCCGCGGCCGAAGAGCCGGGAACGTCGAAGCCGTCCCCCGCAATCGAAATCTCGAGCGCCTTCCTGCTCAGCGCCTCCTCGGTCGCGGCGAGCGCGGCGTCGCGGAAATCGAGCGTGACGAGGAACGCCTTGAGTTCGGCGCTCTGCTCTGGCGTAAGGCCTGCGGAGTGTTTCCTGAAAAGCGCCGGCGCGCGCTTCAGCGCGGCTTCGGCGATTGCGCGCTGTTCGGCCGTGGCCTTGTTCTCGCGAACTGCGCTGGCGGTCTCCCTGTCAAGCCATTCGAGGTAGAGATCGGAGCGGACCGTACCGAGCATGCGCAGCGCGAGCGCGATGTTGGAGGCGGACTTGTTCGCCGCAAGAGCCCTCTGCGTATCGACGGGGACGCGATTCTTGTTCTGGTCGATTCCGGTGCTGTAGGTCACGTATTCGATGTTGTAGCGTTCTTGCTCTTCGGCCCCTGCCGCATCCACGCCGGCGAATCGTCCGTCTGCGGCGAGCTGGACGGCCGCTTCCTTCAGGCTTGCGCCGCAAACGTCGGTGAACGCCATGTTGAGAAGCGACGTGAGAACGGCATAGTCGCCGTTGTCCATCGACGCGCGCTTGTCCTCCGAGAGTTCCGCTTCGATCGCGGCGTTGAGCGTTGACGCTACGATACTAATGACCATTAACACCTGCTTGTCGCTCATCCCGACGATTTTTTCCGGGACGAGATTGGTCTTCGCGAAGTCGAGCATGTTCGCCACGTCTGCGCGGGCGAGGATGCGCGCGGTGGCGGCGGGCAGTTCTGCGTCCTTGAAGGTGCTCTCGGAAAGCGTGGCGGCGCGAATCTGCGTCTTGCACGCATCGGAAACCGGCAGCGTATCGATCTGCGCGAGGAACGCGACCTTCTTCGAGATGAAGGAATCGACGCGCGCATTGGCGTTCTCGGCGATCAGCTCGAGGTTGAACGTCCAGTAGTCCGTCGCGGGATTCTTGAGCACGTCGCGGAGATCGGCGCGGTCGAACGCCAGCGTGCCGCCGTGAACGGCCACGGCGTCGGTTCGCAGGTGGCTGCGCACGAACGCCTCGTCGAGACCGGTCCTCTCTACGATCTCGCGCAGCGCCCTTTCGGGAGCCTCCACATCCGCCTTTTCGATGGAGCCGTAGGCCTTGGCCACGACAAGCGCGTCCTCGGCGTACTTTTCGAGGACGGCGGCTACGGCGGCGCGCACGTCGCGCCGTCCCACTACCGCCGAACGGAACGCCGTCGTCAATTCCTCGGAAATCGCGGCGTTGTGCCCGAAGAGAGTGCTGCGGCACCAGCTTGCCGTTTCGGCCCCGATTACGATGTTGTTCTTCGCGGCGAGGCCGGTCAGGAAGCGTTCGCACGCGTGATTCGCTCCAATGTCCGCAAACTGCTGGCGCACCATTGAGCGGAGATCCGACGGCAGGACGGGGCCTGCGCTCTCGCGGATCTTGTTCGCGATGGCGCGTCCGTTCGCGCTGGTCATCAGCTTCTCCTTCG
Source organism: uncultured bacterium (assembly GCA_902780865.1). Taxonomy (GTDB): domain Bacteria; phylum Verrucomicrobiota; class Kiritimatiellia; order RFP12; family UBA1067; genus UBA1067. The sequence goes on from CACZHC010000043.1 coordinate 6,318, forward strand.
CTTCCAGGGAAAGGTCGTCCATCCCGAGGTCGCGGAACGCCTCCCCGACGGCGAACGCGTAGGCCGGCGGCATCTTCGACTTGCCGAAGGCGTTGGCGAGCGAAGCTTTTTCCGTTTTCTCCGGAAGCGCCCGCTGGAAGATGGTAGCGTTGTGGGGGAGCGTGTCGTCCTGGACGTTTTCCATGTCTGCGGCGACGTCCGGCCGCTCAAAGAAGGCCTCAAGTTTCTCGACGAACCCCGGCTTGTCGAACACGAACGTCATGCCGACCAGCCTGCCGTGCGTAATCATCTCGTCGCCGCCGACTTCGGCGCCCGGAGGGAAGAGGCCATAGACGACGTTCCTGAAGATGGTTTTCGCCGGAGCCATCGCCGCGTAAACGGCGTTCTTGTCCGCGCCGGGGACGAGCACGGCGTCTATGGCGTCAGCCAGCGCGCCGAAAGCGGCGCGTGTGGACTGGACGATACGCGCGAGGTCGATGTTGTCCACGCGGCCCACGTGGTAGAGATGGTCCTTGAACGCATCGCGCACGGCGAGCGGAATGTCCAGCTCGTCCACCGCCCGCATGGCGGCCACGCGCTGCTCGGCAAGGTCGGCAGCCAGATCGCGGAAGGCCTTTTCGATGTCCGCATTGCTCGCGACGGCGAAGGTTCCCTGGCGGATGGCATCGGCGAGCTTGGCGCCTTTGGCCTTGATCCAGTACATGTCGACGCCTAAGGTGGAGAGCGCCGATCCGGGAACGCCCATCGCATGGCTGAGCGCCTCCTTGTAGAAGCCGGTGAACTTGACTTTGATCCGTTCGACCTCGGCGAAACGCCTGGTTTCGGCTTCGATAAGATCGCGCGATTCCTCGATGATGGCGTCCGTCTCCGCCGCCGAACGCGCCGCCGTAAGGCGCGTCAGCAGTTCGGGATGTGATACGGCGAAATCGTCCAGCATCGTTGAGGCGGCCCACTCGGGTGCGCCGGTTGCCGCAAGGAAGCCCGACAGGCGTTTTGTGGCGCACATCTTCGCGCCGGTATCTTCGGCGATGCGCTGGAAACTCTCGCGGATCCCATCGGCGGTAACCTGCGCGGCGGGATTATCCCTGACAATGATGCTGTTTATGTCCGCCGATCTGAAAATATCCCCGTTGGCGATGCCGGCCGGAATCACATCCTCGCCGAAAAGTTCGCGGAGGTGCCCCACTACCGGATCTACAATCGGCTTGAATTCGTGCGGAAGCGCGGAATTGTTTCCGATGGCTATGGCGTCCCACACCGCCGTGTTCCATTCGCTGGGCGACATGGCGGGAATGTACGTGGCGCTCGTGTCGGGAACATTCGCGCCTGCGGCGCCATTCCGCACGAGCGCCTGCAGAACAACATGCTGGCGCAGCGCGTCGCCACGAACGGCGCCGCCAAGGTTGACGAGTTCCTTTGCGAGCATCTTCACCTCGGCGTCCGTGATGCGGTTCACGCAGGAAAGGGTCGCCCAGTCGTGGATGCCGGCCTCTTCGAGAAGCATCACGGCCGCGGTGCGGATTTTCCAGGATTCGCCGGAACGCGCATGTGTCTCGATCCACGAGTTCTTCGAGGGCGCAGAGGCGAACGCGCGGCGAACGCGACCGCATTCCGAGTCGGCATTTGCGCCCTGCATCGAAAGCGACGAGAGATGCACGATCGTCTCGTCGAGGTAGCGCACGTAGGATGCCTCGTCCGTCGGCAGCTCGAAATCGATGCTCTGGTTGGACCTCGTCTGGTATTGCAGCACGCCACGGCCCACAGTCCTGAGGTGCCCGCCGGACTTGGCGAGGATCGTGTCGCGCTGGAGCTTCGCGTATTCGATGATCTGGACGGTATCCTCCATCTCGCGGAAGTATATGTTGCCTGCGATAAGATCCTGGAAGATGGCGATGTTGTGGCTTTCGTCCAGTTCGCGCGTGGCGGCGAGCCCGGCATTCGTCGCCTCGCGCGTGGCGGCGAGCGACGCCCTGCGCGCCTCCGAGTATCCAGCGTGCAGCTCGGCGTCGGTACGGATGGTTCCCGCGCCGGCATGGGCGTTGATCGTCTCGGCGTTGCGGTCGAGGATTGTGCGGATCTGCGCGCGCGAAAGCGGCTTGATGCTGCGCTCGGAGAGTTTCTTGTCCGCGCCGGCGGAAGTGTCGGCGGCAAGCCCGAGATCGCGCCGGATCCGGGCAATCTCGTCCACGCCTACGCCGTTCTGGGAAAGCGCCTTTATGAAGGCGTTCTTGATGGCCAGCACCTCAAGATGCGAAAGCGTCGTCTGGTTGGATCCCTTGAAGTGGACGCTGTTGTTGATCTTCTCGAGCGTGGTCTCGTTGGCGAGACGCACTTCGCCGGCATTGTACTTGCCGGTCGCGACAGATTGGAACTGCTGGATCGAGATGTTTACGTTTGCTAGGTCAGGCATGGTGGTTCTTCTTTCCTTTTGGCTTATTGGCTGCGCACGGAGGCGTGAAAGGTTAGTCGCCGCTTGCGATCTTGTTGAACTGCGCGAGGCTGATGGTTGGTATTGCCATTGTTTTCTCTCCAATCTTATGGCGGTCGCCTGTTTTGGGCTCCCGCTCTGTTTACACGCAAGACGCCGACAGGTTACAAGTCATCATCCCCGGCATGGAGCCGTGCACTGGATGTCGAAGCGCCAGAGATATCTTCTTGATGCTGATATTCATGTTTCCCCATCCTGTATTAAGTGTGCTGGTTGTGTTTTTACGGTAAAGTATACCATAAATCCGCGCGAAACACCCTTATCCCGGAAAATTTGGGATGGATAGTTAAGCGGCTGGTGCCTCACGCCAAGTTCGCGAAGTGCGCGAAGTTTTTCTGGAACTACTGCAGTAGTTCCAGAATTATTTCCTTGGGCGCGGCATGAGCGCGCCCTACACCCGGAAGAAGCCGTTGGCGCCGAGCTGCGGGCCCTCGTCGGAGCCCTCCAAAACCGACTTCGCGACGGGGCGGTAGGAGGCAATCGCCTTGCGCCATATCCCGAGAGTGTTCACGAATGATTCCACGAGTGCGGCGAGCGAGTCTGCGTCCAGGATCGCGAGCGGCTCATGCCGGCAGAGATGGAACCTGCCAGTTTCATGGTCGCGCGAGATCGTAGCTCCAGCAGTCCCGGCGAAGAGGTGGTTCGCCTCGAGCATGGCCGAGAGCAGCTGCTCCAGTCCCTCGGGGGGCGGATCGCCGATTTCGCCGTGGACTGCGAGCCTGTCGGAGTCCGGCAGACTCATGAGCGTCACGACCATGTCGTCCACGTTGATGACGCACTCTCCGTCCTCCGATGTCAATTCGACGCCGATTTTGGAACCCAGACCGGATATTAGTTCTTCGAATGTCATTTAAACCTTTCCGCTGCAAACGGGCTGTTGATCAAAAGATGCTGAACTGTTCGTCGATTTCATGCTCCTCGGCGGCGGTAAGCCGGTCATCCGGCGGATTCGACGCGACTGACTTCAGGAACAGGAGCGCATTCTTCACATCCACGTCGTCGCCGGCGATCTGGTCGATACCGGCGGCGTCCACCCGCTCGAGGGCGTGGTACCATTCGGGATGGGGCGCGATCAGGTGCGTCATCGCGAGTTCGATGAACTCCTTGCGCTTCACCTCATCGGCGACGCGCTCGGCGAAACCGGCACGGGTGAGGTCGGCCATGATGGTGCTGATGTTGAGCTTTAGCGACTGGACGACCGCCAGACGGTTCGCCTGCTTGGTGTGCCAGTCCGGCTTCGTGAACGTCTTCACGAGGTCCGGCATGAAGCGGAAGTCCTGCATCGACTTCTCGATCTGGGCGACCTCCGCGTCGTAGAGACCGTGCTCGGCGGCGTAGTTGCCGTAGTTCGTCGTCACGTAGGTCTCGCGGTGGGCCTGGCGGCCGGCGTCCTTCGCTACTCCCTTCATCGCGTTCTTGAGACCGAGTCCGCCGCCGCTGACGGCGCTGAACGCCCCACCGATGCCCCTGAAGGACGACGCAAACTTCTCGCTGCCGCGCATGATCGCCTTGCCGAACCCGGCGGACACATCTTCGTATGGCTTGATCAGCGGGATAACTTCGCCGTTCAGGTCCTCGCCGTCCACAAGGGTCGCCCTGAGGTTGGTGAGGATGCTGGCGATCGCCGGCTTGAGCTGGACCTCGACCAGCGAATGCACGAACTGGCGCCACTCTTCGCGATGTTCCGAGACGGGCTCGGAAGGCGTGGCGGCGAGCGTCGCCAGAATCGAGGTTGCGCCCAGACGGGAGGATGTGGAGCCGAATCGGGCGACGAAATCCGCGTACTCGCGAATCTGGTCGAGCTGGGTGAAGACGGCCGACCTCGCTTCGGCGGAGTCGGGATTGTTCGCCCAGTTGTCGACCAAAGTGTTCAACTTGGCTTCGTAGGTCTGATTCTGCCGGTTGTCGCCCTCCTGCTGCACACCCATGCCCTGCACGTAATAACCGAAGGCCCGGACGTGTTCGCTGAGAACCATCTCATCCTCGACGTTTCCGGAGGAAATCAGATCCTGGAATTGGGTGAAGACCGCCTGGAGGGTGATTCCGTTGTGAGCGACTTTCGTCCGCGTCTGGGGATCGATCATATCTTTAATCTGCACGAGGAAGTCGGGCACCGTCTCGCCATCCTGGAGGGTATCGGTGAGCCTCATCGACCTGAGCGCAGTCTTGATCTCCGACAGCTGCTCGTTCATGAGTCTCACCGTCTCGTCCAGACGCTGCATGCTCTGCAGCATGCTGAAGATCGGACCCGGCAGTTCCACGCCCATCTCCTGGATGAGCTGGAAGGCCGCCGACATGATGCGCCCGATGTCGGAGGCGTCCGCGCGGTCGAAGACCTCCTGCAGCGCCCTGACGAGGTCATTGCGCTTGGCGGCGAGGGTCTTCTTGCCTTCGGCCGAGAGAAGATTCTCGTAGTTTTCCAGGAACTTGGACGCTTTCTTCGCCGGAATCCATGCGAGCGCCCACTTGAGGCTGTTGAGCTCGCTCGCCGAGAACCTGGAGGCGTTGCCGTAGTCGATCACCGTGAGGCGCGTTCCGTCGCACATCAGGTTGCCGGCGTGCACGTCGCCGTGGAAGAACCCGCCGTCGAAGATGGCCTCGAACGTCCACTTCTCGATGAAGCCGGTGAGCTGCTTCTGCCGCGCGAGGATGTCGTTGTAGGTGTCCAGGAGCGCCTCGCGCGTCGTGAGGATCTTGCTGGGGTCGCCGCTGAGGTAGTTTACGCTTCCGTCAGCGTTGCGGACCTTCTTCAGCTTGCCGAGGACCGTGTCGACCCTGGCCTTCGAGTCGGCGATGAAGCGGTCGTAGGTGACGCCTGGGGCCTTGCGGACGACAAGGGTGTTGGCGGTCGCCGCGATGAACGGGTAGAGCTCCATGCTGCGAACGCCCTCGATCTTGTCGTTGACGACGCCGGAGGTGTAGATCGAGCCCTGCTTGACGTTGTTGGCCTCAACCGTGAAGTCGAGCTCCTTGAAGATGCCCTCCAGCCGGACGTCGAACACGCCCGCCATTCCCTTCGTCCGCTTCGCGATGTCGAGGAAGAGGTCGCGCTCGCGGCGGGCGCGGGCCTGGACGTCCGGACGCAGGATCTTGACGACGCACTCCTCGCCGGCGGGGTTGTCGACCGTCACGATCTTGCAGAGGAACGCCTGGCCGACCGTAGCCGCGCCGAGGGACTTCGTCAGCTCGATCGACGTGATGCGTCCGTTGGAGCGCTCGACCATGTCGAGGAGCGTGGCGCGGACCATCTCCGGCGGTATGGACGGGAGGTTGCACTTGAGGTCCGCCACCGCCTGCCGGAGGTCTTGCGGTAGCGCGGTCTGCGGCAGGCCCTGCATGAGCTTCTGCAGCACCGGGCCCGCGCCCTTGATGAGTGCGCCCAGAATCTCGCCGGAGTTGGACTCGGAGCCGGCGTAGCGCAGCAGCGAGGACGCCATGCGGTGGCGGTCGATCGGCTCCATCTTGGAGAAGTAGGTCGAAAGCGCCTCCATGAGAAGCTGACCGTAGCCGGTGTCGACGTCGAGCGTGCCGGATCCCGCGATTTCATCCAGCGTCTTCTGCCAGAGCTGCTTGTTCTTGGCGGTCGCCGTGGACTGGCGGAACGCGGTGGCGAGCTTCTCGGTGAGGACGCCCTGCATCTTCGCGAGCACCTTGTCCGAGGCCGAGGCGAGGTCGGAGGAGAATCCGTTGAGGAAGTCGGCGAGCCCGGGAACGCCCGCGCCGTCGTTCGTCTCCAGCGCCTGGAAGAAGGCGTCCAGCCCGCCCGCCGCGTCCACCATGGACTTCAGCTGGATCATGCGCGCCTTGAGGGTCGTGGTGATCTCGTGGGTGCGCGGCACCACGCCGTCGACTTCGCCGCCGGTGGCCAGGCTGAAGGTGTCGAGGAGGTCCGAATCGGAGCCGAGCGAACGCAGCACGATGCCGAGTTCGTACTTGTGGGAGAGTATCGTCCGGCGCATGATGTCAGCGTCGGTCCTGCCGGCGTCGCGGTCGATGTCGTAGCGAGTCGTGTCGTCGGGCATCACGAGTTCGGCGATGAACTCGTGGACGCGGCGACGGCGCGACTGGACGAGCGTCTCGCCTTCGCGGGTCTTGTTTTCCACGGGCAGCTTGACCTTCTCGTCGAGCTGGTTCCGGTCGGTCGCCTGCATCTTCCGGTAGAGTTCGAGCGTGGCCGCGCCGTTGAAGCGCGTCACGCCGTCGCCGTTGAGGCCGGCGAGCCTCTCCTTGAAGAACGCCTTCGGGTCGCCCTGGGTCTGCAGCATGCCGCGCGCGAGTTCCGTCAGGTCCGTGGTGGGCACGTGGCAGAGTTCAGTCGCGAGCGTGCCGGTGATGCCGGCGATGACGTTCAGCGCGAGCTGGCGGGCGCGGCTGGAGCCGGCGTCGAAGCCCTCCGTGTTGAAGAGCGCGAGCGCCGCCTCGCGTCCGTAGACCGTCGCGTTGGCCGCGATCTCGTCTTCGATCTGCGAGAGGAAGCCGCGCACGTCGAGGGGGCACACGATCGGGATTTCGACGTCCTTCCGGACCTTGTCGAGATGGTATTCGTGCGAATTCGACCCGTCGCGCAGCTGCCAGACGTCGATGTTCACCCGCTCCTTCGCGGTGAGGACGCCGTTCGCGACGCTGAGCGTGAACTGTACGCCGTTGTAGGTCACCTGCGACTCGGCCGGACCGTTCGGCGCGGACATCTGCTTGAGCACGTTGTAGATGGCCAGCGTCTCCGCAACATGGGCGGTCGTCGGGATCGCGGTGCGCATGAAGAACATCGCGCCTTCCCGCTGCTCGGCGTTGAGCTGCGACATCGGATCCAGATCCTGCAGGCCTGCGAGCGGAGGGGTGTCGTCATTGGGATCCGGGTGATTGATGAGATCGACCACACCCTTGCGCATGAGGGAGAGCTTATTCGAGAAGTCGTCTGCGGTGGTCTCGTAGACGTGCTTGTGGAGGACTCGCAGGCACACCTCGTCGACGCTCCCCGCATCGCACCTGCCGATCACGTACAGGTTGGAGAGGATTGAAAAGAGCGAGGAGACCTTAGAGTCCATAAGGCCGTTCGCCAACCCTTGATTCGGTTCGTTTTCTACGTTGCAGAACTGGGCGATCCTCTCGGGAGTGAGCCCGTTCCTGAGGAGCATGATGTAGTTCTCGCCGGGATTGGGGTTCGCGAACCCCGCGTTCGCGTCGATCAGCTCCCCGATGGCTTGTTCGCCACCGCGCTTCGAGAGGTTCTGCAGCAGAAGCACCGTCGGCAGATTGATGCTGCCGTCGAGCGGCAGATCGCCGTTGAGGAGCGACGCCTGAAGTCCCCTCAGCGCGGCGCCGTCGATCATCATGAGCGTATTCAAATCGTCACCGAGGGGCTCCCGCTGGCTCAGCCACCGCTCCATCAGCTGGTTGGCGGCGGCGGGATTGCTGCGCTGGAGCTGCCCGTATTGGAGGCGGGCGTCGGAAGTCACCATTCCGAGGACTATCGTCTTCAGCGCTTCGAGCTTCCCCTGCCTGCGGACGTACTCAAGGTCGAGTCCGAAGATGTTGTTGCCACGCTTCAGGACTTCGCCCGGAAGGAGTTCGCCGACGGGCCGTGCCTCCGCCCGGGCGACCACCGCGAAGCGGTTGATCTCGGCCGGGAAGGCATCCCTGATCGCCGCCTTGAGCGCCGTCATCCCGGCGGGTCCGGTGTACTTCTCGACATCGAGCGCGACGCCGTTCTGGAGCGTCGCCAGCTCGGCGACGCAGGCGGCGGTGCGCCTGGCGACCGCGGCCTTCAGCGCCGCGGCGACGATGAGCTCGCCGGTCTTCTCGCCGTTGATCTCCTTGAACCCCAGGATGTTGTTGTCGTCGTCTATATCCAGGTACGGCCTCGCCTCCTCGAGTTCGTAGAAGACGTCGAGCGCCATCGTCTTGAGCTCGGGGTTGTCGGCGTTGATCGTCCTGCCGATCGCGGTCTGGGCACGGATGGTGCGCGACAGCTCGTCGAAGGACGCGAACCCGGCGCCGCCCTGTCCCGCGAAGGGATTCGCCGCGTTGGTGGCGGATGCGTTGTAGTCCGTCGGCACCGCCGGCAGGGCGATGCGGTAGTCGGCGTCGCCATCCAGCTTGCCGCCGAGGCCGCCGAACGCCTTGGCGAAGAAGTTCTGCTTCGGGGCGCGGCTCGGACCCGGATTCGCCAGCTTCTCCATGAACTTGCCGACGGCGCCGTCAAGTCTGGACATGAACGCCGCGAGCCCCTCGCGGGTGATCGGACGGTTGTCGCCCTGCACGTTCTGGAGGCCATCCTTGAGGGCGCCTATCCTGGCGATCGCGTCGTCCACGTCGGCGCGCTGGGCTTCGCTCAGCGGAACGCGGACGCCGTTGACCGACATGCCGTTGTTCCGGATGTCCTGGAGCGTGGCGATGTGCGCGTCGGCCTTCCGGGAGAACGTGTCCTGGATGTTCTGGCGCTCGTAGTTCGCGAAGGTGCCGAAGATGGGCGCAAGCTCTTCGGCGAGGACCCCGCCGATGCCCTGGCTCAGGTCCGCCCCGCTGTCGATGCCGCTCACGACCGTCTGGATTATGCGACGGAGCCTGCCCTCGGCGAGGTTCCTGAACTCCAGCGCCTGAGCGTCGTTCCCCCATCCGCGCGCCTGCGAGAGCAGATTGTTGACGACATCCGCGAAATCGGAAACCGCCTTGGCCACGGGACCGTACCCGGGCTTTCCGATCGCCGCCCGGTCGACGGCCTCGGTTGAGAGGAGTCCGCTCGCGGAAAGCATCGCGGTGCGGGCGCCCTCGGAGAACGTCCTGAACGCCAGCACCGGGAAGCGCAGCGACTCCAGTCCTGTCGCGAACGCCACGGCGTCCTCCGCCGTCGGCTTGTCATTGAGCGAGGTCAGGACGTCGATGGCGCGCCGGGCAAAGGCCTTCACCGCCGTCGTAAGCTCCTTGGCCGCCCTTTCGGACACCTCCCCCGAGAGGATGAAGTTGGACCGCAGGTCCGCGAGGTAGGCGTTGGTCCGCACCATGAAATCCCTCACGACGTTCGCGAGCCCGTTCATTCCCGCCGCGTCCAGCCTGCCGGCAGCTGCGTTGCACTTCGCCGCGATGTCATTGAAGGACTTCTTGAAGTCGACCGCCAGGAAGAGGTTCGACTGGATGCGCGCGAGCGTGCGCTGGCGCAGGTTTTCGATCTGCGTGGCGAAGTCCCTTTCGTACTGGTCGGGCGTCTTCTCGAGACGCGCCGCGGGATCGTCCGCGAGGTGGCGCAGTTCGCCGATGAGTCCGTTGAAAAGCCCGGTGACGGACACCTGGAGGGAGTTCATGTTCTCTTCGCCGATGCGTGCGGACACGTTCGGCGCTTCGACATACTGCTTGATCTCGGCGAGCTTGGCGGCGGCCATCTTGACGATGGAGCCGGTATCAGGATTCATCCTGGCGACGAAGGCGGAGCGACGTTCGGCCTGCTCGACCTTGTCGGCGAAGGCGTCGCTCGTCTTCACGCCAGAGAACGAGACGAGCGAGCGCTCGCCCTCCGTCGAGATCCTGAGCGTCAGCGAGCATTCCACGCTGCTCTCCGGCTTGGTCGAGAGCGTGACGTCGATCGATCCGTCGTCGTTGAGCGTCAGGGTGCAGTCGCATCCCTGCTTGAGGCCCTCACGGAGCTTGCCGTCGAGATGCAGATCCTCCGCGATACCGCCCACGAGCCGGCCGAGGTCGAGCATCATCGCGGCCTTGACGGCGGTGGACTGCACGCCGGCCCCTCCGCAGACCGTGTCGACATGGGAGGCGACGCAGCGCTGAAGCGAAATGACCGATCCGTCTGGATTGACCACCTTGACGAGGGGCCTCGCTTCGCCGCGGGAACGCATGTTCGCGGTGAAACTCTCGTCCATGCTCCTGCTGTTGTCCGACGGCTTCGGCTGGCCCTTGAGGAACACGGTCGTGTCGAACTTGTCCGCGCCGATCGAGAACCTCGGCACGGACGTGAGGTTCGTCCCGTTCTGGACGAGCGTCTGTCCGTTCGCGATGGAAGCCTGGAACTCGGCGCGGACGGCGTTCATCTTCTCCTGCGAAAGGCCCACGGCGGCGGGCTGCGGGACGCCGGGCTGCCTGGAGCTGAAGACGAGCGGAGAGGAGGCGTTCGCCCGTGCCTCATGGACGATTCCGGGCAGTGCCTCGGCGATTTTCGCCTTGAATGCATCGAAGGTCATCCCCGGCTCGATCATGCCCATGGCGCGCTTGTGGAACTGCGCGCAGAATCCGGGACCGAGGAACTTCCCCGTCGAGTCCGTATATTCCTCGATAGCCA
>CACZHC010000044.1 GCA_902780865.1 uncultured bacterium
GAGTCGTCGGTCACGCTCGCGACCTTCGACCTCGTCGACCCGCGCATTGCAGACGAGATGCTCTTCACGCTCTCGAAGGAGGTGAGGTTCGTCTTCGCCCGCGAGAAGGACGTGATGGACCGCATCGCCCAGTACTACGGCGACTCGAACGAGTCCGTCGCGGACATGATCAAGTCTCTTGGCGAGGGGCTTGGCGACGACGAGGGGCTCGCGTCCGCGAACGTCAACGACATCGCGTCGATGGAGAACGCGGCGAACTCCTCGGCCATCATTCGCTTCGTCAACCTCATTCTCTACCAGGGCGTCGTCGATCACGCCTCGGACATCCACATCGAGCCGTTCGAGAACGACTTCAAGATCCGCTACCGCGTTGACGGCGCGCTCTACGAGATGAAGGCGCCAGACGTCAAGATGGCGCCCGCGATCATCTCCCGCGTCAAGATTCTCTCGAACCTCAACATCGCCGAGCGCCGCATCCCGCAGGACGGCCGCGTCAGCTGTCTTCCCACTGCCCACGGCGAGTCTGTCGTAATGCGAATCCTCGACCAGACGACGACGTCGCTCGACCTCGAGAACGTCGGCTTCGCTGAGGACATCTACGAGCAGATCACGATGGACATCGAAAAGCCCAACGGCATTTTCATCGTGACGGGTCCTACCGGCTCGGGCAAGACCACGACGCTTTATTCCGTCCTTCGCCGCATCAATACGATCGACACGAAGCTCCTTACGGCAGAGGAGCCGGTCGAATACAATGTCGACGGCATCGTGCAGGTCCCGATCGACGCACGCGTAGGCAACACGTTCGGCAAGGTGCTCCGCGCGTTCCTCCGTCAAGACCCAGACGTGATGATGATCGGCGAGATCCGCGACCTCGAGACGGCCGAGATCGCCGTTCAGGCCGCGCTTACGGGCCACTTCGTCTTCTCGACGCTGCACACCAACGACGCCGCTGGCGCGGTCATGCGTCTTATCGACATGAACGTCGCGCCCTACCTCCTCGCGTCTACGCTCGAAGCCGTTCTCGGCCAGCGTCTCGTGAGGACGTGCTGCCGCGAATGCCGCGAGGCATACGAGCCAGACGACGAGACGCTGGATCGCATTGAGATGACGCGCGACCAGATAGGCGGGCGTCCGTTCTACTTTGGCCGCGGCTGCAAGGTCTGCAACGGCACGGGCTACAAGGGGCGAAAGGGCGTTTTTGAGTACTTGAGGATGTCTCCTCCGCTCCGTGAGCTTGTCAACAACAAGGCGCCGACGCTTATCATCCGCGAGAAGGCCCGCGAACTCGGCATGCGTACGATGCGCGAGGACGGCATAAGGTCGATCCTCGACGGCTACACCACGGTCGACGAGGTGCTGAGGTATACGTAATAGGGGTCAGGGGTCAGTAGTCAGGGGTCAGTAGTTAGTGCCAACTCCTGTGTACTGACTCCTGCGTACTGACTCCTCTCTCATTGTAATGAGCGAATTAGTCATTGTAATCCTAATCATAGCGTTGCTGGGCGCGGCGGCGGCGCTTGCGACTCCGCCCGGTCGAATCCCACTCGCGCTTCGTGGTGTCTACCGCATTCTCAAGAAGGACCGCGGCGAATGTGCCGCGCCGCCGAGTTCGGGCCCTGCGCCACTTTGGCGGCGTATCCTCGCGTTTCTTCTCGTTGTCTTCGCCGCGCTGATCGCGCTTGTCTGAAATGGAGACTGTCGACATACTCGGTTTCCGTGCGAAGGTTGCGCGGACGTTCCGCGAGCGGGCGCGCGGGCTCATCGGCACGAAGTCCCTCGCCCCCGGAGAAGGGCTCCTCATCGAGAAGTGCAACGCGATACACACCTTTTTCATGTCGTTTCCAATTGACGCATACTTCCTCGATGACGAAAACCGCGTCATAAAGACGGTTAAAATGGTCCGTCCGTGGAGTTTTCTCGTCTGGGGCGGCTGGCGCGCGAAGAAGGTTCTCGAAGTTGCCTCCCGTCCGGACGCCAAGATTTCACCCGCTCCGTGTTGACTATCCACGCAATTTTCGGTAAAATTACACCTAATAAACCTCAATAGGAGTATACTAAATGAGCGAGCAGCAGCAAAAGGGCACCAACTGGGTTGCCGTTATCACAATGATGTTTATCTACGGCATGATTTCGTTTGTCACGAACCTTGCCGCGCCAATGGGCAAAGTCTGGCTCTTGCAAAAGGGCATCGATGGCTCGACCACGCTTGGCATGATGGGTAACATGATGAACTTTGCCGCCTATCTCTTCATGGGGATTCCCGCCGGCAAGATGCTCGCAAAGAAGGGCTATAAGTTCACGGCAATGGCCGGCATCGCGACGGGCTTCGTGGGTGTGCTCATCCAGTATCTTTCCGGCTTCGTCCCGTTTGCGGCCGATGGCAACGCCCTTATCCCGTTCTGCGTGTATCTGTGTGGCGCGTTCGTGTGCGGCTTCGCGGTCTGCATGCTGAACATGGTCGTCAACCCGATGCTCAACCTGCTCGGCGGCGGCGGCAACAAGGGCAATCAGCTGAACATGATCGGCACCACGCTCAATTCGCTCGCCGGCACGGCGACGCCGATCCTCGTCGGTGCGCTTATCGGCCAGATCACGAAGGAAACCGTCGTCGCGGACGTCAACCTTGTCCTCTACATTGCGCTTGCCGTTTTCGCCGCGGCTTTTGTGATTCTTTCCTTCATTCCGATCACCAATCCCGACCAGGGCAACACGACCGAGGATGTCCCCGTTTTCGCGCCTCTCAAGTTCCGCCACTGCCTCCTGGGCGTTATCGCGATCTTCATGTATGTTGGTATCGAAATCGGCATTCCCGCCACCATGGATCTCTGGCTCTCGTCCAAGGGTGGCCCGCTCATGACCTCGTCCAATCCCGACCTTGTTGCGGGCGCGGCCACGATTGGCGGCCTCATGGCGGGTTCTTACTGGTTCCTCATGCTCGTTGGGCGCACTATTGGCGCGTTCATCGGCGGCAAGATTTCGTCGCGAATCCTCATGACCTTCACGACGGCTGTCGCCATCTGCCTTATCGTCGTCGGCACCATGACTACCGGTGTTGCATCCAAGATGTTCGTGCTTGACTTCTTCCACAAGCTGAGCGCAGACGGTTCGATTATTCAGGTCGTCGATGTTCCCCTCACGGCTGTTCTCTTCGCGATCTGCGGTCTTATGACCTCGATCATGTGGCCCTCCACCTTCAACCTTGCGACCGAAAAGCTTGGCAAGTACACGGCCGCGGCTTCGGGCCTCTTCATGGTGATGGTTGTTGGCGGCGGCGTTTTGCCTCTTGTGCAGAGCACGCTCGCCGGAGCGGCAGGCGGCAAGATTGCCGCTGACGTTGTCGTTACCGCCGAGATTGCGGCAAAGTCTACGTCCGCGTTCATGTGGTCGTATATTGTGCCCGTCCTCGCGCTCGCCTACATGTTCGTCTACTCCGCGTTCCTCTCGAAGCCGCCGGCCGACATCGAAGAGCGCGTGAAGTAAGTAGCAGGGGTTAGTAAATTAAGGAGTGTTGAAATGCTGAATCAGGAAGTCTACGACGAGCTCGTTTCGAAGTTCGAGAAGATGTACGGCGAGAAGCCGCAGGTCGTTGCGTACGCCCCTGGGCGTATCGAGGTCCTCGGCAACCACACGGACTACAACGAGGGCTACGTCTTCTCGGCGGCAATCGACAAGGGCACGTTCTTCGCCGTTTCGCCGACTGCCGACGACAGCTGCGAGCTTACCGCCGGCGACTTCATGGAGACGGCGAAGTTCACCACCTCCACCGTCGCCCCTGCGAAGGAGATGACGTGGCAGAACTACGTCACCGGCACCTTCAACTGGCTCTTCGACGGCAATCCCGCCGCCGCGAAGCACGGCTGGAAGGCGATGTTCCTCGGCAACATCCCGCTTGGCGCCGGGCTTTCCTCGTCCGCCGCGCTTGAGATGTGCACCGTGCTCGCGCTCTCCAAGATCTACGGCATCGAAAAGGACAGGACGACGCTCGCCAAGATTGGCCAGAAGGCCGAGCACACGTTCGCGGGCTGCCCTTGCGGGCTTCTCGACCAGGCGTCCTCGATGTACGGCAAGGCCGGCGCGCTCGTCAAGAGCGACTTCCGCACGAACGAGTTCGAGTCCGTCCCGATGGGCGACGGCGTCGCGTTCATGATGGTCAAGTCCAACGCCAAGCACGCTCTCGTCGACGGCGCGTATGCCAGCCGCCGCCAGGCATGCGAAGACGCGGCAAAGTATTTCGCGGGCGTACTTCGCAAGAAGGTGACGCACCTTAGGGACGTCACGATGGCAGAGTGGGTTCTCTACCGCGGGGGCTTGAGCGAGACGACCGCAAAGCGCGCCGTCCATCCGATCGGCGAGGACGAGCGCGTTCTCCAGGGCGCGGATCTTCTCGAGAAGGGTGACCTCAAGGGCTTCGGCGCGCTTATGTACGATTCGCACGAGTCGAGCCGCAACTGGTTCGAGAACTCCTGCGAGGAGCTTGACGCCATCGTCGATGCGGCGAAGGCGATTCCCGAGGTCTACGGCGCTCGCCTCTCGGGCGGCGGGTTTGGCGGCAGCTGCTGCCTGCTCGTCGATCCTTCCGCGGCCGACAAGATCGCAGCCCAGATTTCCAAGGAATACAAGGCAAAGTTCGGCGACGAGCCGACCTGCAGCGTGATCAAGCCCTCCGAGGGCGCACATCTCGTCTGAAAGGAACGAACATGAAAAACATCGCCCGTTTCGTCTCTGTAGCCGCCACGGTCTGCGGACTGTCGCTTTGGGCTCAGGATGATCTCGAAGAAGATGAGACCTCCGAAACCACCGCCGAAACCACTGCCGGTGAAGGCGAAGAGGCCGATGTCGGAATCGACATCGGCGGACAGATCCACCACTCGAAGTCGGAGCCGAAGTTCTTCCACACGCTTCCGACTGTCTCCAAGCTCGAAGGCACGGCAGAAGTGCTGAAGCCTGGAGCGCGCGACTGGGAGGGTGCCGTGGAAGGTAGGTTCTATCCTCTCGGGTCCGTCTATCGCACGATTGGCGCCGGGACGCGTCTTACCGTTTCCCTCGGCAGGGAGTGCAGCGTGGTAATCGTCGGCGAGGCGTCGTTCGGCACGCGTGGGCAGGGCCTTGCGGTGAAGTCGAGGGCGATTCTTCTCAAGAGCGGCGTCATAACCGTCGACCTTCCGCGCAATCTGCCCGAAGGGCTTTTCTTCGTTGACGCTCCGGGCTTTTCCGTGGTCAATCCCGCCGGCAAGTCGAGCTACCGCTATGTCAAGACCGGAGATGGCGACAAGGCGACGATCCGCTGCGTCACGGGCTCGCTTTCAGTGGCTGGCCTGCACTTCAAGATACTCTCGATGCGCGCCGCAAACGAAGTCAGCATCCAGACATCGCAGGACGCGCTCTTCACCGGCATCTACGGTACGCGCGGCGACTACATCTGCAAGCTCGACCAGGGGCTTGTCAAGATCACCGACGTCGAGACCGGCAAATCCCATACGGAGCAGAAGTTCCTCGAGTGGAAGATTTCGCCCCAGACGGCAGTGCGCATCCAGCGCGCAGTCCCCGAGATCGGCGAGAACATGGCCGTCACCGTGATGACGTTTGACGCTGCGGGCAACCTCAAGAACCGCTGCGCCTTCGCCGAAAACCGCTTTGAGGTAAATTCTGGCGAGCTGGCCCCGCATGACAAGAACAGCCAGGCGGAGCTCGAGAAGAAGGCCGCGGAGGCGACTTCCGACACGGGCACTGTCGAAACCGAGGCAGTCGAGGCCGAGGCCGAAGACAACGGTGGCACTTCTTCTGGCAATTCTTCAGACGACGATCTCGAATTCTGACGTGATTTTCAGGTCAACAACAAACAGGAAACAGAAAGTTCAGAGTGTAAAATGGTCATTCTTCAGTTCAACAAGCTCATTCGCAACAAGTGGCTTTGGGGTGTTTTCGCGATAATCGTCGGTGGTGCGTTTGCCTTCGACTTCTTGGTAGACGATCTTCTTAGGGACGGAAGGAGCGCGCCGAAAGATACGGGCATTGGCACTCTTGACGGCCAGCCCGTCAGCGCCGAAGAGTTCCACGCCATTACGGAGGACTTGCGCGGCTTTGGCCAGAACCGCGACTGGCGCCGCAGCAGCGCCGAGGTGAACCGCGAGGCGTGGGAGACTTCCGCGCTTCTCGAGGTTGCCCGCCGCAACGGTATGGAAGCGACCGATTCGGAGGTCGCGCAGGCCATACGCGCCGACAGGTCTTTCCAGCAGAACGGACAGTTCAGCTTCGCGCTCTACAGGGGGCTCCTGCGCGAGAACGGCCTTTCGCCCGAGCGCTTCGAGGAGTTCCTCAAGCGTCGCCTCACGATGATGAAGCTTGCCAACACTGTGCTTTCCGGTTCGTCGGCATGGGCCTCTCCGATGGAGGTCGAGCAGGCGGTTGCGGATGCGACCGACTCCTTCACCGTGCGCGTCGCCCGCTTCAAGCAGGACAAGGCCGAGGCCGACGCGGTGAAGCTCGACGAAGAGGGGCTGAAGAAGTGGTATGACGAGAACTCCAAGTCTCTCGAGCTTCCCGAGCGCGTTAAGCTTCGCATGGTCAAGTTCGACGCCGCGGCGAGCAACGCCCTTGCGTCCGTGACGATTACCGAGGACGCTCTCCGCGACCACTACGACGTCACCGTCGACAAGTACACCACGACCGACACGAACGGCGTGGAGGTCGTCAAGAAGTTCGAGGACGTCAGGGCCGAGGTCGAGAAGGAAGTTCGCCTTATCGAGTCCGTCCAGTGCCTTACTACGGGCCTCGTCTCGCGCGTCTACGGCGTGAAGGCGGCCGAGGGCAAGTCTCGTCTCGACGAGATCGCGGCCGAGTCCGGCGCAAAGGTCGAGACGAGCGACTGGTTCGCCCTCGACGGAAACTACAAGGACGGCTTCATGAAGCGTGCTTCGCAGATATGCCCCGGCGCACAGGGCTTCGAGGAAGTCGTAGCCGAGCTTGATTCGTCGAGCGAAGACCTGCGTTACGGCGTCGTCGCCTCCGACAAGGCGGTGTGGCTCGTCGAGAAGGCCGAGACGAGCGCGTCGCACATCCCGACATTCGAGGAGGCCAAGGAAATCGTGCGTCCCCGCGCCCTTGCCGCCGCCAAGGCCGACGCCTTCAAGGCCAAGGTCGAGGCCGTTGCGAAGAACGGCGTCAAGGCGGTTCTCGAGTCTGGCGACGTCTCCACGAACATCACCTTCGCGGTGTGCGACTTGAAGCAGGGCGATTTCCCCGACCAGAACGCAATTGCTGTCGCCGCAATGAAGCTCCGCAAGGGCGAGGTGTCCGATTTCACGTCCACAGGAATGGGCAGGGCTCTTCTCGTCGTCTGCGAGGACCGCGTTCCCGGCGATGCCGCCAAGGCGCAGATATGGAAGCTCCAGGTCCGCGGAGAGGTTGAAGCTCTCCAGCGCCGCCAGATTCCTGAGTCCTGGCGCAAGTGGAACCTCGACCGCCTCGGCTTCGAGCCCGGTGAGGGCGCGTCGGTCGTCGACGCGGAGATTGACGAATGACGCTTCGCTTCAAGCGCATCCATCCAGACGCAGTCCTGCCGGCGTATGCCCATCCGAGCGATGCCGGCATGGACGTCAGGAGCGTCGCGGATCTCGTGATTCCGCCGGGCGGAAGGGCTCTTGTCCCGACGGGGCTTGTTGCCATCATTCCGCCTATGTACGAAATCCAGGTCCGCCCAAGGTCGGGTCTTGCGCTCAAGCACGGTGTCACTGTGCTCAACACTCCCGGCACGATAGACTCGGGCTACCGCGGCGAAATCGGCGTCATACTTGCGAACTTCAGCGACAAGGATTTCTCCGTCGCGAAGGGCGACAAGGTAGCTCAGCTTGTCTTTGCGCCGGTAGTGCAGCCTGAAGTCGTCGAGACCGATACGATCGACGAGACCGACCGCGGCGCCGGCGGCTTCGGCTCGACGGGAAAATAGCCATGTAGAACAGGTAGAACATGCAGAAGCCCTACACGATCTAAATGTTCTACACGGCTTAAACATAGGTCTTCAACTCTTGAAACTTAAGATATACAAGTACGGCGAGCCAGTCCTCCGCGAGAAGTCGGAGCCGATTGCCATTGTCACCGATCAGCTTCGCTCGCTTGCTGTCGACATGATTTCCACGATGCATGCCGCGAAGGGCGTCGGGCTTGCGGCGCAGCAGGTCGGCCGCACCGAGAGGATGTGCGTAATCGACATTCCCGAAGGATGTGAAAACGAGGAGGACGAGGCGTTCAATTCAATCGTCCCGATGCCGCTCGTCCTCTTCAATCCCGAGATAATCTCCCGTGAAGGCAGCCAACTCGACAAGGAAGGGTGCCTGAGCTTTCCTGGGCTCGGCGGTTCCGTAGATCGCGCCGCGCAGGTGACGTGCCAGTATCTCGACATGAACAACATGCCGCAGATCGTGACTGCTCGCGGATTCCTCGCGCGTGCCTTGCAGCACGAGATCGACCATCTCGATGGCGTTCTCTACGTCGACCGCCTGTCGGACGCCGAGCGTCTTTCGTTCGAGCCGAAGCTCAAGAAGCTCTCCGACTCCAATGGCGGCGTCAGGTAGCGATTCGGAACAGTGATAAAAAGAAAGCCGCGGCAGATATGCCGCGGCTTCGCTTTTTGGTTTATGCCGTCGTGGATTACTTGACGACGACGACGGAGTTGAACGTGCCCTGGTCGTTCTTGACCGAGTTCTCGTTCTCGGGGTCGGCGCACCAGGTGCCGTCGATGACGAACTTGTACTGGTATTCGCCCGGAACGAGCTGAACGGTCGCGGCGTAGATTCCGCTCGAGGCCTTGTAGGCCATCTTCTTGGCGTTCGTGCTCCACTCGTTGAAGGAGCCAGCGAGGTAGACCGCCTTGCCTTTTTCGGCGTGGACGGTGAACGTCACCGCCTTCTTTGCGGGCTTTGCGGCTTTCTTGGCGGCAGGCTTGGCAGCCGGCTTCTTCGCGACGACCGTCTTCTCTGCGCTCTTCTTTGTTGTCTTGATCTTCATGTGTCTTTGCGTTTTTGTTTTTGTTTTGAATTGTGTTCGATTGCGGGGGACAGGGTCTTGCGGAGGCCTTTTCCGAGCGAACGGGCGTATAGTATCTCATATTTTTTTGAAAAGTCAATGATAATCGTATGAAAATTTTTGGTATAATTTACCGCGATGACAGACGGATTCAAAGAGCGGCTTGCGAAGATCGTCACGATATCGCTTATTGCGGTGATCGGGACGCTCGGCGCGCTTGCGTTGTGGCCTACCTACCTGCGCGGACGCGAGCTCAAGAAGAAGGATGCGGAGCTTACGATGCGCATCGAGGAGAAGAAGCGCGAGATCGCGAAGCTGATCGACTACCAGAAGCGCTTCAAGACCGATCCCGATCTCGTCGAGCGCATTGCCCGCCAGAACGGGCGCGTCTATCCTGGCGAGCTCGTGTTCATCTTCGACGACTGACGATGGCCAATTTCCTGAGAATGCTTCTTGGCGTCGCGCTTCTGCCGATGTGCTGGGGCGTAGTCCGCGCCTTCTACGATTCTGTGCTTGCGGCCGCGGGCGATTCGGGCGGCGTGACAGCCGAGTCGATAGCACTCGTCGGCGGCATGGTTGCGTTCGTGCTGTGCTGGATGGCAGTTCCGCATCCCGTTAAGACATACGTGCTCGGGCACGAGCTCACGCATGCGCTGTGGGGGCTTGTCTTCGGCGCCGTTCCGTCGAAGCTTCGCGTTTCGGCCGCAGGCGGCAGCGTGAACCTCACGAAGTCGAACATGCTGATAACGCTTGCTCCTTACTTCTTCCCGTTCTACACTTTTCTCGTCATCGTCGTGGCGCTCATCACGTCGGCGTTCATCCGCCCGCTGCCGTGGCTGCCGCTATGGATGTTCACCGTCGGCTTCACATGGGCGTTCCACGCGCTCTTCACGCTTGAGACGCTTGCGCAGCGCCAGCCGGACGTGAAGCTGTACGGGCGCATCTTCTCGTGGGTTTTCATTTTCCTCGCGAATGTCGTCCTCGTCCTGGTGTTCCTCGCCGCCGTGACGTCGCTCACATTCGCGCAGCTTGGCGGCTTTCTCGTGAATCGCGTCCTTGACGCATATGTCGGCGTCGGCTCGGCTGCGGTCGATGCGTTCAACTGGATGGTGTCTCAATGTTCCCGGACCTGATCAACATAGGCTTTCTGCACCTTCGCACCTACGGTGCCTGCATGGCCGTCGGCTTTCTTCTCTGCTGGACGCTCATCGAGCGGCTTTCGGGTCGGAAGGATCTCTCGAACTGCATTCTCTCGATGATGGTTGCCGGCGTAGTCGGTGCGCGGGCCGCGTACGTCATCGAGCACTGGTCTTCCGAGTTCGCGGCGCGCCCGCAGGACATAATTCGCGTCGACCAGGGCGGGCTCATGTTCTACGGCGGTCTTATACTCTCGTTCGTCGTGTTCTTCGCCTGGTGCTTCATCAAGAAGGAGCGTCCTCTCGCGCTCGCAGACCTCTTTGCCGCGGTGATTCCCCTCGGCCATGCTTGCGGGCGCATCGGGTGCTTCTTCTACGGCTGCTGCTACGGCAAGGACTCGGAAGCATGGTGCGCGGTCGTCTTCCCCAAGTTCTCCCCGAGCTGGTACGAGCATGGGCAGCGCATGGTGCCTGTTCTCCCGACGCAGCTTTTCGAGGCCGCCGCGCTTCTCGTCCTCTTCGCCGCGCTTCTCGCGCTCTACATCAAGCGTCGCCGCGACACATGCGCCGCGTATCTTGTCGGCTACGGCGTCATACGGTTCTGCCTCGAGTTCGCGCGCGGCGATCCGCGCGCCGCGTTCTGGGGTCTCAGCATCGGCCAGGTGATCTCCATTGGGCTCATCGCCGCCGGTGCCGCGCTTTTCGCCGCGACGCGCAAGCGGGGCGGAAAATTTTCATGACATGAGTTGAAAGGAGGGGGGCTATGAAGAAGCTGGTGATGATGGCGGCGGCAGGATGTCTCGCGGCATTCGCGTCCTGGGGCAGGTCGTTTTCCATTGACTTGCGCCAGCCGGCCGCAAGGACAGGCGCGCGTGCCGTGGCAAACTTCAATGTCGTATCTTCCGAAATGGGAGATTCCGGATTCATCCGCAAGGTGGATCTCGAGGCGCTCCGCGCGGACGTTGGCGTGGTGGAGGTCGGCGACGAGCTCTCGTTTGCGCTGTTTGACGACGTGACGGTCACATTGACGCTGAAGAGCCGGATGCCCTCGCCGCTGGGCGGCGACGTGTTCCTCGCCGAGGCTTCTGGCTATGAAGGCGTGAAGAACGCCGTTGTCATGCGGACGGCGGACGGACTGACGGTCGACATTCAGGACTATCTCAACAAGAAGGTGTACAAGGTCTTGTCCACTGCGTCCGGCGTCGTGGTGCAGGAGATGGAGTCAACGGGTGTGGGATGCGGATGCGATGCTCTGGAACCGCCGATCTCGGTCAGGCAGGTCGAAGCGAGGCAGTGCATGGAAAACAGAGTCGCCGTTGCCAATGGCAATGTCTTTGTAGACATTCTCGTCGCCTACGACAGGAACGCGAAGGCATGGGCGAATGACAATGGCGGCGGCATCACCAACTTTGCGCAGATGGCGGTTCAGAAGATGAACTCGGCTCTTGCCAACAACGACTTTGACGGCTATTTCCGGTTTAGGCTTGTTGGAGTTGTGTGTGTCGATGACTGGTTCACGGATCTCTACGATGCGCTTCTGGCCGCGACAGATGGCTTTCCTGGCTGGGATCCCATTATGGATGCGCGTGACGAGGTTGGCGCCGACATTGTCACGGTTCTCGTTGACACCGGTTCGTACGAAGGCACGACGGGAATGGGCTGGAGCCTTGTTAACACGCGTTTTTCAGCCTTCTCGGAAGAAGCCTACAATTGCTGTGCAGTGCGGTCCGTGGCGCGGTCGCATACGATGACGCACGAGGTCGGCCACAACATGGGCTGCGGGCACGCCACGGCTCAGCGCAGCTCCCCGGGGCCCCAGCTCTACCCTTATTCCGCCGGATACTACTTTACAGGCAACGATGGCGAGAATTACTGTACAATAATGGCCTACGAGACCGAAGGCCCTGGCGGCGAACAGATCCCGTATTTCTCGTCTCCGGCCCATGTCTACGCCGGCGTCGCTATCGGCGACGCGGACCATGACAACCAGTTGACGCTGCAGAAGACATACGTTGCGGCGTCTAAATGGCGTGACGCCAGGGGAAGCGAAATAGGTGGCGGTGGCGACGTGCCGAGCACGCCCCTGGAATGGGTCACTTCCCGCGCTGAGGCTCTCGCGAAGGCGAGGGCCGAGGGCAAGAACATCTTCCTTGTTTCAGGGCGCGACTCCTGCGGCAATACCATAGCCACTCGAGACTATTCTTGCGAAGTCCCTTCTGTAAAGCGCAATCTGTTTCGGAATTATGTCTGCTGGTACAACAACTGCGATACGCAGTCGGAGGAATCGGACAAGTATTTCAGCGACTATGACATTGGCTATTCTTTGCCGTTTATAGCGATCATCGACGCATCCACGGATAAGACGCTGGACGCGAAGGGTGGATATTGTACCGCGAACGACCTGCTTCTCATGCTTGGCGACGATGGGAAGGACGTGATGGCGCTCGTGACTTTCAACGCCAACGGCGGCAAGGTGACGCCGGGTTCGAGGTCGGTTGCCGTTGGGTCTGCCGTTGGGGCATTGCCTGTGCCATCGCGAGACGGCTATTCGTTCTCCGGCTGGTGGACGGCTGCGGGAGGCGGGACGCGGATCTCCGCCTCGACGCCCGTAACGGGCGACGTGACATATTATGCGCACTGGACAAAATCGGCTCCCACGCCTGGGCCGGAAGAGGTGCGCAAACTGCATGCGGCCGTGAATGGCGCGGCGCCGGCTGTGGCGAGCGAGTACAACGGCTACTTGTTTGACGCGAAGGGGAATGTGAAGGGCACGATCCAGGTCAAGGTCGGCAAGCCTGGCAAGAAGGACGGCGCGGCGGCGGTGAAGGCGTCTGTCGTGCTCGGCGCGAACAAGGTGAAGCTCAAGGCGGCCGGCAATGGCAAGGTCGTGGTTGCCCTCAATGGCCCGACAGCGGTTGCGCTTGCCGGTGGCGAGGCGTGCACCGTCAAGCTTGGCTCAAATGGGATTTCCGGAACATACGGCAAGTATACAATCGACGGGTCTCTGAACTTCTTCGCGGCGAAGTCCGGCGGCGAAGCCGCGAACGCCGTTCTTGGCAAGTGGCTGGGCCCGGTCTCGGTCGTGTGGAACGGCGGGTCGCTTGGCGTAAGCATCGCGGCAAAGGGCAAGGCGAAGGCCAAGGGAACGCTTGCCAATGGCACGAAGGTTTCCGCCAAGTCCGTCTTTCTCGTCGGCGAGGAATGGTGCGTCGTTCCGGTTGCCGCGCCGAAGGCGAATTTGACGTTTACCCTATGGCTTTCGCGCGACGGACGTACCGCCGCCGTCGAGGGTCTTGGCGACGGTGCCATTGCCGGCAAGCCCGGCGCACTTGCCTCAAGCGCGGCGTTCCACGTCTCAAAGGACGCGGCGCTCTGGTCTTCCATTTCCGGGACGGTTCTGGCGGACTACATTCCCGACGGCTTCAAGGTGGCGTCTAACGGCGGGAAGTGGGTTCTTCCCAAGGCCGGGAAGGTCGTCTACAAGGACGGTGCGGTAGACGGGTCGAAGCTCGGCGAGAACCCGTCCGCGCTGAAGCTCTCGTACAAGGCGAAGGACGGTTCCTTCAAGGGCTCGTTCAAGGTCTACGCCGTCAACGGCGGCAAGCTGAAGGCGACGACGGTGAACGTGACTGGCATGATGGCCAAGGGCGTCGGCTACGGCACGGCGACAATCAAGGGCAAGGGCAGCGTTGCGGTGACGATTGAGTAGGTGTAAAAGGGGTTATACCCGCTAAGCGGGGTTTTTTGGTATAATATCAGACATGAATTTTGGAAGAGCCATAGTTCTTTCCGTGGCGGCCGTCGGGTGTTCGCTTGTCGCCGTTGCCGTGCCCCCTGGCGTAAGTCCGGGGCCGGGGATACGGTATGCCACTGACGCGTACCCAGGGTTTGACAGCGAAGATGAGCTTCTGAAGCCGTCGCGCAAGGAGCCGGGGTGGTTTGGCTGGATTAGCGGGCCCAAGAAGGATACCGCCGCCGAGCAACTTGCGTACGCCGCATCGCTCGAGGCCGAGGAGTCGTGGAAGGACGCCAAGAAGGCATATGACGCGCTTGTGCGCGAATGGCCCACCTCGCCCGAGGCGCCAAAGGCTCAGAAGGCAATTGCCGACATCTGCCTCGGGAAGCTCCTCGATTCCGAAGCTGCTTTTGCTGAATACCGCTATCTCCTCGACTTCTACTCGGCTCAGTGCAACTACGACGAGATCGTCGAGCTGATGTACAAGACGGCGGAGCTGATGCGCGACGAAGGCAAGACAATCGTCTTCTTCAGGTTCGACAACACGGTAGACGTGCGTCGCGCCTACGAGGCAGTCGTCTTGCGCGCGCCGGGCGCGTCGTTTGCGCCCAAGGCGATGCTGACGATTGCGTCGCTCCGCGAGGACGAGGACAAGCAGGAGACGGCTGCGACCGTCTACGAGAACCTGCGCAGCATGTATCCCGACTCGCCCGAGGCGGCCACTGCCCTCTACCGCGAGGCGAAGGCGCGCATGGTCGTGCTTCGCCGCTGCGAATACAACCGCGAGCGCGTGCGTGACACGATAGGGTTCCTCTCGTTCGCGATAGAGACGGGCAGGCTCGAGCCAGGGCAGCTCGAGGAGGTCAGCGGTTTTCGCGCCGAGGCGAGGGCGCTTCTCGAGGAAGAGGCCTACAATGCGGCGAAATTCTACGATTCGCGCACGCGCACGAAGCGCAGCGCAGTGAGCGCGTACCAGCGCTTCCTTGACGAGTACCCGACTTCCGACAGGGCGCCGGAAGTGCGTCGCCGTCTGTTCGAGCTTCAGGAGGAGGGCAAATGAAGAAGATTCTCCCGACAGTCCTTGCGGCGCTTGCGCTTGCCGGCTGCGCCAACTACAGGTGGACGTCGCCTGTGCCGGCCGACATGCGCACCGTAAGCGTCCCCACTTTCCGAAACGAGACCGACCTCGTGGAGCTCGGTGCCGTCACGACGCGCCAGGTGCTGCGCGAGTTCCAGCGCGAGGGCACCTTCAAGATCGCCTCGGCAGACGATGCCGCGGTCGAGGTGCAGGGCGTCCTAAAGACGGCTTCGTCCGGGCTCATCTACTACAAGCGCGAAATGTCGATGCGCGCCTACGAGCAGCGGCTTGTCATCTCCGCCGAGGTGTCGTTCGTCGACAGGCGCAGCGGCAAGGTGATCGTCGACAACCGCAAATACGTCGCCGAGACCACCTATTTCTCTGACACCGACATAGCAACGTCGAGGCGCGACGCTTCGGGGCGCGCGGCCGAGGATCTCGCAAGGCAGATCGTCGACGACGTGGTGTCGTGCCGCTGGGACAATGCGAAAGCCAAGGAGGAGGCGAAATGAAGAAAGACGGAGTCCGTGCCGTAATCGAGCTCAGGATCACCCCGCAGCGCGACTGCGGGTTCGGGAAGATTGCCGAGCGCGTTTCCCGCTTCGAGCAGGTCGAGGCGTGCTTTTTGATGTCGGGCGGCTACGACCTTCTCGTGTTCGTCAAGGGCGACAGCCTGCAGGACGTCGCGCAGTTCGTCGCGGCAGATCTTTCGACGATAGACGGGGTGCTGTCGACGGCGACGCACTTCATGCTTGAGACTTACAAGGCCGGGGGAGTGTTCGACAATCCCGGCGACACAAGGCTGGAGGTTTCGTGATGGCGGTCGATCTTGCGCAGAAGGCGCAGAATTTCACAAACAGGGGGCGCCAGGCTCTCGAGACCGGGCGCTACGAGCTCGCGGTAGACATGCTCATGGAGGCCGTTGCCGCGGCTCCGGATGTCCTTGAGACGCGCAGGCTTCTCCGCGCCGCGCAGATAGCGAACTTCAGGAAGAACGGGAAGACAGGCTTCGGCGCGAAGCTCGGCTACAAGATGGCCCAGATGAAGATCATGGGGCTTGTGAAAAAGGGGCATGGCGCCGAGGCGATGGCCGAGGCGGAGAAGCTGCTTTGCCAGAATCCGCTCGATCCTGACAACATCGAGGCGGCGGTAAAGGCGGCGGAGGCCGCCGGCAAGGCCGACCACGCGGCGATCACCGTCGAGGCCGCCTACGAGTGCTCCAACCGCGACCCGGCGCTGCTTGAGCGCGTGGCGACCTACTACACGATGGCCAAGCGCTACGACAAGGCGCGTGACGCATACCAGAAGCTTTCCGAGTTGAAGCCCGGAGACCAGCATATCCTCCAGCTCCTCAAGAACACCGAGGCGCAGGCCACGATGAACGCAGGGTGGGAGCAGACCGCCGGCAAGAAGGGCGGTTTCCAGGCCCTTATCGCGAACAAGGAGCAGGCGAAGAAGCTCGACCAGGCGAACAAGGCCGTCATCACCGGTGACGACGCCGACGCCTTGATCAAGGAAAAGCTCGCCCAGATCGAGCGTGAGCCGAAGAACATGAACTTCCGCCGCGCGCTTGCTCGAATCTACGTGCAGAACAAGCGTTTTGAAGAGGCGATCCAGTGCCTGACGGACGCGATCGAGGTGGCTGGCTCGATGGACCCCGAGCTCGACCGCATGCTGTCGCAGACGTACGTCAGCTACTACGACCAGCAGATCGAGGCGTACCGCGCCGCAGGCGACGAGGAGAACGCCGTCGAGATGGAGAACCAGAAGAACCAGTTCGTGTTCGACGACCTCGCGCAGCGCGTCGAGCGCTATCCGAACGACCTGCATCTGCGCTACGAGCTTGGGCTCCAGTACTACACCTACGAGTACTACGACGAGGCCCTTGAGCACCTCCAGCTTGCGCAGAAGAGCCCCAAGGACCGCCTCTGGGCGCTCTACTACCTCGCGATGTGCTTCCTCAAGAAGGGCCAGACCGACATGGCCATCATGCAGCTCGAGACTGCGCGCGACGCGATTCCGACGATGGACGACCTCAAGAAGAAGGTCGTCTACCAGCTCGGCCGCTGCGCCGAGGATTCGGGCGACCTCGAGAGGGCCTACCAGTACTACAAAGACGTGTACGCCGCAGATGTCGGCTTCGAGGATCTCGGCGAGCGCATGCTTGCGGTCAGCCAGAGGCTTAAGCACAAGTCGTGAGGTGGCAGCCCCAAGGAGAGTCGAACTCCTCTA
>CACZHC010000045.1 GCA_902780865.1 uncultured bacterium
TGTTGCTCATTCCGTTATCTCCGTTCCCACGCCTTCACGCGTGAATATTTCCAAAAGCAGCGAATGCGCCATGCGCCCGTCGACGAGGTGCACTTTCTTTACGCCCGACTTTATAGCGTCCGCGCAGCTCTCGACCTTCGGGAGCATGCCTCCCGAGATCACGCCTTCCGTCTTGAGGGTCGAGAGGTCGCCGAGGTGCAGCGTCGAAAACAGCGTGCTCGGGTCAGACGCATCCTTGAGGATCCCTGGGACATCCGAGACGAGCGCGAACTTGCGGACCTTGAGCGCCTTTGCAAGCGCGGCCGCGGCAAAGTCGGCGTTGATGTTGTAGAGATGGCTGTCTTCGACCCCAGTGCCGAGCGGCGTCACCACGGGAATGATACCGGCGTCGAGCATCTCGCAGACGGCGCGCGTATCGGCCGAAACCACTTCGCCAACATATCCGCGGTCGGGAGTCTCTATCTTGCGCGCACCGAAAACCCAGTTCCCGTGGATCGGGCGTGCATTCGCGCCGCGTTTCTGGAGCCGGCGCACGAGGTCGGGGTTTACGACGTTGTTTAGCGTATGACGGACGACTTCCATTGTCACCTCGTCCGTCACCCTGAGGCCGTCCACGAACTTCGGCTCGTGGCCCGACTCCTTTAGCGCCTTTGAAATCGCCTTGCCGCCGCCGTGAACGATGACGACTTTCATGCCTACGGCGCGCATGAACGCAATGTCGTCCATCAGCGAATCAAGATTCGCCTCGGTCTCCATCACGGAACCGCCGAGCTTCACAAGCACGACCGAACCGTGGAAATCACGAATATACGGCAAAGCCTCGGTCAAAACCGCCGCTTTCGCCACTGCTGTATCCATTGCACTCATTGAAATGCATAGTATACCATAATCCGCCCCGGCTTTGTGCGGAAAAACGCCGCACAAAAAACTCAGCCGACTTTAAGCTTGCCGATGAGTATCTGCGGATGCGCCTCTGTGACTTCGACACGCACCGTTTCACCGCTCTTTTCCGGCGCATCGCCCACAACATCCCAGACAACGATGCGGTTGCCTCCGTCTCGGCCCGACCAGCGAGACTTGTTGCGCTTCGACGGGCCCTCGACCATCACTTCTCGGACTGTTCCCACGAGGCGGTCGTTGCGTTCCTGACCCCGCCGCTCCTGGTCTTCGAGCAGCACCTGGTCGCGCCGCTCCTTCTCGGCGGTCGGCACGTCGTCTGGAAGAGCGGCCGAGCGCGTACCGGGGCGCGGCGAATACTTGAAGACAAAGGAATTGTCGAAACCGGCCTCGTCCATCAGCGAGCGCGTCGCCTCGAAGTCGGCCTCCGTCTCACCCGGATAGCCGACGATGACGTCGGTCGTGACTGAGAACTCGGGGTCGAAGTCGCGGAGTTTCCTGACGGCTGCGAGGTATTCGTCGCGCGTGTAGCGACGCCCCATCTCGGCAAGGACGCGATCTGAGCCGGACTGGACCGGCAGATGGAGATGGCGGCAAATCTGCGGAAATTCGCGGTAGGCGCGCACAAGCTCGTCCGTGCAGCCTTTCGGATGCGCGCTCGTGAAGCGAATGCGCTCTATGCCGGGAATAGTGGCGATTGCCTCAAGAAGGCGCGGAAACGGCTCGGTGTATCCGCCCGGGCTCGGCGCGTCCTTCTCGTCCCACGCCGCGTTGCGAACGCCGTACCTGAGCACGCTCTGCCCCAGGAGGCACACTTCCTTGACGCCGCGTTTCGCGAGCGCGGCAACTTCGGCTACGACTTCGCGCGCAGGGCGGGAGTATTCGTGGCCGCGGACATCCGGCACGATGCAGTAGCTGCAGCGGTTGTCGCACCCAAGTAGAACGGTGACGAATGCCTGCCATCCGCTTTCAACATGCGCAGCAAGACAGTCCGGCACAAGGTCTTCGCCAAGCTCAAGCCGCGGGAAACGCCCTTCCTCGACGATGCGCGGGATGAACCCGAATGCGCGTGGACCGACGGCGAAGTCAAGCTTCGGAAGACGCTTGAAGACATCCGCGCCCATTCGCTTGACGGCGCAGCCCATGAGCCCCGTGAGCTTTTTTGCGGCGATGAGATTGCCGACCTTGCCGACGGCCTTCTCCTCCGCCTTCTGGCGAACGGTGCAGCTGTTGACGATGACGAGCTCTGCGTTCTCTTCGCCCGCCGACTTCTCGTGCCCGGCGGCGACAAGCAGCGCCTCGACCGCCTCCGAGTCGCGCACATTCATCTGGCATCCGTATGTGTGTATATGGAATTTCATTCGTTACTTGGCCAGCAGTTGGACTCAACGCCGTCGTACGGGCAGTTGCGCGAAAGCGAGGCGAACTTAGCGACTTCAATGGCGCGCCAATCACCAACCTCGACCACAGTTTGCCGCGCATCGTCGAGACGGGCCGCCGCGCGAAGCGAGAGAATCCCCCGTGGCATCTTCCACCACGCCTGCGCCCAGGCGTCTGGCGACATTCCCTCGCCTTCCACCATCGTTACCCACGTAAGAGGTATCGCCGCCTCGAGTCCGATGATGCCGTTCGCGCTCCCGGCAAAGCCAAGCGCTTTCTTCGCCGCAGGGTGCGGCGCATGATCGGTCGCGAACATAAGTACGCCGTCCTTCACGGCGCGGCGAAGCTCTGCACGGTCTTCGTTGTTCCCGAGAGGCGGCGCCATCTTGTAGTTCGCGTCGTTGCGCGGAATCTCCTCGCACGAAAGAAGAAGATGGTGCGGCGTCGCCTCGGCGGTAACAGGCAGCCCTTCTTTTTGCGCGTCACGAACGAGTGCAACGCCCTCCGCAGTCGAAATATGCTGGATGTGGAGACGACATCCTGTCACGCGGCAGATGGCAAGATCGCGGCGAATCGCGACCGTCTCGGCTGACACGGGAATAATCGGCAAATGAAGAGACCGCGCAAGATCGCAGTCGCGGATAACGCCATCCTTTACTTCCTTCGGATCCATCGCGTGTTCGCAGATGCACATTCCCAGGCTCGCGGCGCGGCGCATCGCCTCTTCCATCACCTTGTCGTCGGCGACATACGAGCCGTCGTCCGTGAAGAACGCTGCACCCGCCTCGGCGAGAGACTCGAGATCGGCGACCTCATGCCCAAGCCGTCCCTTCGTTATGCATGCGGACGGGAGAAGAATCGTTTCCGCGCCAGCGTCACGCGCTGCCTTCCGCTGATAATCCATCCACTCCGGTGAGTCGCAGGCGGGGGTCGTGTTGGGCATCGTGACGACCGCGGCAAATCCGCCGCGCCGCGCCGCCTCAAGACCGGACGCGGTAGTCTCCGCCTCGGGAACGCCGGGGTCGCGGAAATGGACGTGGACGTCGATGAAGCCAGGGAATGTCAGTATCTTGTTCATTAGCCGAAAAGGTCTCCTTGAACTGGAGCGGCAGCCGACGGTTTTTCGTCGACAGTCTGCTCCGCCTTGTCTGATGAAGTTGACCCAAGAAGTTCGAGAAGCCGAGATTCGTCTATCACCTCGGTGCCGAGCGCACGCGCCTTCTCGGTCTTCGTCGCGCCGACGTTCGCGCCGGCGATCAGGTATTTCGTCTTTGACGTGACGGCGCTCTGTACAATGCCTCCCGCCTTCTCGATTAGCGCTGCATATTCGCCGCGCGGACGGCTTAGCGTCCCCGTAAGGACGCAGCCGGCGCCTACGAGCGGCCCAGTCGTCGCGACCGCGGCACGTGCGCCGCGGCGGGGGTCGATTCCAAGCGAAAGCATGCGATCGAGAAACGCGCTTCCGTATTCGCTCGAGAAGAAAGAGAGAACCGCCTTTGCCGCTTCGACCTTGATGGCGAGAATCTTGCGCTCCTTGCCTTTCTTCGCGTCGTTCTCGATTACGTTCTTGAGAACGGGGCTGTCCTTGAGGTCGCTGAACTTCTCGTGTTCTGCCGCAATGTCCTTCGCGACCGTAACGCCAACTTGTGGAATGCCTACGGCGAAAAGCCATCTCTCCAAAGGCAGTCCCTTCGCGTCGACGACGGCGTTCTTTAGGTTGAGCGCGTTCTTGCCGAACTTGCGAGGCGCGTCCTTTTCGCCGATGTCGAGACCTGCGAGTTCCGAATAGTCGAGCGTGAAGAGATCGAGGGGATCCTTTACAACTCCCTTGTCGACAAGGATGTCCGCGATCTTGCCGCCGAGCGCTTTCAAGTCGAGTGCGTTGCGGCTCGCAAAATGCTCAAGCCGGCGGCAGAGCTGCGCGGGGCATGCGGGGTTGATGCAGCGAGTCGCCACCTCGCCTTCAAGACGCGCAACCGCGCCGCCGCAGACGGGACACGCCGTCGGCATCGTGAAGACGATTTCAGCGCCCGTGCGCTTTTCGGGAATCGAAGACTCGATAGCGGGAATTACGTCGCCCGCCTTGACGAGCCAGACGCGATCGCCTATGCGAATGTCCTGACGTGCGATCTGGTCGGCGTTGTGCAAGGTCGCGCGAGAGATTACAGAGCCGGCGAGCGGAACTGGCTTCAGTTCCGCAACAGGCGTAAGGATGCCAGTTCGTCCAACTTGAACGGTAATCGCCTCTACAGTAGTCTCTGCGCGCTCGGGCGCGTACTTGTATGCGCGCGCCCAGCGAGGACCGTGGGCAGTCGCGCCGAGGACATCGTAGAATTTTCGCTCGTCGATCTTGATGACCGCGCCGTCGATCTCGAATCGGAAGGTGTGGCGAAGCGTCTGAAGTTCGTCGATCGCAGCAAACACCTCGTCTATCGTCTTGCAGAACTTGGACCATGGCGCGACAGGAAAGCCCCACTTTGCAAACGCGGCGACCATCTCGCTGTGCGAGGCGAAACCGTCGCACCCGACGCCGCCTGCGTTGTATATGACAACATCGAGCGGACGTTCGGCGGTAACGCGCGAATCAAGTTGCTTCAATGAGCCAGCGCAGGCATTCCTCGGGTTCGCAAAAGTCTCAAGCCCCGCCGCCTCCTGTCGCGCGTTGAGTTCGACAAATCCCTCGCGCGTCATATATGCCTCGCCTCGCACTTCGAGTTCACGCGGCGCGTCAGGCGGGAGAACCTTCGGAACGGTTTTTATCGTGCTCACGTTCGCCGTTATGTCGTCGCCGACAAGGCCGTTGCCGCGCGTCGCGGCGCGGACGAGCCGTCCGCCGGAATAGCGAAGCGAAAGCGAGATGCCGTCAATCTTGGGCTCGACGAGATAGGTAAAGCCCTCGACTGTTTTTCTGACGAACGCATCGAATTCGGCAAGCTCGCCTTTCGCGTGGGTCTTGTCCAAGGACTGCATCGGCGGGTCGTGTGTGACCTTGGCGAACCCCTCGGAAAGCCCGCCAGCGACGTTCCTGACAGGCGAATCGGCGGTGGCGAATTCCGGGAAGTCAGATTCAAGCTTCAGGAGCTCCTGCTCCCATAAGTCGTAGTCGCGGTCGCCTACCGTCGGCTGGTGAAGGTCGTAATAGTCGTGATTGGCCTTCTCTATGAGGGTCCTCAGTTCCTCGATCCGCGCTTTTGCATTTGCCTTGTCCATCAGTCGCTTGCTCCCTTGTAGCGGATTTGGCGCTTGCCGGAGGGGGATGCGTGGCGAGGAGACGGGGCGTGGTGCTGCTGGCGCTCGAGGGCCATTTCCTCCTCGGTGCGGACATGGCTCTCGGCGCGCTTCTTCGTGACAAGGACGGAGCGGCGGTAGCCGTTGTGGGCAAGAAGCCCCATGAACGCGCGAGCGGGTTTCAAGTCTCGCTCGGACTCTTCGTCGACGAGGATGTGTATCACGCGGTCGGTCGGCACGTCATAGCTCTTGAGAATCGAAGGCACCCTTCTCGGATCGACGTAGCGCTCGCCGATGAGGAACCCCTGTGCCGAATAGCGTATCGAAGGATGCGCGGCGTCAAGCACGATGTCGCCGTAGTCGTTCGAGGCACACCCCGCCGAGAGGAGGCACATGTAGACGACTGTGCCGGCGATGATGCTGAGAAGCGCGTTGCGACGCCATACCTGAAGCACCACCACAAGGACACCGGCAATATACGGCCACGCCGTGCGCCACTCGAGTGCGGAATAGGAGTATACGATGAGCCCTGCGATTATGACGGGCGAGATGATCGAACCAAAGCGTTCGACGGACGGCGGAACATCACGGCCACGCCCCGCAAAAAGAAGGAATGGCAACGACCTCAATCCAAACGTCACCGCCCAGGCGACGGCGACGATTCCTGCAGTGTGTAGAACGTCTTCAGCCATGATGCCTGAAAAATCCTTTCATCTGATCCGTGAATATCACGAGGAAAAGCGCCACCATCGCAAACTCGATCCCTCGCGACGGGATTGGAAGCGCAGATCCGGCAATAGAGCCGGAGACCGAACCGAGAACCCAGTACCCCACGCAGAAGGCGTGGTTGAAAAGGCAGTAAAGGCGGTTCTTGAGCGGATCCTTTATCGTGCACGCCAGGTCGAGGGCGTATATCTCGTCTGCAAGCGAGTGTACGAGAAACCACTTCTGCACGACTGGAATGCCTTTCCACTTTGCGAGCATCGAAAACCCGTAGAGCGCATAGCGAAAGTTGATTCCGAGGGTAAGCAATGCAACCGCGAAAAAGGATTCCGACGCCGCCATTGCAGGGACTATCGCAAAACTCATCGTCCCAGAGACGAGCATCGCCGCAATGACGAACGACCACGCTGGCGCGCAAGAAACGCCGCCTTTGACGGAAAGCAGGACGCCCGCAGCGAAGCCCATAGTCGTGTAACCCATGAGCACGGGAAGAGAGTTGACGAATGCGCGCCTCAAGATGGCGCGCCGCTCAAACTGCGCGATTTGCAAGAATTGCCGCAACACGTTCTGCGTCCTCCGGCGTATCGACGCCGACACCCTCGTCCTCGGTGCGAACTACTGCTATTTTTGCGCCCATCCATAGCGCACGAAGCTGCTCGAGCTTTTCGGTCTTCTCCAATGGGCATGGCGGCTCCGCGATGTATTTCTTGAGAAATGCGCCGCGATAGGCGTAGATGCCGAGGTGTCGGACGTAAAGGGATTGAGGGCTCGAGGGATTGAGGGAGAAGTCGGGCGTGTTGTCGCGGTCGCAGGGAATGGGCGCGCGAGAGAAATATAGAGCGCCGTCGTCGTGGTCGAGCACTACCTTTACCACGGTCTTCGCCGCGAAGTCAGAGGCGTTCTTGATCGGTGTCACTGCCGTCGCCATGGACCAGCGAGGATCGTCCTTGAGCTTCGCCGCCAGCTGCTCTACGAGCGCCGGATCGATAAGCGGCTCGTCGCCCTGGATGTTGACGAGAATGTCGTCGTCTGCGAAGTCAGCGCCGAGATAGTTTCGCGCCGCACACGCAATGCGGTCGGTTCCGCTCGGAAGCTCCGACGGCGTCATCACCGCCTTGCCGCCATATTCCTCTACGGCCTTCACGATTCGCTCGTCGTCGGTCGCGACGAGGACTTCGTCGAGTCCTTTCGCTCTCTTGACCGCCTCAACGACCCATGCGACAAGCGGCTTGCCGGCGAGGATCGCGAGGGGCTTCCCGGGGAATCGGCTCGAACCGAACCGCGACGGAATTATTCCATAAGTCTTCATGGGTGTAATTATACCATAATTCGGCGGGGGAGCGAAGGTCCG
Source organism: uncultured bacterium (assembly GCA_902780865.1). Taxonomy (GTDB): domain Bacteria; phylum Verrucomicrobiota; class Kiritimatiellia; order RFP12; family UBA1067; genus UBA1067. The sequence goes on from CACZHC010000045.1 coordinate 7,580, forward strand.
AGCGAGCGGATACGGCGTATTCGCCGAGGTTCCGCGAGGAGGAGCCTTCGGCCCCCGCCGAATCGTGCCGAATTATGGTATAATGGTGTCATGAAATTCGGTGAAATAGTGGAACGCCTCGGCGGAACGGTAGTCGTGGAGAACGAAGATGGCGAGATTACCTCGGCCTACACGTCCGATCTCCTCTCAGACGTCATGGGACACTGCGGCGACGAGTCTGTGCTCATTACGATACAGAACCACCTCAACGCAATCGCAGTCTGCACGCTCGCCGGGATAGAGGGAATCGTCCTCTGCCACGACCGCCAGCCGCCGGACGACATGGTGGAAGCCGCGAAGCGAGAGGGCATCGGCATAATGACGACCTCTCTTTCGCAGTTCGAAGTGTCGGTCAAGCTCGCAGACCTGCAGCCGTCGTCCAAGTTCTAACGCAAGGGCGTGCTTAGCGCGGCAGCGAGAAGGTCCGCGGAAATCAATACACCTTGATGTACGTCTCGGCCTTGAGGCGGTCGATCCATTCGCGGTAGCGCTTGTCGGCGAGCTCCTTGCGGACGTTCTGCTCGACTGCGTCGTACGCCTGCTCGAAGGACATCTTCACGCCGGTCTTCTCGTCGTCCTTGCGAACGAGGAAGTTCCAGCCGTCGAGCTCGATCCACTTGGAAGTCTCGCCCTTCTTCATCTTCGCGATCTCGGCGCAGACCTCGGGCCTGAACACGTCTTCCGGTTTGATGTCCTTCCACTGGCCGCCGTCCTTCGCGCGCGCGTCTGAGGAATACTTCTTCGCGACCTCTCCGAACGGTTCGGTCTTGAGGGCCTCCTCGATCTCTGGCTTCTTCTCGGCGTCCCCTGGACCCACGAGAATTGCCGAGACAGTTACGCGGCTGTCGGTCACGTAGCGCTCGGGGTGCGATTCGTATTCCCTGCGCATGTCAGCCGGGCTCGCGGAAATGGTCTTGTCGACCATCTGCCAGCGAACCGCCGCGACGACCATGTCGTCCTTAAGACGCTGCCGCCACTCGGGAAACGTGACGCGATCCTTGGCAAGCGCGGCCTTGAACCTGTTCATGTCGCCGCCGAAGACGCGCGTGACGATTTCGCGGACGCGGTTCTCCACGACCCAGTCCTGCATCTGGAGTTTCGCCTTGGCCGCCGCCTTGAGCATCAGCTCGCGCTCGATCATCTCTCCGCGAACCGTAGCGTACTTTTCGGCACCAGCACCCGCACGACGCATCTCGCCGATGACATCGCTCTTCAAGATAACGGACGAGCCAACCCTCGCCGCAATGCCGTCGACTTCGACGGCATGGGCGGCAAGCGCGGCCAAAAGCGAAAAGACGAGAAGATATTTTGTTTTCAACTTTTCAACTTTCAACTTTTCAACTTTCTCACAGCATCGCCGCGATCGCCGCGCCCACCATCGGGGCGTCGTCGACCTGGGGCGTGATGGCGTAGTGCACGTTGCGGCGCTGGACGAGCATCTCGTCGAGCTCGCGGCGCACCGTCGCGTCGAACGGAATCGCGCGCGTCTTGTAGTAAGTCGAGCCGTCGGCGTTGATCGCGACGGGCGCCGAAGGGTCTGCGCCCTCGCCGGACTTGATGACGAACGCGGCGAGCTGCACCGCCGTGAGGACGGCCGCGCGCTCGAAGACGGGAAGTCCGAGGCGCTTCGCCATCTTCGCGTCGTCGGGATTCGAGAAAATCGTGTCGAGCACGTTGTCGCGGCCCTCTTTCTTGAAGCCGGCACAGAAGTTGTCGAAGTCCATCGTCTCAAGAGCGCCGAGCCCGCCAAGCGCGCTGGCCGCTTCCTTGGAGAAGAGCCCTTCCTTCGCGGCTGCCTTGTAGATCTCGAGGCCTACGCCGCCGAGGTACGCGCCAGCGATCATCTTCTCGAGGAGGCCGATTCCGGGATTGCCGGTCTTGGCGTCTGCCGCGTCGTCGAACTTGCTGCGCGGCGCCTTGTCGAACGCGCCCGACTCGGCGTTGATGATCATCGAACCCTCGGGATCAAGGCCGGACATCTTGAGGATGTTCTTGTTCTTCTCGACGTAGGCCGTATTAGTGCCGGTGCCGAGAATGAAGCCGATGTAGGACGAATACGTCTTGTCGCCTTCGGTCGCCTTCGCCGCGAGAAGAGTCGCGACCGTGTCGTTCACGACTGCAATCCCCTCGCCGCCGGTGCGCTTCAGGAGTTCCTTGCCGACAAACTGGCCGACGATCGCGGGCGCCTTGATGTTCTTCGTCCAGCGAACGAGCTTCGCGTCTAGGTCCTTTGTCGCCTCCGCCGGGTAGGAGAAGCACCAGCCGAGCTTCTTGCAGCTGGGCTTGCCCTCGAGACGCTTCACCTCGGCCGCGAACGCATTATAGAAAGTCTCCTCGTCGACTTCGCCCTTCGTGCCGGGCATCGGCTGGTTCTGCTTGTCGGAGATTTTCGGGGGAATCGAGACGATTGCGCCGCGGAAGTTCGTGCCGCCCGCGTCGAGGACGGCGGCGGAAGAACCCTCGGGGATCTTGCCGTTCACGCCGACGAACGTCGGAATCATCATGAGAGACGAGGGCTCGCCCTTCAGCCCCTTCTCCATCTCGGAAATGAACGCGGAGAGAAGCGCGGCGCGGTCAAGATCAGCCGCGGCGACAAATCCATTCTCCTCAAGAAACTGTTCTGGAGTCTTCATTTTCTGCTATTCCTTTCGATAGGTTTATCCAGTCTTCGTTTGTGAGCTCTTCGGCCCGTAGGGAGGATTGTATCAAATCCTTGAATATGCTGCCAAGCTGTTTGCGGCGATGTTCAAACGCTTTTTTCGTTAAACGGCGGAAAACATCGCGTTCCTTTGCAGAAAACGCAATATTTCTATCGTGCCGCGTAAGCGTGACAACGGAAGATCCAATCTCGGGGCGCGGCCAGAAGCAGCTCGCCGCGACTTTCCGAACGATTTTTACATCGTAGTCGAGTTGCGCCCAGACTCCCGCGAGACCCCGCGTCTTCGACCCTTCCTTCGCTGCAAGCCGTTCGGCAACCTCGGTCTGCACGAGCACCGTCATCAACGGAATCTCCCGCCGCTGCACAAGTTCGAGCAGGATGCGCGTCCCCGCCTGATAGGGGAGATTCGACACCATCGCGGCAAAACCGGCGCCCGTTGCGTCTTTGATCCAATCAAGGGCGTCGGCTTCGACTACATTTAGCTTTGGAGGGTTGCCGAGCGATTCGGCGAGCCGCGCGGCGAGGACTGGGTCCTTCTCGATTGCAGTCACGGAACAGCCGCGCTTCAGGATTTCCTCGGTGAGAACGCCGAGCCCCGGCCCTATCTCGAGGATTGCCGCGCCGCTGTCATTCGCAACGCCGGCAAGCCCTGCGTCTACAATGGCTTCAAGCGCATTGCGGTCGATGAGGAAGTTCTGTCCCAGCACCTTGTTCGGGTGGAAGCCGTTCTCGATGCACCACGCCTTTACCTGACTCGGACTTGTAAGGTTCATAGGATTCTGTCCAAAACACTTATATAGTCCCACTTCGGATCGTCTGCTGACCCCGTCACCTTGAACTCCAAAAGGAGCTTCGTGAACGGGAACATCACTGGATGGACAAGCTTCCCGAGGAAGGAGTCGTTCTTAAGGAGCTGCAAGCGCACGGTGAAATCGAGATTGTCCGCAGGAATGTCGTAGGTGCCAGAGGCCTTGATTGAAAACACGGCGCCTTCTATAAGAATGTTATCGGAAAAAAAGACGCCGTTCGTGATCGTGTAGTCGACGGACGCCTGGGACTGGTTGACAAGCGACGCGACGCCGGGCACGTTGGCCGCGAGGTAGTCGGTCAGCCCCATGAAAAGCTTCATCTGCGCAAGCCGCCCTTCTGTCACGCGGACTTTCCCGCGACCGTTGACATGCGGATAGAGATTGGTAGATATGGGGCCGGCAATTTCCACTTCGCTGTTGACAACACCATGCCTTCCGCCGAAGTCGCTGCCGAGGACCTCGGCAATCTCTCCAAGAGACCCGTCGCGGCATGAAAGCGCCATCGAAAACGACGCCGAGTCCGGATCTGACGCCGAGACATGGAGTTTCGCCCTGCCAGTATAACGTCCGCCCTCCTTGCCGCGCAAAGATATGTTGTCGAACGATATCGTGTCGCCGACATAGGAATAGGAAAAAGCCACGTCTTCGACAGGGGACTCGAAGAACACGCCTCGTTTGAACGCAACGGTGCCGTGGAGGTTGTTCTCGGCCTGCATCGCGGGATCGGGCATGAGAGTTCCCGTGACGGTGATCTCCGGCGGCGTCTCGCAGGAGACGCAGTCGAGCGTTCCGTCGTTAAGGCAGTCGGCAATGGACAGGATGTCCTTGAGCGCAAGCCCGGACTTCGCGTCGAAATCAAGCCGCGTCATATCGTTGGTAACCACCACGGCGAGGCGGCCGTCAAGAGTGCGCCCCTTTGGGTCAAGCGCAGAAAGCGGGCCTACCGTCGTCACGCAGTTTAGGTTGGTTCCGCGCGTGTAGACCTCGAGGCCAAGCTCGCCGTCGACCCGGCGCATCGGAACTCCGTTGTAGCGGCCGAGCGTCGGATGCAAGTCGAGATGCATGCGAAAGTCGTTGTTGACGAGGTTGACGTCCCACGACGCCGACACCGGCACCGGCTCCGTAACGCCCGTGAACGCGTCCATGTAGCTGACCGCAGACGGCACGTCGAGCGTGACCAAGAGCGGCCTTATGTGCGACTGGCGGGCCTCGCCACGCGCCACGGCGTGAAAGCGCTGCTCGTCGAAATCGATGTATACCGAACCGTCTACCGACATGGCGCGGTCTATGTCGGGCCAAGAGACGCGGACGTCCTCGAACTCGACCCGCCTTGGATTCATCCTCACCGTCGCTACGGCCCTCTCTGGCGCAATGCCGAGCACGTCGGGTCTGACAAGCGTAAGCGTGAACGACGGCACGTCGGGAATCTCCACGTCCAATCGTCCGTTGCGCTCAAGGTTTCCAGGCAAATAGTAGCCGTCGTGCAGACGGGGAATCTTGAGCCCGACGATGCGAACGCGCCTGAGGAAGAAGTCAACGGACGCACTATCGGCGCTCACCACGGCCTTGACGGGATCCATTCTCTCGCGGTCATAGAGCCGGACGCCGCGCATCCTCGCGCCGCGACGGAAGCCGAACGATGCGGAATCGCACTTGAACACGATGTTCGACGGCACATGCGAACTTACGGCGGAGACGATCCAGTCGGCTGGAATCCGCTGCTCGCGGAAGAACAAGCTTCCCAGAAAGACGCAAAAAACGATGAAGGTCCACTTCACCGTCTTCATCAGGAATTTCGCCGCTTTCTTCACTGTCGCCGCAGGCCTTGTTCCAGTTTGGTTTGGCAGCCCCTAGGAGAGTCGAACTCCTCTTACCTGGATGAGAACCAGATGTCCTAGCCGATAGACGAAGGGGCCAGCTTCTTGGTGCACCTGGTGGGACTTGAACCCACAAGCCTTGCGGCACTAGAACCTGAATCTAGCGTGTGTGCCAATTTCACCACAGGTGCTACGAGGGGATAGTATATCAAATGTCAGACACACGCGCAAGGGGGGTATTTTAAATCGGCGTCCTGGTGGGACTGCCGGGAATCGAACCCGGAACCTACGGTTTAGGAAACCGTCGCTCTGTCCAGTTGAGCTACAGTCCCACGTAGCCTCCGGAAAGGATGGTGGAGAAGAAGAGATTCGAACTCTCGACCCCCACGTTGCGAACGTGATGCTCTACCAACTGAGCTACTTCCCCAATCCGTGGAAACGGCGCATAGTATACCAAAAACCCCCTTGCGTGCGCGCGCAAGGGGGTAATTTTCATTTGCGGTTCTTGAGCCGTTCGTAGATCTGGATATGCGTTGCAAACCATATTTCGCCGCGCCGTGAATCCAGTTTCTTCATCAGCGCCTCGAAGTACTCGAGTCCCGGATCGAGCCAGTCGCCGCCGACGCCGTGGAAGTCCATGTGGCCTACGCCGCCGGACTCGATGACCTTGTCGACATACGCCTCCATCTCGGGGATCGTCTTGCACTGGACGGGATACCCGTGCCAGAGCCAGCGCTCCACAAGGTTGTGGCGCTTGTATGTCTCGGCGATTTCCTCGTCGGTTATCTCGAGCACCTTGTGCATCGACTCCGCGGCGGGAATCGCAAAAGAGACTGGGCCCTTCTGTTTGGGGCGCAGTCGCGCTATCACCGCGTTGCACCCCGCAAGTTCCCTGTCAAGGGCCGCCTTGTCGGGAATCTTGCCATGGGTCATCGTGTGGTTGCCGAGGAACACGTACTCGTTCGCGTTCGACCAAGCGGACTCGTATTTCTTGAAGAGATCCCAACCAGGGCAGACATAGAACGTCCCGGGGATGCGGTACTTTTCAAGAAGCGGAAACACATTCGTCGTCTGAGTCGGGCACCCGTCGTCAAACGAGAGGTAGAAAGCCGCCTTCTTTCCGTCCGGCCATGTGCCGGACGGAACAGACGACGGACTTTCCGGCGACTTGTCCGTCGCCACCGCGGCCGCGACAAGCGCGGCAATTGCGAAAAGCGCGTTCACGGCTTACTTCGCAGGGCGAAGGATCATGTTCCTGAAGTCCGCGTCGGAGTGGTCACCCTGGAGATAGAGCGGACCGGGGACGAACTCGTTCGCATCGATCGCACCGCCGGTGATGCCGACAACAGGCGCGTCCTCGATGATCGTGACGCCGTTGAGGACGACAGTCAGGTGGCGCTTGTAGAGCGTAACGGAGACGTGCTGCCACTCGCCTGCGGGCTTCTCGGCGGCGACCTTCGGCACGACGCGGCCGTAGTAGGCGGCCATGTTGTGCTCGTTCACGGGCTGGCCGTAGCTGTCCTTCTTGGGCACGCGCACGTCGTACTCGAGGTTGAAGTCGTAGAAGTCGGCGCGCTTGGACATGAGGTTCGCGCCGCCGCCAGCCCAGGAGCCGTCGGGCTTGAGACCGAGTTCATTGGAAAGGACGCCGTCCTTGAACTTCCAGCCGTTCTTGGCCTTCTCGTCCATAAGCTTCCAGCCGTCGAGTCCGTCAGCAAGGAGATCGATCGGCTCGCCGAGCTTAGCGTCCTTCGTCGACGCTGGCTTGATGACGGGATTGCGCCAGCCCTCGACGGTCGTCTCGGGCTTGCCGTCCTTCTTGACGGCCGTCGCGACGAGCGCGTTGCCGTCGACCGTGCCTTCAAACTTGAAGCCCCACGGATGGTCGAACGTGATCTTGTTGCCGTCGACAACCACGTTCTTCATCGGGATCGGCGAAGCCCAGCGCCAGAGGACGAGGGCCTGCGCCGCGCCGTTCGCGTCGCGCGAGACGATCATGTGTCCGGCGCTCATGCTCTCGTAACCGAGCTTGAGCCCCCAGTTGCCGACGACAGGATCCTTTGGATCGACGCCGAAGTCACAGGTGCAGCACCCGGCGAGGGCAAGCCCCGCCGCCAACATAGAGAAGATTTTCGTGTTCATGCGCGTTATTATACCACAAAATCCCAAAACGGTCACCGACATAGGCGAGACAAAGTCGACAAGGCGACGGGAACAGGGATGGTCGGACTGGCGGGGATCGGACCCGCGACCCCAACATTAAAAGTGTCGTGCTCTACCAACTGAGCTACAGTCCGAGGTCTGAAGTGGCGGGTATTATATCAAATCGTCCGCTTTAAGACAATCGCGGTCCGAGCAGGAAGATAAAGTTTTATCTGCTGCACAAGCTCGCCGCGGTCAAGGACGAGCGACGGGGAATACGTCATCCCCGGCATAATGCGTCCCTGGCCCTCAAATCTCGGCTCGTCGGTGTCGAAAGCGTGCTTCCAGTCCGATGCCGGCGGAACAATCACGCCATAGTCCTCGAACGACTTCACGGGATTGAAGTTGAAGACGAAGAGAAGATCGCCGCGGACGAACGCAAGCACCTTGTCGGGCTCGTTTGCAACAAGCTTCGTGGGGATCGCGCTCTCGCCGCCGCCGAAGAGCGCACGAGACTTCTTCAGTACCGCGAGCATCGTCTCGTCGAAGTCGGCGAGCCCCTTGAAACGCAAGTTAGGATCGTCCCTTAGCGACCACAGGCGACGCGCGTGGTGGTAGCTCCAGCCGTTCTCCGCGCGCGGGAAGTCGATCCATTCCGGATGGCCGAACTCGTTGCCCATGAAGTTGAGGTAAGCGCCGCCGTTGAGCGCGGCAGTCGCGAGACGCGCCATCTTGTGAAGCGCTACCGCGCGGTCGGTCTCGATGCCGTGCTGGTTCTTGGCCATGCCAAAGTAGATCGCGGCGTCGGCAAGCTGGAAGAAGAACGTCTTGCCGCCGACGAGCGCCTGGTCGTGCGACTCGACGTAGGAGACGACCTTCTCCTCGGCGCGCTTGTTCGTGAGTTCCCAGAAGATACCCTCCATCGGCCAGTCGTCGTCGCGCACCTTCTCGGCGAGGCGGAACCAGAAGTCTGGCTCGCCCATCGCCATGCGGTAGTCGAAGCCAATGCCGCAGTCCTTCGCAGGCGCGGCGACACCTGGCATTCCGGATACGTCTTCGGCTATTGAGATCGCACCTGGGTGGGACTCGTGGATGACGCGGTTCGCCATCTGGAGATACGCCCATGCGTCGTCGTCTACGGAACCGTTGAAGTATATCCCGTAGTTCGTGAACGCATCGCCAAGACCGTGGTCCCAGAAGAGCATCGAGGTAACGCCGTCGAAGCGATAGCCGTCGAAACGGTACTCGTCGAGCCAGAAGCGGCAGTTCGAGAGGAGGAAGTGGAGGACGTCGGTCTTGCCGTAGTCGAAGCAGCGACTGTCCCAGGCGCGGTGCCAGCCCTTCCCGCCCGAATGGAAATACTGGTAGTCTGTTCCGTCGAAAAGCGAAAGACCATCTCGCTCGTTCTTCACTGCATGCGAGTGGACGAGGTCCATGATGACGCGAAGCCCCATGCCGTGCGCGGTGTCGACGAGAGACTTCAGCTCGTCGGGCGTGCCGAAGCGCGAGGACGCGGCGAAGAAGGAGCTCACATGGTAGCCAAAGGAACCGTAGTACGGATGCTCCATGATCGCCATGAGCTGCACGACGTTGTAGCCGGCCTTCTTGACGCGCGGCAGGACGTTGTCGCGGAACTCGGCGTAGGTGTGGACTCTTTCTTCCTCGCCGCCCATGCCGACATGCGCCTCGTAGATGAACGGCGTCTTGAGCTTGGTCGAGGGAGCAGGATTGCGCCACTTGTACTTCGACTCGTAGACCTGGGCGCAGAAGAGGTTGGTCTCGGGATCCTGCACGACGTAGCGCGCATACGCGGGGATTCGCTCGCCATGCCCCCCTTCCCAGCGCATTTCAAGGCGGTAGTTGTCGCCCTTCTTGATAAGCCCCGCGGCGACCTTACATTGCCAGACGTCGGTCTTTGGTATCCTGAAGCACTCGAAGCGAGGGTCGATCTTCCACTTGGAGAAGTCGCCGACGAGCCACATGCTCGTCGCGTTTGGCGCCCACTCGCGGAAGACCCATCCGCGCGACGTGCGGTGGAGCCCGTAGTATTCGTGCGCAGAGGCCCAGTCGGCAAGAGAGCACTTCCCAGCCGTAAGTTCGCACGCACGAGCATACGCATGCTCCGCTCGCCCGCGTATCGCCGCCTCAAACGGCTTCAGGTATGGATCGTCGAGAAGTCTTGCCATATCGCGTCATTCCGATTACTCCGCCGGCTCTACCGCATCCTTCTTGACGAGCGGGCGGTCGAGCATCTGCTCGTAGAGCTTGATGTACTCCTTTGCGCAGGCCTCGTGGTTGAAGCGGCGGCGAGACTCGGTCATGATGCGAGAAATCTCCCTCTCGCGGATTCCCGCCCCGGCGTGGAAGAAGTCCATCGCCTGATCCATCGCCCAGAAGAGGCCGTTCGAGTCGTAGTTGTCGAAGACAAAGCCGTTGCCGGTCGAAGCCGCCGCGTCGAGCATCTCGACTGTGTCATGGAGACCGCCGGTGTTGTGCGCGATCGCAAGCGAGCCGTAAATCGGCGCCTGCATCTGCGGAAGGCCGCATGGCTCGAAGAGCGACGGCATGAGCGTGAAGTCGGACGCCGCAAAGCCGAGCGCCGAGAGACGAGCGTCGAAATTGTGGACACCGAGGCGGGTATGGATGTCGTGGAAGTTCTGGATGTCCCAGAATGGCTGCTGGTACGGGCCGTTGGCGATGATCGCGATCTGAGCGTCCGGATGCTTCTCGAGGAAGCGGTACGTGATGTCGGTGAGAAGCTGCGGCCCCTTCTGGATGGGATCAAGGCGACTCGGCCAGAAGAAGAGCGCCTTGTCGGCGTCTTCCTCAAGCCCAAGCGCGTGCTGAAGCGCGAGTTTGTTCTTGCGCTTCATCTCCGCATGGTTCGCAGGACCGTACCTGAACGGAATCTTCGCATCGGTCTCGGGGTTGTCGGCCGAGTCAGGCGCGTTCAAGATGCCAGCCGCGCAACCGGCGTTGTACTTGTTCCTGATCTCGCTCCTGATGGAATCCGGGATAAACGAGTGCCAGCCGTTGACGATCTCCTTCAGGAACGTGGGCGACACCGTGTTGATGAAGTGCGCGGCGAAGCAACCCGAAGCCTGGAGGTCGATCATGTTGCTGTTGCGGCTCTCCTCGTAGTTGTAGGGCGGATAGCCGTAGTAGAGATGCATCCAGAACTCTGCCGCATCGATGCCGGCGTCCTCGATCTGCGCGAGCGTCAGCTTCTGCGTGTGGATGTTGTGGACGGTGAAAAGGCAGGGAATCCCCTCGCGCCGCGCCGCCGCGGGAACGAGCCCCGTCATCCAGTCGTTGCAGTGGATGAGGTCTGGCTGCACGCGCGGGATGATGTTGTTTATCACCTCGCGCTGGAACGCGAGCGCGAGCTTGATGTTGCCGTCGCCGCGCGAATACACCGTGTCGCGGTAGTAGAAGCAGCGGTCCTCGGCGAGATGGATGCGCTCGTCGGGGAGGTGGCTCTTGTACTTCCTCAGTTCGTCCGCGACGAGCTGGGCCGTCTCTACGTGGAACATGCGCCGGTAGTGCGGCAGCGCCACGTGGACGTCCGCGCCAAGCTGGTGCAGCGCCTGGACAAGCGACGCCGAAACATCGGCCATGCCGCCGGCTTTCGCGGACATCTTGCCCGCAAGGTTGCCCATTCCCTCCGGAAGATACGTGATCTCCGGAGTGACAATCAAGATTCTAGGATTTTTCATCTGCTCCTTACCATGCTGTATTGGTATATTCCCGTCTTGCTGCGGACATTATACCAAAAGCAGGAGAAAAGTGGAACAGGTAAAAATTGGCTACACGATAGACGCGACAGGCTGGCCCTTCGTCACGGGCTTGCCATGCTCGACGAGGAAGGTGATCTTGCCCGCCGCAGGTGCCTTGATGGGATTGAAGAGCTTCATCGCCTCCACGACGCAGACTGCGTCGCCTTGCTTCACCGCAGCGCCGTCGGCCGCCATCTCGGGCTTGCCGGGAGCATCGCTCCTGTAGAACGTGCCGTTGAGCGGCGCGAGAACGGGAGTGCCAGAAACAGTGTTTGATTGTTTGATTGTTTGATTGTTTGAATTGGCCGATGGCGCCGGCTGCTGGCTTCCGCTTGCGCTGCCTGCCGTAGCCTCGCTGTCGGCGGGAATCGGACCGCCCTCCTTGCGCCACTTGAAATAGCCAAGCGCGACTTCCGGGAAGAGAGCGTAGGAGAGAATGTCCTCCTCGGCCTTGATCGTGTTGGGCGGGAGTTCCTCCGCGGCCTTGACGAGACCGGGCTTCAGCAAGTCCGCAGGACGGCAGGAAATCGGCTTGAGGTCGCCGCAGAGCTGCTTTCTCAGCTTGGGCGCGATTGGCGCGGGCGTGCGCCCGTAGTAGCCGGCCGCATAGCGCTTCGTCTCGTCAGTGACCATCGAGTAGCGCTTGCCAGAAAGGACGTTGAGGACCGACTGAACGCCGACGATCTGCGACGTAGGCGTGACGAGCGGAGGATAACCAAGATCGGCACGCGTCTTCGGGAGCTCCTCCAGAACTTCAGGAAGGCGGTCAAGCGCATCCTGCTGTGCGAGCTGCGAGCGAAGGTTTGAAATCATGCCGCCGGGAATCGCGTGGACGAGAACGCCTGCGTCGACTGGCTCGACCTTCGCGGTGGAGGCGGGCTGGCGCTTTGCCTTGAGGTCCTTGAAGTAGCCGTTGATCTTCGTAAGCGCCGAAGTGTCGAGCCCAGTCTCGAAGCCGCAACTTTCGAGAATAACCTTGACCGACTCGACCGGCGGCTGAGAGGAGAACGACGAGAGCGTAGAAATAGCGCAGTCAAAGCACCCTGCGCCCGCCTCGGCCGCGGCAAGATACATCGCCGCCGCCATGCCGCTCGTCATGTGTGAGTGGATCTGGATCGGCATCTTCGGCATCGCCTTGCGGAGCGCGGCGACGAGTTCTCGCGCGGCGCCGGGCGTTAGGATGCCGGCCATGTCCTTGATGGCGAGAGAGTCTATACCCATCGCCTCCTGTTGCTTTGCGAGCTCTACGTACTTCGCGACGGTGTGGACGGGCGATGTCGTGTAGCAGAGCGTGCCCTGCGCATGGCCGCCGTACTTCTTGACGCTCGCGATGGCGACTTCGAGGTTGCGCGGGTCGTTGAGCGCGTCAAAGACGCGGAAGATGTCCATCCCGTTCTCGCAGGCGAGCGCGACGAAACGGTCGACGATGTCGTCTGGATAGTGCTTGTAGCCGAGGATATTCTGGCCGCGGAGAAGCATCTGGAGCGGCGTCTTCTTGCAGACCTTCTTGATGCGGCGAAGGCGCTCCCACGGATTCTCCCGGAGGAAGCGCATGCAGACGTCGAACGTCGCGCCGCCCCAGCACTCGAGCGAGTAGTACCCGGCGTTATCGATCGTCTCGGCGATCTTGAGGATGTCGTCGGTACGCATGCGCGTCGCCCAAAGCGACTGGTGCGCGTCGCGGAGCGTCGTGTCCGTGATTCTGACGAAGGGCTTCTTCTTGTTTGCTGCCATTTTACGCTTTCCTTTTTATGATCGACGTTAAATTTTCCGAATGTCAGTTGCCATCTCCTAACCCTGACTCCTGACCCCTAACTCCTGACTCCTGACTCCTGACCCCTAACTCCTGACTCCTGACTCCTGACCCCTGACTCCTGACCCCTAAAAAGATATATCTTGCTCTCTGTCCCTGAGAGAAGCCGCCCGATATTCGCGCGGTGCTTGAAGATGACAAACGCCGCAATCAGCGTGATGAGAATGCACTGCGGAAGATTGCGATAGCCATCAGTACCGAGGATGGGGAACCACACGGCGACCATGAGAAACAGCGCCGCAGAGCAGCTGCCGAGCGAGATGTAGTGTGACACCGCGAAGACGAGCGCGAAGAGCGCAAACGCCGTTCCTACGAGCGCGGGCGCAAGACCGATAAGCATGCCGAACGCCGTCGCGACGCCCTTCCCGCCCTTGAACTTCATGTATGGAGTCAGCATGTGGCCAAGCACGCACATCACGCCGACCGCGAGGGGAAGCCAAGAAACGTCAGATGCGAAATACCGCGCGGCAATCGTCGGGAGAAGCCCCTTCAGGACGTCGCACGCAAACGCGAGAACACCCCACTTCTTGCCGACGGTGCGAAAGACGTTCGTCGCGCCGATGTTCTTCGACCCGACAGTGCGAACGTCGACGCCACGCATCTTGCCGATGAGAAAGCCGAACGGAATTCCCCCGACGAGATAGGCGACGACAAGCCAGGCAGCTACGATGATGCTTGTTTGCATAGGTAAGTATTATACCACATCTAACGCCCCTGCGGACGCGACCAAGGAAACCGCCGTCACGGCGTCGTCACAAAGACGTGCGCGGAGCCGCGAAGCGCAAGGTCTTCGCCAGGGAGAGCAAGGACGCTTGTCCGCCGCGGAACCTCGACGCCGTTGACGGTGAAGGAGCCCTCGGCGGCGAAGAGAGCGGTGCTTCGAGACGATGCCGGAATGACGAGTTCGCCGTCAAGCGCTACCTGCCTGAACTCGAAGAAGCTGCACTTTACGTCGGTCGCCGGCTGCGGCACGGGAAGCGAATAGTCTATGGCCTCAAGCGACTTCGCCACGTGAAGCTCGCGCGGCCTTCCGTCTGCGCCCACGCGGTTCCAGTCGTAGAGGCGGAACGTCGTGTCGGAACTCTGCTGGACTTCGTAGATGAGCGTGCCGTCGCCGATCGCGTGGACGAGCCCGCCGGGAATGAAGAACACCTCGCCCTTCTTCGCTTCGTGCCGGACGAGCAGTTCCTCGAAGCGACCCGACTTCACCGCCTCCTCGACGTCCTTAGGCCCCACGCCCGGCTTGAGCCCCGCGTAGATCACGCCATCCTCGAGCATCGCCCACATCTCGGTCTTCGGGTCGCCGCCAGTGAGCTTGCATGTCGTCTCGTTCGGATGCACCTGCACCGAAAGGCGCGTCTTCGCATCTATGACCTTTACGAGCAGCGGGAAATCCGGCAGAACATCTGGAAGCGGCATCCCTGCATAGGCACAATCGCCAGATGCAATGCTAAATCCAGCTGGGTGCACCGAAATCTCCCAGCTTTCACCTCCCCATAGCGCCGGATGGTAGTTCGGCGCGAATTTCAAGACATTACTCTGTTTCATGTCACAATTATACCAAATCCCGCTTGCGCACGCACGCGTGTTATACTATAATATATAGTCAATGCGCAGTAATGTCGCCACAAAATCATGAACTGCAAAAAGACAATCCTGGCCATTGCGACAGCACTGAGTGCGACGATATGTCTCACCGGGTGCTTCACTTTGGACACGGCAGACATCCACACGACCGGTGAAGAGCACATCTGCGTTGGAAACAGCGGCTGGTACCTTTTCCACTTCATCCCGCTCGCCTGCGGCAACGCGTCGGAAGATCCGATGATGCCCTGGGTGTTTTTCAGAAACGACGTAACGATGGACAAGATCCAGCACAGGTTCATGAACTACGCGAACTTCTACGGAAAGAAGACGCGCGACATGAGCTACTACACACAGGAATCCGTGCTCTTCGAGATTCCCGGCACCGACTTCCCCGTTCCCCTTCCGTACATACTCACCTACAAGGAAGTCCAGCTTTCGGGGGTGCTTAAATGAAGCGGTTCGCAATAATTCTGGCGTGCGCCCTCCTCGGCGGATGCGCGACCGTTACGGTGAGCCGCGAAGGAGCGACGATGGTCAACATCGAGAACTCCGGATGGTATCTCCTCAACTTCATCCCGATCGCCTCCGGCAATCCGGCGCGTCCCAATTCATGCACTACACGGCTCTTCAGCAAGACGGTGACGCTCGAGAACAACGTGAAGATGCTCGACAAGGTGATCCGCGAAGAAGGCGCAGCCGCCGTCCGCGACATAAACAGCTTCACCATCGACGAGCACGTCCTCCTTATACTTCTCAAGCGGCATGCATACCACACGAGCGCACAGCTGCTGATGAAGGAGGACATGGAAGAAACAAAGGCAGAAGGAGTCTCGACGATCCTTCCAAAGGAATTCTAAAATGGGCATCGCACGTCACATCAGAAAACTCGAGGGCTACGTTCCAGGCGAACAGCCCAAATCCAAGAACGTCGTGAAGCTGAACACGAACGAGAACCCGTATCCGCCGTCGCCAAAGTGCACGGCCGTGCTTACATCGTTCGACCTCGACGACCTACGGCGCTATCCCGACCCCAACTTCACAACGCTTGCAAAGGCGATAGCCGACAAGAACGGCACGACGGCCGACCGCGTATTCGTCGGCAACGGCTCAGACGAGATACTCTCGCTCGCGACTCGCGTCTTTGTCGAAAACGACGAATCGATCGGCTCGCTCGACCCGAGCTACACGCTCTACAAGACACTCGCGGCGATACGCGACGTGAAATGGGTGGGCGTCGGACGCGCGACAGGCGACGCGCGACGCGCAAGCGCCATCCTCGCTGAATGCCGCAAGTCCAACATCTCGCTTTTCCTCTGGACGAATCCCAACGCGCCGACAGGCGAATTCGCCGAGCCAAAGGCCATTGCCGCGTTTGCAAGGAAGTTCAAGGGTGTGGTGATCGTCGACGAGGCGTACGCAGACTTCTCGCGCGACAACTGCATGTCGCTCGCGACCGCCCCTCGCAACAGGAACGTCATCGTAATGCGGACGTTCTCGAAGAGCTATTCGCTCGCCGGGCTTCGCGTAGGCTACTGCGTCGGCCCGAAGGACTTGATCGACGCGCTCTACAAGGCGAAGGCCTCCTACAACGTCGACGCAGTGGCGCAGGCCGTGGCGCTCGTGGCGCTCAAGGACGACGCGTACCACAAAAAGACGGTTGCAAAAGTCATCAAGACCCGCAAAGCGTTCGTGAAGGCCCTCGCCAAGCGCGGGTGGGACGTCATCAGGAGCGAGTCCAACTTCGTCTTCGTGAAGCCGCCGGCGGGAGATGCGGCAAAAGACATCTTCTCGTATCTCAAAGACAGAAACATCTTCGTGCGCTATTTCCCGGGACCGCTCACAGGCGACCGGCTGCGCATCACGATCGGGACCGACGGGCAGATGGAAACGCTGCTCGACGCCCTCGACGACCGATTTAGGGGGGAAGAAAAGACAAGGAAAACAAGTAAAACAAAAACACGAAAGCTACCCCCAAGAAAATGAACCCGATTTCAAAACCAGACTACATGCCGATTCCCGAGCTGCGAAAGATGCAGCTTGAGAAACTGCAGAAACTCATTCCCTACGAATACGAGCGCGTGCCGCTCTTCCGCCGCCGCTGCGACGAGAAAGGCGTGAAGCCCCGCGACCTTGTGACGCTCGCGGACCTCGCGAAGTTCCCCTTCATGAAGAAGACCGACCTCCGCGACGAGTACCCCTACGGGCTCACCGCCGCGCCGATGTCGGAGATCAACCGCTTCCACTGCTCGTCCGGCACGACTGGCAAGCCAATCTGCATACCCCAGACGGCCGAAGACGTCGCCATCTGGACCGAGGGCGTCGCGCGCTGCATGGCCATGTACGGCATAACGCGCGACGACATCGTACAGGTCTCCTACGGCTACGGCCTCTTCACCGGGGGCCTGGGCGCGCACTACGGCGCCGAGAAGCTCGGCTGCGCGGTCCTCCCGACCGGCGCGGGCAACACCGAGAAGCAGATCATGCTCATGAAGGACCTCGGCACGACGGTCATCTGCTGCACGCCGAGCTACTTCCTGCACCTCGCGACGGTCGCCGAGAAGATCGGCGTGGACTTCCGCCGCGACACGAAGCTCAGGCACGGCGTCTTCGGCGCCGAACCGTGGACCGACGAGATCCGCGAGCGCATCGAGCAGATGTCCGGCATCAAGGCGCACGACATCTACGGGCTCACCGAGATCGCGGGTCCGGGCGTCGCGGGCAACTGCCCCTACTGCCACGGGCTCCACGTCTGGGAAGACCACTTCTACCCCGAGATCATCGACCCCGACACGCTCGAGGTCCTTCCCGACGGCGAGGAAGGCGAGCTCGTCTTCACGACTCTCGACCGCGTCGGTACGCCGATGGTGCGCTACAGGACGCGCGACCTCTCGCGCCTCCAGGTCGGCGAGTGCAAGTGCGGCCGCACGATGCGCGTCATGGACCGCGTCCACGCGCGTTCGGACGACATGCTCATCATCCACGGCGTCAACGTCTTCCCAAGCCAGATCGAGGCGTGCCTCATGAAGGTCCCCGAAGTCGCGCCGCACTACATGATCGAGCTCTCCTCGACCGACACGATGGACCGCTTCGAGATCAAGGTCGAGGTCACGGCCGACACCATGTCCGACTCCATGTCGAAGATGGAGGCCGTCAGGAAGCGCGTAGCCGCGTCCATCAAGGAAATCGTCGGGCTTAGCCCGAAAATCATGCTCGTCGCCCCCGGGTCGCTCCCGAGAAGCGAAGGCAAGATCAAGCGCGTAATCGACAACAGGAGGAAATGACATGACCGTCAAGCAGATCAGCATCTTTCTCGAGAACAAGCCCGGCCAGCTCTCCGGCATCTGCCGCGCGCTTGCGAAGGAGAACATAAACATAGCGACGCTCTCGCTCGCGGACTCCGCGGACTTCGGCATCGTCAGGATGATCGTCGACGACCACGTCAAGGGCTGCGACGTGCTCGCGAAGGCGGGCTTCGCCGTCGTCCAGACCGACGTCGTGATGGCAACCGTCCCCGACCATCCAGGCGGCATGGCCGAGATCATGGAGAAGCTAGACCGTGCAGGCGTCGACATCGAGTACTCCTACGCCTACGCCCTTGGAAGCGGCGAAAAGGCAATCCTCGTCTTCAAGTTCGACGACAACGCAAAGGCGGAGGCAGCGCTCGAGGGATGAAGAGCTTCTTCGACGGAGTCAAGCGCCACATAGGCAACATGGACGCGGAGCATCTCCGCGAACAGTACCGGCGTCTCTCCGACGAAGTGTCCTCCCTCGACACCCTCTTCAGCACGATATCGCAGGGCATAATCGTCCTCGACGAACGCGGCGAAGTCGCGAAGAGCAACCCGGCCGCGCGTGAACTTCTCGGCATGGACCCTGAAGACGCGCTGCCGATGCTTGCGGTCGCCCACGGCAAGTCGTCCAAGCGCGAAATCGACATAACGTATCCAGAGACAAGGAGTCTCGAGATCCAGACAATGCCGATGGGCGACGGAACGCTCGTGTGCCTCAGGGACGTGACGGCCGAACGCGAGCGGACGGAGGAAGAGCTGAGAATCGGCGCGACACGCGCGGTGAGAGACCTCGCCGCAGGCGTCGCGCACGAAATCGGCAACCCCCTCAACGCCCTTTCGCTCAACCTCCAGCTTCTCAAGCGCTCAGGCGGCGAAAAGCCCGAGGTCGACGAATGCATCAGGCAGGTCGAGCGGCTTTCAGGGATAATCCACGGCTTCCTCCAGGCGCTTAGACCGTCGAAACCCAACCTCGTGCGCGGCTCCGTCGCCGACCCTATCAACGGCTGCCTCAAGGCCATGAAGCCACAGCTCGAGGAGCGCAGCGTCACGGTTACGCTCGACCTCCCCGGCGCCCTTCCCTCCGTCGCGCTTGATCCCGCGCAGATGGAACAGGTATTCTTCAATCTCCTGAAGAACGCCCTTGAAGCCGTCAGGGACGGCGGCTCCATAGACATCGTACTTTCCTCCGACGACAACGACGTAATCACAACCGTCCGCGACGACGGCCAGGGAATGACACCCGAGCAGGTGGCGCACCTCTTCGAGCCTTACAGGACTTCCAAGGAACACGGCACGGGACTTGGCCTCATGATCTCATCCAGGATCGTACGCGACCACGGCGGCTCGATATCGGTCGAGTCCGAGCCGGGCGAAGGTACGGCGTTCACGATAAGGCTGCCGCGCATAGAGCGCAGGATCCGCGCCCTGAAAGGATGAAATGGCAAAGCCGAAGATACTCATAGCCGACGACGAGAAGCCGACACGCGACGCGATGGCGCGTATACTATCGACCTCCTGCGAGTGCCTGACGGCGCCCGACGCGGAGCTTGCGATGAAGCTTGTCAACGAGCATCCGGACCTCGCGCTTCTACTCACCGACTACAAGATGCCAGGCGAGAACGGAGTCTCCCTCATAAAGCGCGCAAAGGCCGCGAACCCATCGCTCGCGTGCATCCTGATCACGGCGTTCGGCGAAATAGAGCTCGCGGTCGAGGCGATGAAGGAAGGCGCGGACGACTTCATCACAAAGCCGATCACCGACCTCGCCCAGATGGAGCAGCGCGTAAAGAAGGCGCTCGAGAAGCACGCGCTCTCGCGCAAGGTAGCGGAGCTGCAGCAGAAGGTCGACGAGCAGAGCGGCATCGAGACTTTCACGGGCAAGTCGCCCGCGATGGAAAAAGTCTACCGGCTCATCAGGCAGGCGGCAAAGGCAAACGCAAACGTCCTTGTCGAAGGCCCTTCGGGAACGGGAAAGGAGCTCGTCGCAAAGGCGCTCCACGACCTGTCGCCGCGAGCGTCCGGACCTTTCGTCGCCGTCGAGTGCGCGGCGCTTTCGCCGACGCTCATCGAGTCCGAGCTCTTCGGCCACGAGAAAGGCGCGTTCACCGGCGCAGACCGCACGAAGGTCGGAAAGTTCGAGGCTGCCAGCGGCGGAACGCTCTTCCTCGACGAGATAACGGAGATCGACCTCGCCACGCAGGTGAAGCTCCTCAGGGCCCTCGAGTCGCGCACCATACAGCGCGTCGGCGGCAACGAAGACATACGCGTCGACTTCCGCCTCGTCGCCGCGACGAACCGCGACCTCGCCGCGTATGTGCGCGAAGGCAAGTTCCGCGAAGACCTCTACTACCGGCTCAACGTGATCGACATCCACCTCCCGGCGCTAAAGGACAGGCCAGGGGACATCGCCCTTCTCGTCTCGCGCTTCATCAAGGAGTTCTCCGCCGCAAACGGGAACAACGTCACCGGCATTGACGCAAAGGCGATCAAGGCGCTCGAGGACTATCCGTGGCCCGGGAACGTGCGCCAGCTGAGAAACGTCGTCGAGAAGATGTGCGTTCTGTCCGCCGGCGGGAAGCTTACGCTTGACGACGTTCCGGTCGAGATCACGTCAACTCTCCCCGCGACATCTTCCGGAAACGCCGCCACGCCGGTCGCCACCCAGGCGACTCTCGCAGAAACTGAGAAAGACACGATACTCCGCGTCCTCGCAGAATGCGGCAACAACAAATCGCAGGCGGCCATAAAGCTCGGCATCTCCCGCCGAACGCTTCACCGCAAGCTCAACGAATGGAGGTCCGCGTGAACCTTTCTATCGCCATCGTCGCCGTGTCGTTCCTCCCATTCTTCGAGGCGCGCAACCAGGTAGCGAACTTCGTCTACGAACCGCCGCCAGAGGGGAAGTCCGTGAAACCCGTCCTTCCCAACCTTACCGTGACGGAAACGTGCCCCGGGTGCGACGGCAAGGGCGAGCTCGTACTTGAAGAGCCCGACTACGGCCAGGCGAAAGGCCGCATAGGGCCAGCCAAGAAGACAAAGAAGCAGTGCCCGATTTGCAACGGCAAGGGCAAGATACAGGCGTTTATGAATCCATCGGAGCTCGCTTTGCAGGTGTCAGCCGACCGCGCCGCATTTGCCGCGGAACACCAGGGGCGCGGCGAAATCGCCGTTGGCGACGCGTTCGTCCCGAACGCGAAGCACGCCGAGCTCGGCAAAGACCGCCTTAAGCTCGTGGAAGAGGCATTTGGACATCCATGCAAGAAGTGCAACTGGACGGGGCTCGAGCCCTGCAAGAAATGCAGCGGTAACGGGCTCATAAAGTGCACGAACAGCGATTGCAAGGGCGGCTGGGCCGTGGTGAAGACCACCACCGAGTCGTCGGTGCGGAAATCGGGCAGCTCTTCGAGCGGAATCCGATCGAACAGCGGGATGCGCTCGCGCAGCGGATCTCGCAGCACCGTCCGAAAGGAAACGAAAATCAACGTATCTCCGTGTCCTGTATGCGGCGGGGCAAAGCAGCTAGTATGCCCCGAATGCGGCGGCCGCCGCGCGCATCCCTGCTCGAAGTGCGGGGGGCTCGGCATAAAGACGAAAGGATCACTGTGAACAAGAAGCTTCCACCACTGCCAAACCTCGAGCTTCTCGGGAAGCTCGGCGAAGGCGGCATGTCCACCGTATGGAAGGCCAACGACCTTCTTCGCGGCGAAACTGTTGCAGTAAAGATACTGAACAGCGACCTGACGGCAAGCGACGAGGATATTGCCCTTTTCAAGGCGGAAGCCCGCACAATGAGCGAGATCCAGCACATCGGGATCGTCCGCAGCTACGACATCAACTGCTACGAGGGCATATGGTACTACACGATGGAGTACGTCGACGGCTACAACTTCAACGCCCTCCTCTCGAGAAAGCAGCACCTTCATGAATCGGACTGCCTTCTGATATGCGAGTCTATAGCCGTCGCGCTCGACTATGCCTGGAACAACTTCGGAGTCGTCCACTGCGACATAAAGCCCGACAACATAATGATCAACACGGACGGCGTCATCAAGCTGACGGATCTCGGGCTCTGCCACACCTTCCAGTACCTCAAGGACGGCATGCGCGACATTCCCGACCACGTGATGGGAACGCCCGCGTACATATCGCCCGAACAGGTCTACGGCGACATCGAACCCGACTGCCGCGCCGACATCTACTCTCTTGCCGCATCGCTCTACCACCTTTCGACCGGGCGAATGCTCTTTCCGGGGCTCGGCAACGAGGACATGATGAAGGCTCATTGCGACGAGACGGCGCAGGCAAAAGACCCGCGAACATACAGGCCAGACCTCTCGGAGGGCTTCTGCCAGCTTCTCGAGGCCATGCTCGTCAAGAACCGCGACTACCGCCTTCCTTCCTGGAAGGACGTCTGCGAGATGTGCCTTGCCGTGGAACAGGGCGTTGCGTTCAAGCCGCGCAAGGGGCCTGTTTCGTCGCTCTCCCTGAACCTGTCCGAATCCGTGCAGGACGACGAGTTCGACGAAGAGCCCGCAGAGCTCATGCACGTCCCGGAGCCCAAGAAGCGGGTATTCCATTTCTTCAAGGGCGGCGGCAAGAAGAAACGCGAACCGCAGATCCAGATCGACCCGGAAAGCGGCAAGAAGATACTGCGCAAGCCAAAAGCCGTCAACGCAGGGTTCAAGGTAAACAAGCCGGTCGACTGGTAGCCGGCAAAGCCGACGGCGTCAGCCGCCGTTGAAGAGCTGCGTCGACGCGTAGTAGGGATCGGACGTGTAGCGGCAGGCAAGACGCCTAAGTCCCGCTTCGTCGCCGGGAGTCACCATGTGGGTCATGTGGACCTCGCATGTCGCAAGCTCCCCGAGCTTCTCCACCGCAAGCTGGGCGGCCGGGTTCGTCGTCGCGGATATTGCTAGCGCGATAAGCGCCTCGTCGAGGTTAAGCGAAGTGTAGCCGCCCTTCAGGATGTCGTGCTTCATGTGCGCGATCGACTGGAGGATCGTCGGCGCGATCAAGGGGAGCCGGTCGGGAATTCCCGCAAGTTTCTTCACGGCGTTCAGGATCACAGCGGAGCAGGCGTGCAGCTCGTCGGAGTTGCGGCCTGTCACTATCTCGTCGTTGTGGAGCTGAAGCGCAGCCGCCGAGACGATCTGCCCGCCGGCCTTGCCCTTCCCCTGCTGGCGGGCGGTCTCTGCCGCGCCGCGCGCGGCGAGCGCGACAAGTCGGTTCTCGGTCTTGAGCCCGAGCGAGTCCATGAGCATCTTCGCGCGTTCGAGCGACTCGACGTCCGTCGCACCCTCGATGTACAGGCACTGATAGCGCATGTAGCGGCGGATGACTTCCTGCTTCGACGCCTCCTGAACAACAGCGTCGTCGACTATGCCGAAGCCGATGCGGTTCACGCCCATGTCGGTCGGCGACTTGTAAGGGCATTCGCCGTTAGTCATCTTCTCCCATATCGCC
>CACZHC010000046.1 GCA_902780865.1 uncultured bacterium
GGGAATCACTAAACGGAGAAACTGCATATGCTTACGATTCACGTATGGCCCAGGCGGCTTAAGGAGTTTTTGCTGACCCACCCCCTTTACAAGTCACCGGGGGCTTGTGCGTGATTTTTGAAAACCGCAGCTGCAGGCTACTGTTCCTTCTTGGGGGGCAGAGGTTCCGGGACAAAGCCATAGTAGGCAAACATGCGGCGGCGGACACCGTTCGAGTCCATTCTCCGCAAGCCCTCTTCGTATTCCGCGAGAATCGCCTTGGCAAACTCGGGGTCGCGGTTCGAGACATAGAAGAGAATGTGGCCCCTGTCGATTTCGTCCGACATGCGGAAACGCTGGAGAATCGTCGACGAAACAAGCTCCGGCATGGACATGGCGTTGTCGCACGTAGCGAAGAAGGCGTCCGCTTCGCCCGCCTCGACTATCTTCGCGAGCTCTTCGCGGGAGCGGATGTCCGACACGATCTTGATCGAGGGAATGCCGTTGGTGCTGCCGGACTCCTGCGCCTTCAACAGCCGCTGCACCAGCGGAAAGTCGAGGAAGTCGTCGTTCGACACGATCCTGAGCCCAGCAAGCGACTCAGGTCCCTCGTAGCGCCACGGATTGCTTCGGGGCGTCATCACGGCAAGCCGGGAATACGCAAGCGGAAGCTCCGACACCGCGCCGACCCCGTCGAGGGCCGGATGACGGCCGTATCCCACGACCACGGCGGCAGGATCGTCGCGAAGCGCCTTGGCGAACTCCTGCACACCGCCGCGCAGATGGACGAACGTCGCCTTCGGGAAGATCACCTGCATCGAGCCAAGGAGAATGCCGTTGCGGTCGGCCAGCTTGTTCCGGACGGAAAAGCTCGTCCAGTTGAAGTAGTAGACGCGCGGCGCAAGCGTCGACGCATTGTCAGTCGCAGAGGACTCGCCGTCGTCTCTGGCGCGCGCGTCGGCTCTTGAAGACGACAGGCTCTTGAGCCCCTTGAAGGCAAACAGGATGACGAACGCCACCGCCAGGGCGATGTTGATCTTGCGTATCATTTCGATTCCTCCTTGGCGGGCGCAGTCACCCGCTCCTTTTCGCGCAGGGCCCACTTGTGGAACGTATTCTCGGCAAGCCCGAGCGCAATCATCTCGTCAAGCACCGCAAGCGTCTCGGGCGCGCCTGGCGCGACGGCCGACTTCATGCGGTAGTCCGAATAGAGCGTACGGTAGCGCGCGGCGAGCTCCTTGCGTGCGATTTCGGCGCGACGGCGCCAGTCGCCGATCGAGGACTCGTCCATGCCGACCGCCTCGCCCAGGTCGCAGAGGTAGATGAGGGAGACGTCGTCGGCAGTCGCGGCGCGCTTTTTGAGTGCCTCCACGAGGACGCCGCGCTCGCGCGCGACGAGCGGCGCGAAGGCCGCGTCCTCCTCGTCGAACACATCGACGAACGTCCCCCACGCGTCAAGGAGCGGCATGATGCTCGCGGCGTCGCCGGCCAGGAACTTGTCGCGCATGGGGATGTAGCCGGCAAGCGTAGTCCAGCGCTCGTCTGCGGCGACGCGCTCGCGCGACACGACCGCGCCCGACATGAACAGGTTGTCGTCCAGCGTGTCGAAACAGGCCTCGACGTGCTTCTCGGTCTTGGCCAGCCCCGCACTGCCTGCGGCGGACACGGAGAGGAAGAACTCGGGGAGCTTGACCTGCACGAAGTTCGCGATCTCCACCGCGTCGGAGAGGAACACGTCTGCGTCGAAACGGACGAACGTGGACTTGTCCACCTCGGCTATCAACGCCACCAGCTTGTCCCAGTCGCCCTTCTGGACCGCGACCTGCATGGCGTCGACGTCCTTCAGAAAGCGCACCTGAGCTGCCACGTTCTTCTCGTTCGCCTCGACGTCGGCGCCGCCGATGTGCCCCATGAGCTGCATTCCGCGAGAGATGAGGTCGCGCGTGACAGGCGAGCTCTCGGCCTTCAGGATCATCGGGAGCGAGCGGATGAAGGCATTGTCGTACACCATCACGTCTTCGTCGGAAAACTCGAAACCCGTAGTGTCGTGGTGGCGACTCGTCTGCACGGCGCCCGTCTTCGCCGCGACCGCGGCCTCTACGCCGCGGAGCTGCTTCGTCACGAACATCGCGCAAAGGCATACGAAGGCGACGACGAGGATCCCGAACAACAGCCCAGAGCGCGTCTTGCGCGAAGGCCACGAGAAGGGATTCCCCGACTTGACCGCTGCCGTGGCGTCCGCCGCATCCATGGCCATAGCCTGGAACCGGCCGACGGAGAAAAGAACGTCCCGTTCAACGGAGAGCCGCTGCGCATTGACCCCGCTTGTCACGACGTCCACGCCGTCGGCAGTGGGAAATATCTCGCACAGCGTGTCGCCGCCAGAAACGGGAGGGTTTACAGAAAGCGAACCGTCGTCTGCGGCCACGACCGAGTTTCGTCCCTGCACGAGACGCTCGAGCGCAATAGCACCCGAACCGAACCGCCACAGCAACACCGGTCCGCCGGCGACGATCGCCGTGTCGAGACGAAACGTCCAGGGCCCGAGCGAGCAGGAGACGCCGGCCGCAAGCGGGCTCGACTGCGCGCGCTTCGAGCCGGAGGCGACGGGGAGGTCCGTCTTCGCGGACGCGAGAACCCAGCCGTCCTCGTCTCGCACAAGGGCGCCGAGGATCTCCGCGCCCTGTTCAACGGCGTCGACGAGCCGCGGCGCATCGCCCGCGAGAACCATAAGAGGCCCCTTCTCCCCGCCAAGGTCGCGTTCGAGGATGACCTTGCCGTCAGTTCCGTATATTTTCAGGTTCTCCATGTCAGTTGCCCTCCTCGGGAATCTTCGCAAGCGCATCCGCCGCACGCCTGGCGTCGACGCGCTCGCCGGTGAGAGTCGCGTGGTCGATGATCCACTGCGCCTGCGAACGCGCGGTTTCCCAGTCGCGCATGGCCATCGCCTTGTCCAGGACGACGAACCATTCCTCGACGTCGCGGCGGCGGCGTTCGAGGAACGTCAGATAGCGCTTGAATTCGTCCGTCCCGAGCGCAAGGCGCTCCTGGCGGATGGACGAGAGGAGCCTCATCGCCTCGCGGTAGTGCTTGAGCGCGGGAAGAAGCGCGGCGGTGGTGCCGGTCTCGACTCGGTCCGCGAACAGACGCCACAGCGCCATTTCGCGGTCGACCTGCTGGTGCACGCGTTCGTTCTGCTCCGCCGTGAGGTGCCCCGAGTTCACGACGGGGCGGTCGATGGACTCGCGGATGTTCGGAATCTTCATCACGTCGAAAAGCCGCGACATGTACCCGCGTATCTCGGCCTCCGCCGCTTCGTCCTCCTCCGGCCAGATGGCCCAGACGACGTAGCGGACGTCGCCCGAATAGAAGATCGCCGCCTCGCCCGAGAAAGGCGCGGTGTCGAAGTCGAAGTCGACGCGAACGCCCATGACCCCGGGCTTTACGGTGAACTGCGCGACGCCCTTCGAGACGAGCGCAAGCGTCGCCGGAAGGCCCGGTATCGCCTCCGACGTTATGTCCTCGTCTATGATGCGCAGCACGACGGCCGCGTTGACGTCGAGCGCATGGTAGGCGAAACCGTCGTCGTGCTCCGAGAGGAAGTGCAGGATCGGAAGGTCGACGCCCTTGCGCCGCCATACCGCCACCTCGTTTGTGACCGAGCTCCACTCCTCCCAGCCAAGAGGAGTCGCGACCGAGAAGAACGGCATCTCGATCGTGGTCGAGATTGGCTCCGCAAGACGCTCGCGCGCAGCGGAAAGCGCAGACCAGGACGAGTAGAGCCACATAGACGCGCAGAAGAGCGCGACGAGGACTATTGTCCAGAAGATGCCTTTCTGGGAAAGGACCGTTGGCACGATTGCCGGCTTTGGATTTATGTTCTGCATGGCGGCTACCTGTTGACGTACTGTATGACAAGCGGGGCGAAGAGGACGATGAAGATTCCCGGCAGGATGAGCAGAAGGAGCGGGAACGACATGTTCACGACTGCCTTCTGCGCATGCGCCTGGGCCTTTACGCGCGCGGCGTGGCGCATCAGCTGGGCGGCGGACTTGAGGTTGTCGGCGACGGACGTGCCCATTTCAAGCGACTGCGCGAGCGTCGAGAACACGGCGTTCGCCTCGTTCGTGCCGATGCGCGTGGCGATTCCGTTGAGGGCGTCGACGAGCGACGAGCCGATCGCCACCTGCGCGACGGCGCGCGCAAGCTCCTCGCGGACGGGGCCAGGGCCGCCGACCTCGATCACAGACCTGATCGCCGAAAGAAGGTCGCCGCCCGACTGCGAAACGAGGCGCATGATGTCCAAGGAGCCGGGAAGCTCGCGGGTGAAGCGGCGCGCGCGCTCCTGCGCCGCCGCCTTGAGCCCCGACTCGGGATAGGCGTACAGCACCGCGGCGAAGAACGCCGACAGCATGAACACCACGCCGCCGGAAAGCCGGAGAAGCAGGCCAAGCGGGACGATGACCGCGATGGCGAACGCGGGGAATACGAACCTGGCGGCGAACACCTCGGGCGCCGTCGCGCCTTCGAGGAACTTGCCGCCCGACTGCACCACGAGCTTTTCGAGCCGAATCAGCGTGCGGTCGAGCTCCGCGTCCGCGCCGCGGCGCCGCTCGAACGCATGGCCGACGAGCGAGAGAATGGAACGGAGCGCAGACTGCCCGCCGCCGGAAGCGCGGCGGCTTGCGCCGGAGAGGGCGCGTACGAAAAGGAACGTGAGCGCCGCGGCGGATGCCGCCGCGCAGGAAAACGCTATGGCGAGGTCCATGTTCATTGCGTCACACCTTTACGTCCACGATTTTGCGTATCCACAGGTACGCGAGTCCCTGCATCGTCAGGAGGAGGCACAGCGTCCCCCATCCGATGCCCGTCGTGAAGAGCGGCGCCACGAGGTCGCGCTTTACGAGGCCGAGCAGCACGATCATCACAAGCGGCAGCGCGCTCATCACGATGGCCTGCATGCGGCCCTCGGTCGTCATCGCGCGGAGCTCGTCCTCGAACGCCATGTTGTCCCTGAGCAGCGCCGAGAGCATGCGGTAGTTTTCCGCGAGGTTGCCGCCGTGGGAGACGCCGATCTTCGAGGCGATGACGACCATCGTCACGTCAGGTATCGGCAGGCGCCGTGCGAGGTTGTCGAAGGCGCCGCCAATCGAGAAGCCGAGACGCGTGTCGTAGATGACGCGCGCGAACTCCTCGGCGACGAGCGGCGGGAAGTGGTCGAGGTTCCTCATGAGCGCCTGGGGCAGCGTGAGGCCTGCGGAAAGCGAGTTGGACACCATGTCGAGCGCGTCGGGAAGCTCCGCCCGCACCTTCGCGGCGCGGCGGGCGCGCATGATGCGGGCGACGAACTCGGGCATCCCCGAATCCCGCGCCTTCGCGGCGCGCGCCATAAGGTCGTCGGACGACTCGGCCTCCTTCGTGGACGCGTCAAGGAGACCCTTGACGGCAATGCCGACGAAGACCGCGAGGGCCACGATCGACAGGGCGGCAATCAAAATGTCCACCGTCATTCAGGCACCCCCGCAAACACCGATTCGTCAAGAGGAACGCCGCGCAGCGCGAAGTCCTCGAAGAAGGTTGGCTTCGCGACGACGACGTGGTGGCCGAGGACCTTGCGGGTCTTCGGATCGACGCCTTCGCGCTTGAACTCGAAGATCGTCCTGAGCTTCGCGTTGCCCTTCTCGTCAAGCCCGCAGACCTCCGCGATCTCGATCGTCTTCCTCGAGCCGTCCGAAAGCCGCGCGGTCTGCACGATGATCGACACGGCGCTCGCAATCTGCGCGCGTATGGCGGAGAGCGGCATGTCCATGCCAGCCATGAGGCACAGCGTCTCGAGACGCGCCACGGTGTCGCTCGGCGTGTTGGCGTGGACGGTCGTAAGCGAGCCGTCGTGGCCGGTGTTCATCGCCTGGAGCATGTCAAGGGCCTCGCCGCCGCGGCATTCGCCGACTACGATGCGGTCGGGGCGCATGCGGAGGCAGTTCTTGACGAGAAGGCGGATAGACACCTCGCCCTTCCCCTCGGCGTTGGCCGGCCTCGCCTCCATGCGGACGACGTGGCTCTGCTGGAGCTTCAGCTCGAGCGAGTCCTCGACCGTGATGATGCGCTCGTCCGGGCCGATGCAGAGCGAGATGGCGTTAAGGAGCGACGTCTTGCCGGAGCCGGTGCCGCCGGAGACGACGATGTTCTTCCTCAAGGCGACGCACGCGTCGATGAACTTCATCATCTCGGGGCTCATGGAGCCGAACGAGACGAGCTTGTCGAGCGTAAAGAGGGACTTGCCGAACTTTCGGATCGTGAGGCACGCGCCGTCCGGCGTGATGGGCGGTATGACGGCGTTGACGCGAGAGCCGTCCTCGAGACGCGCGTCCACGAGCGGGCTCGACTCGTCGATGCGGCGGCCCACCTTGTTGACGATGCGCTCGATGACGCGGATGAGGTGGCCCGGGTCTCGGAAGTGGCGGTCGGAAAGCGCGACCTTGCCCTTGCGCTCGACGTAGATGTGGCGATAGTCGATGACCATGATCTCGGTGATCGAGTCGTCCGCGATAAGCGGCTCCAGGGGGCCAAGCCTGAGCATGTCCTCGACCGTCTCGCGGCGGAGGTCGGCCAACGTCGCCTCGTCAAGCCCCTCGAAGTCGGGGAGTCCCCGCGCGAGGATGTCGTCAAGCGACGCGTCGACGCGCTTCTCGAGCTCAAGCGCGTCCTCGGACGCGGAGTCGGAGAAGGTGCGCGACAGCTGCGAGAGCGCATGGGCGTAGAGGATGTCGGAGGCAGTCTCGCGGCGGCTCTTGCGCTCGCCAGACTGCTCGCTCGACACCTCGAACTCGAATGAGCCGACGCGGACCGACGCCTTGCCCACGAGCGCCTCGGCCGCGGTCCTGCGGCCGTTGATCTCGAGCCGCCCGTCCGCCGCGATGTCGCCGATCCACCAGACGCCGCCGAGCGGGGAGAACGAGACCTGCTGGGGCGCGAGGCCGAACTCCGCCGACACGACGATGTCGCACTTCGCGGCGGAGCCGAGGGTGAAGACCTCGCCGGCCTTCCCCTCCTGGGGGGTAAGCGTCGCTATGCGCTTCCCCTCTCGCGTGAAGACAAGCGGCTTCATCAGGGCATCTCCACTTCGACCTTGCGGTTCTTCATTTCGTCAAGACGCGCGGCGGCGGCCTCTCCGTCGCCCTCGAGCGCCCAGTTGACGGTCACGACGAGCAGCATGTCCTGCAGCTCGACCTTATTCGCCGTGTTCCCGAAGAGGTATGGCCCGATCCACGGTATGTTCGAAAGCCAGGGAGTGCCCTTCTTGTCCTCCTTCTCCGAGTTGTGCTTGTAGCCGGAGATCGCGATGGACTCGCCTGGACGGACGAGGTACTTGGACTTCGTCTGGTAGCGCGCGATCTGGGAACCCGTGTTGTCCAGGGGCTCCTTGTTGTCGAGCGAGAAATCGAGGTTCACGGTGTTGGCGTCGATGATGAGCGGCGTCGTCTTGATTATGTAGCCGTACTCTATCGCCACCATGTCGCCGTTCGAGCCCATGCCAGGCGTCGTCATGATGTTGAACGTGCCGCCGCTCTGGAACTCCGCCTCGATGCCGGACTGCGTGGAGAGCGTCGTAGAGTAGAGCGACTTCGCCGCGCCGTTCAGCTTGAGGAGGTTGATGGTCGCCTTCACGCCGTCGATCTTGGCGTGCGCGCCGCCGGACCAGTTGTGAGACCACGAGTTGCCGGACGTGAAGTCGTTGGCGAGGTCGCTCACGAAAGTCGTCTTCGCCGTGTTGCTGTCCTTCGGCGTCCTCGTCGCCGCGCCCCCCTCTGACTGTTCCGTGGTGTAGCCGGTCTCGACCGAGTTGTCGCGCGTGAACTTGAGGTTGTTCTTCCCGTCGCGTCCGCCTTTCGTCTCCTTCTGGTGCTCGTAGCCGAAGTTCCAGTCGAAGCCGGCCGTAATCGAATCGGGCCCCGAGAAGCCGAGGTTGCGGGACATCGTGTCGCTGTACTGCACGAACTCGATGTTGATCATTATCTTCTGCTTGTACACCCTGAGCTCGTCGGTGTTGACCGACATGCCGGGGAAGTCCTTGACGAAGCCCTCGACGCGCTTCTTCAGCTGCTCGATGGACTGGGTATCGTACATGCGCCCGGAAAGGCAGACTTCGTGCCCAACGACGTTGACGCCGATGTTCGTGACGGCGGCGCGCACGAGGAAGTCCTTGACGAGCTCGGCGATCTGAGCCGTCGAATAGCTGACCTGCGCGACGATGCGCGAGGGGTCGAGCGCCTTCGCCGTGTCGACGCGGCGCAAGGTGTCGACGTTGGCGGTGTACCCGCCGACCACCACCTTGTCGCCCACTATGTCGACGGTGATCTCTGGGTCGTCCGTGAACATCTTCTTGAGGACCTGCCAGAAGACGGGCACGACCGTGACCGGGCGCGACGCGAAGATCTGCCCTTCCCTGACGTAGTCGAGACGTGCCTCGCCGAGCCTTGCGCCCGAGATGACGGCCTCGCCCGACTCCCTGAGGGCCGCGCCAAAGACGGCCGTGTTGGAGCTTCTCACGGAATTCGCGCCCATCGCGTCTAGCGAGAGCGACTCACCCTCCACAACGGTTTCGGCGGGAAGCTTCCTCACAACCGCCGCGTCCGCCGAAAGCGCCGCGCAGAACGCCGCAGCCAACATCAATCTAGTAGCCTTCATGTTCTAGCCCCTTTCTGGTTTCTCAGTTCTGGAACGACCTCACGGTGTCGCCGAAGGACATTCCCGGCGCGACGGTCACGTTGGCGCGGTCCTGCTCGGTCTTCGTGTCGCGCACGTTGCGGAGGAGATACGTGATCTGCCCCATCGTGCGCGCCTGAACCATCATGATCGCCGCCTTCGTCGGCAGCGCGAGCGTCATCGTGCCGTATCCGGAAGGATTCGACTCGAGGTCGTACTGCCTGTCTGTCGCGATGACCGGGACGTTCTGCAGGATCACGCTCGAGACGACGCGCGCGCCGGCCTCCTTCGCGGCCTGGCCGGTGACGAGCCCGAGCTTCTCCTCGGAGGACGTGAGGACGACGTCGATGCGGCTTCCAGGCTTGATGAACCCGCAAACCGAGCTCACCGAGTCGACCGGCACGGTTACGGCGCGGCAGCCGTCGGGGATCAGGTCCGCAAACGGGATCTTCGGCTCGGTGTCGATGTCGGTCCAGAATACCGGCGTGTTGACCGCGATGAGGCGCTTGGCCTTTCTCGCGACGATCTTCTCGATCGCCTCGGAAAACGCCTTTTGGTAGCCGGGGTCGCCTTTTTCAGGAAGCGCGATGTGGTTGTTGGAGAGCGCCTCGAACGGAATCTCGGCCGATCCGAGCATCTCCTCGCCGATCTCGGCGCCTTCCTTGATCTCAGTCGTCGCGACGAGTATGGACGCCTTCGGCGTCGGCGCGACGGCGGTCTTGCGCATTATGTACTTGTTCACGGCCACGACCGCGAAGAGTCCTACCAGCACGGCCGCGACTGCGGCGATTTTTGTGTGGTTGTCAGTTTTCATCGTTGTTTCCTTTCTTTGAAATCAGAACTTCGTCGTCTGTGAAGCGGTAGTTGACGTCGCACCCGCCGCCCGCCGGACGCGGCACGGCCTCGAAGTAGAAAGTCAGGTTGCCCTTCGTCCAGCTCTCCGCGGCGGCCGGCGCCCCCTTGAGGCCGGCGAGGGGGTTCTGGGCCTTCGCCCAGCCGGACTTCATCGCCGCGGTCGCGATGGAGCACGTCGCGTCTGCGGCAGACGTCTCGGCAACGCAATGGACGATCAGCGCGGCACCTCCGCCGCGCTCGACGAGCTCGGTGAAAAGCGGGCTCCCGACGACTACGTCGCGAACGACAGGCGGCATCAGCTCCTTCACGTGCGCCGCGCTGCGCCGCGCCAGCACGTCTGGCGTCGTCTGCTCGTCGGGGGCGGGAATCATCTCGGCGGGGATCACGAAATCCTCCATAAGCGAGTCGTTGCCCATGATGGCCCGCACTTCGCGGAGGACGATGGAGCCCTCCGGCGTCTTGTAGACGCGCTCCATGCCGGACAGGTTCTTTATGGTGAGCGCGTTCTCGTCGTCCAGGCGCTCCCAGCCAGCGCTCTCCGCCTTCTCCTCCGCGACGTCGACGGCGAGCGAATAGGGCATGCCGAGCCGCTCGGCCCTGCGCCTGACGACGAGCCCCGCAAGGTTGACGCGCAGCTCGGCTGGCACGATGGCGGAGAGGGAACATGACATGGGGGCCTGCACGACCGGCATCTCCGGCGCGCCGACGTCGCGGCTGGCCCTGTACGCGCGCGACATGGCGGCGCGAACCGTCCATCGGGCGGCGAGCACCGCGAGTACGAGGATGGCGACTGAAAGCGCCGTTCTGGCTAGTTTCTGCCTCAATTGAATATCTTCTTCAGGAACGGGTGCTTCGCGCACCACGACTTGAACTTCCTCACGTACGTCTCCGGCGCGACGGGAACAGAGTCCATGACCGGCATGTAGCAGTAGACGCGGTGCCTCTTCTTGTCGTTGATCTTGAGGCTCCACGCCGTCGCCGCGCTGCCGCCTTCGAGGTCGGCGGTGAACTGCCCGACGCCGATCCTGCCGCCGCCTCCGCCGCCGCGCTGCGGCAGGGAGATCGCGGAGTACGCCGCAGGCGGGAGAACCGTCGGTATGTACACGGCCGTCGAGATCTTCACCGCCCGGTCGTGCGGGATTATGTCCGTCACGTAGTTCACTGTCCGGAAGGTGACGAAGTTCATGAGCCCGCCGAGGATCTTGCCGAGGAGGTTGAAAAACACGTTGTCCTCGCTAAAGCTCTGGCCCTTCATGAACTTGTTTAGCTCGTCGACGGCAAGGGAAATAAAGTTCTTCACTACATAGCTGTCGCCCTTTATGTAGACGTCGCCGATGCCTTCCGCCACATGCGCAACGTCCACGAGGTAGCACTTTGCGACGTTTTTCGCGGCGCTGCCCGGCGTCTTGCCGCCGGCGTAGTAGTCGGCCATGTGCGCCTCCACGTCTGCGGCGAGACGCGTCGCTATCTCGAGCTGCTGCTCTGTGCGGAGGATGCGCATGATGTCGGCGGCGTAGACGGCGACGATGATGGCGAGCGGAGCGACAAAGGCGAACTCGAGCATGACGGTCGCACGCTCGCCGAACAGCCGTCTCAGAACTCTTCTCGCCGTATTGTCCACAGTTTTTTTTCCTTTGTGCTGACTATCCCATGGTTTCTCAGTGGTAAATCAGAGAGTCGACCGCATAGCCGCCGATCTTTCCTATCTTGTAGAAGAACTGCGAGACGGGGACGAGCTTCGCCGTCGCGCCGGCGCCAAAGCCGGCGGGCCGCTGGTTCGTCTTGTCCTCCTCGTTCTTCTTAGAGTGCGGAATGACGTCGCCAGTGATGCACTGCGCCGCCGAGACAGCCACCATGGGCAGGTACTTGCGCGACCAGCGGTCCTTGTCTCCGGGATTGAAAAACCCGTCGATCGGCAGCGTCTGGATGTTCTGCCCCAGCTTGAAGGCGAACCAGATCGTAGGCCCGGGAAGGACGCCGTCGTCCGTCACCTTGCCGTCCTTGACCTCGAGCCCCTCCGTCGTGCCGCGCTTCGAGACATACGGCTTTATCGCCCAGGCGTCGCCGGCGCAGGTGAACTTGTATATCTGCTTCCACGGGGATATCGAGCTCTCGAACACGGTGATCTTGTCGCCCTTCCACGGCGACTTGCCCACCTCGTCCTTGCTGGACTGCGCGAGAGGAAGCAGGAACGTATCCTTGACCGGCCACGAGATCCCGGGCGCATAGATGCCCAGACGCCAGCCGTCAGGGTCTGTCACCGACGCCGACGGAGAGTAGGCCACGAGCGGGTCTGCCTCGTTTTGCGTGGCAAGCTTCTGCGCGTTGCAGTACCCGAGGAGAGACGAGCCGTAGACGTACACCATCGCTATGTACTTCAGGAAGATATCGCATACCCTCGCCGCGAGCCACCCCCCCGTTCCGCCCGCGAGCACGCCGATCGTGTGCATCGCGATGGCGAGCCCCTTGAAGATGATGCCGACAAACGGAGCGTTCGAGGCAGCGTCGAACGCGAGCGCGATGGGCTCGACGACCTTGGCCACGTTGCGGAGCTTGACGGCGAGCGAAAGCGCCTCGTACATCTCGTCGTTGATGTTCTGCACGGCGTTCATGCCGCGCGCCTGCCATATCGCGTGCGCAAGCGCAGCCGAGTCGGCCGCGTTCTGGAGGCGCATCTTGGCCTTCGACAGCTGCGCAGTGTTCCACGTCATCGTAACCATCCCCATGACTACGAATATCACAAGCGCCACCACGACGCCTACGCTGCCGCTCTCGGAGGCAATCCTCCCCCTCATTCTGCGGATCACTTCCATTGCCACGCGCCTCCCGAATACTCCTGGTGGTCCTTGTCGATGATCGAGCCCGTGTCGCTGCCCGGGGCAAGGGACCCCGGAGAGTCCTCGTTGATCTTGTCCGCCTCATCGACGATCTCGTCGGGCCTCTTGCCCTCCCTCTTCGCCTTGCCGGCGCTCTGAAGCCCAAGCATGGCGCCGTACTCGACCTCCCTGTCGTACGCTTCGTTGATCTTCGTCTGATAGGCATTTATGCTGGCGAGCATGTCGCGCGTCCCCTTGCCGATGTCGTAGCTCATGTAGCCCGCCGGTATCTTGAAGTTCGCGTCATGCCCCGCGTCGAGGACGGAGAGGTTCTTCGCGGCGCCGATGATCCTGAGGCAGGCCAGCGAGAAATAGGTGTTTACGCACTTGGTGCGCTGCAGCTCAAAGGAGGCGACGGCGCTCTTGTATCTTTGCCACTCGTTCCGCAGCGCCTCGGCCGCGGCGTCGACTTCCTTAAGCTTGTTCCTCAGGTTGACCTTCATCGTCTGCCACTTGGCCCAGGCCTTCTTGGCGGCGGAATCCGGGTCTTTTATGATTGCCTGGTCGTTCGGGTCGTAGACGGGGTCGTTTTCGTCGCCGGTCCACTGCGACGTTCCGTTCTCCATGTTTTCGATGTCGACTATCTCGTCCTTGATGAGCTTCTTGATGACGGCGAACGAACTTTCCGCCTTCTGGGCCTTTTCGTAGACTTCCTTGTCCTGCGCCTTCCACGCCGCGAGGTCGTGCCCCTCCTGCCACTTGACGAGGTTGTACACGTTGACCTTGTTGCGGTCGGCGAAGTCACGCACGACCTTGAACAGCTTTGACCTGTTCAGGAGCCCGAACTGCCTGACATAATTCCTTTGGTCGGCGGGGATGGTCGAATCGTTGCAGTACATGGTCACGCATGTATTGAACTGGCTTTCCCCGCCAAAGAGGTTGACCGAGCTGTTCTTGTAGGACAACCCCTGACCCGTCCGGCTGTCGTACCAGGCGGGAAGCCCCGCGCTCCCGCCCGAGTCGCAGAGGCTCTGGCGGTAGCTCTTGTGGTAGGAGCCGTCCCAGTAGTAGTAGTCGCGGTTATGGTAGCTGGAACCGTTGAAGTAGCCTTTTTCTTTCAGCGTGGACTCCTTTGTGTCCTGGTCTTTGTTGTCGGTCAGCGTGTTCCAGCACTTCCCGTATTCGCCGCCCACAGGATAGCTGTCACCGTTTCCCGTGTCGAACGGCCACAGCGCATTCAGCTCGGGAATATACTTCCACCAGGTGACGGACGCCGCGTGATACTTGCCGTCCTTGAATGACAGCGACTCGGCGCATATCCTGAACTTCATGCCGAACTTGACGAACTTGAGGTAGTCCTTCATCTCCTTGGCAAGGTCGTCAAGGGCTGCGATGGCCGCGTTGTTCGTGTAGGAACCGGGCTCGAAGGCCGTCGCGCCCTCGGAGTAGAGGTTCTCGTTCGCGATGTCGGGCTGCGGGAAGACCATGCTGTGGCCGGTGGCGACGGGCGGCGAGGACGCAAGGTAGTCGCGTCCCGAGACGACCGGAAAGACCCAGCCCGACTCGTATGGCCAGTTGATCTCGACGTGGACCATGGCAAGGCCGTTGTCGTTCGCCGGCCAGCCATGCACGCCCGTGACGAAGTATCCGTCGCTCTTCGCATCCTTGTCGACGACCTGCGGATAGGCAAGCCGCCCGAGGGCACTGCGCTTGGCGAACATGAAAGGACCGCTGAGAGTGTCCATGTCGGTGACTACAAGCACCTCCTTGCCGATCGTCGACTTTGCCCTCACGATGCGCGAGGCCGCGCCGTATATCTGCCGCGCGTGGCGAGCCGCCTCGCTTTCGCCGTTGAAGAGTTCGTCGATCTTGATGCCGTCCTTGCCGATCGCCTTCTCGATCGCAGACTTTAGAATGTCCCCAAGCGCATCGGCAATTGGCTTGAGCGCGATCTCCACGACCTTGTCCACTATCGCGCCGACGATCTTGTTCACCACTTCCATTATTCCGGACCCGCCGCCGGGGATGAACGACGGGAGCTTTATGCCGGCGACGGCATCCTTGACCCACTGCGGAATGCCGTCTGTCATCGCCTTCAAGGCGGAGTCGATGATTTTCTTGAGCCCGTCCGAAAGCGTCCTGCCCGGGGAGGCCCCGTAGTAGCCGATGCCGCATGTGGACATCAGGAAGAGGGTCGCGATGTTCCCCCGGTTGTTGAACCTGTTTGCGCCCGCGAGCCCGGCGTTGATCTCGTCGATAAGGGTCTTTATCGCGGACGGCATGTTGGTGTTCGGAATGCCGGTCTTGGACTTCTTGTCGATGGCGCTTGAAAACGCAAGGCCGTCGGAGCCGCGCACCATGACGATCCTGCCGACCGTCCATGCGGCGTGGTTGGCCATGACCTGCGCGTCCCAGAAGCCGACGATCTCGATGAGCGCGCTGCACACGAGCGCGACAATCGGCATGACGATCGCGAACTCGGAGAAAACGGAGGCACGGGGCGACTTGAGCCGACGCGCGGCCTTGGCCCTGCGTTTTCCGTCGTTTCTCGTCAGCCACTTGAACACGGCGTCAAAAATCCTGGATGAACACGGCGACGAGGGTGCCGAGCGTGATCGCGAGCGCGTATGGCACCATCGGCGGGTTCCTGAGACCCTGGTTCCTGCGCGGCATCCCGACCATTATGCGGAACACGTTCGCAAGCGTCGAGAGGAGGACGCCGTGCCATGCCATGATCGCCACGGAGATTATTCCGCCCGCGATGCAGGTGTTGCACACGACGCGAAGCACCATCGGCCAGCCGACGATCGCGCCGACCGCGGCCATAAGCTTCATGTCGCCGCCGCCTACGACCCCAAGAAGGCAAAACGGGAGGAACAATCCCCCCGCAATCGCAAGCCCAAGGACGGAATCCTTAAGCCCCTCCAAGTCGTTTTCTATCAAGGCGGCCCCCAGGCCGAGCGCAATGGCGCCCAGCGTGAGCCAGTTGGGAATTCTCCTCGCCTTTATCTCGCCGTAGCAGGCAAAGGCGAGGATCAACGGTAGTGAAATCCAGACTATTGGCATCAGAAGATCGGGAGCTTGATCAGCACCTCGCGAAAGGCGTAGTCAACGCCCAGCCCCTTGAAAAACCAGCTTTCCGGATTAAAGGCAACGGCGGCGATCCCGAGCGTGACGGTAGTCACGAGCGCATATTCGAGATACACGCTCGCCCGTTCGCTCGCGACACGCCGCCTGATGCGCTTAAGCATGCCGTTAGGGGTTCTGCTGTCCGCCGCCACCCTTCTGGTTGGCCTTGTCGAGAGTCGAGTGGAGGTCGACCTTGTCGACACCGGCCTTGACGGACTCAGTCTGCTTGCCGGCCGAGCCGAAGAGCTCCTTGAGGTCGTCGCCGAAGAACATCGCGGCAGCCGCGACGACGATGGCAACGAGACCCGCGAGGAGCGCGTACTCGATGAACGTTGCACCCTTGCGGGCGCGGAGTGTCTGCTTCTTCATTTTTTGTTTTTCCTTTCGGCCTCTCGGCCATGTTAGAAATCAGGGCTTTTTCGGCGTGACCTCGGTCGTCTTGTCGGCAAGAGAAGAGAAGAACTCGCCAATCGCCTTGCCGTACTTCATCACGCCCACCGCGCCGACGATGCCGACGAGTGCCGCGAGAAGAGCGTATTCAAGATATGTTGCCCCTTTTCTTGATTTCATCACGACAATCTCCCTATTGAACTTTAGCAACATTATACCAAAAAAACGGCATGCCGTACGGACATGGCTAAAAAAGCCCAAATGGTAATATCTAACGGGTCAGCAAAGAAGAGAGGAAGGCCATGGGGTTCGACGAAGAAGAAAGACAATCCACACCACCCTCATGGGGGTGGCCGCCGGCGGCGGAAGAAAAAGCCCACGGCGTCGGGGAAATCGTGTATCATGGAGCTGCTAAACCAACCAGGCACACGAAAGATCGAC